>CAMDOQ010000034.1 GCA_945903685.1 Rhizobium sp. Q54
ACGAGGCCAAGGCCGACGTGTTCGACTACATCGAGCGCTTCTACAACCCGAGACGCAGGCACTCGACGATCGGCTATGCGAGCCCCGTGGAGTTCGAAATGAAGACCGAATTAGCTTAAGCTGGTGTCAACCGAACCGGCAGCAGGCCACAATTAGGGAATCCCGGTAGACACAACTTAGGCCATTGGCGCGAACCAACGCCGCAACCCTAGATGGTTTGTCAAGGAATCCGCTGGAACGACAACTGCGATCCCGTAGGTCGGTCGCTCCGACCGTCCCGCCTCGTTCAGAGAAAGAAGCCTGCGGATTCGCTCTCGCGTTCCCGGATGGGGTCCAGCCGTCGGCGCGACCGTTGCCGAACCGCCACGGAGGAACCAACCGAACCAGCCGATCACGCGATGGCGCTCGAGCGTTACGAGGGCCGACACTAGACCCAGCGGGTCCCGCGTCAGGGCGGCAGAGCCGAGATCGGCCTCGAACTCACGCGTACGCGAAAGCGCGGCATAGACGAGAAGCGCAGCAGCGGGTGCCGCGAGCAAGGCTCCGATCCACCCGATCGTTACTGCACTGCGACCGGCTACGGCAAACAGCAGTCCGACCAGCGACGTTACGACGCCGATCGCCGCGAGTAAGAGCGTGAGGCGCCCGAGCAAAGCGGCAACGCCCAGGATCGATAGATCGTTGTGGCGGATGTGACTGATCTCATGCGCGAGCACGCCGGCAAGTTCGCGTCGATCTAGGGTCCGCAGCAGGCCGCCTGTCACCGCGATCATCGGCGTGCGCCGGCGACCGAGCACAAAGGCGTTGGGGATTGGGTCAGGGATGTAGAGAAGCGACGGAACGGCATCGAGCCCGGCTCGATCGGCCAGCTCTCGCACTAAGCTCGCGAGCGCCGGCAGCTCGAACGGCCGCAAACGGCGCGCTCGGTTGAAGCGGAGGACTAGCCGAGGGGCGGCCATCGGTCCCAGGACCAGAATCGCTGCGCTAGCGACCGCGAGCGCCATAGCCGCCCACGCGCCGAAGGACAGCCACCCGCATCCCGACAGCAATGCCACCATCGCCGCCAGTAACGCAATCGAATGCGTCAAATTGCGTCGAGCATGCCGCTGCCGTTCACGCTCATTGAAGGGCGCAGCGGGCGGACCCACCGTCGTCATCGCATTTTCCACGTCTTGCGCTGCCGCAATAGGGCTCGGCAGCCGCACGACGGCGATCATAGCGGAGTTTTGCCGGCACGCTAGTTTAGCGACGATTCGGCGGCGGTATTAAAGATGTCGCACGGGCGGAACGCCTGATGCATTCCGCCCGCGCTCCGTTCAGGCGGCGTGGGTGTCGATCAGCTTCTTGGCTTTGTCGACCAGCCCGGGGCTTCCGTTTGTGATCACAATGCGTCGAGGCTTCTTCGCCTCGGGAAGCTCGCGCACAAGATCGACATGGAGAAGTCCGCTCTCGAGCGTAGCGCCGACGACGCGGACGTGGTCGGCAATCTCGAAGCGTCGAGCAAAATCGCGGGCGGCGATACCGCGGTGGAGATAGCGATCCCCCGACTCATTCTTTTCGGACTTGCGGCCGGCGATGACGAGGGCATTTTCCTTGACCTCGACGGCGAGCTCGCTGTCGGCGAACCCGGCAACCGCCAGCGTAACGCGGTAGCTGTCCTCGTCCGACTTTTCGATGTTGTAGGGCGGGTAGCTCGTAGCCGAATCGTCGAGCCGCGAAACCTGCTCCGCGATCTGCGCGAGGCGGTCGAAGCCGACCGTCGAACGAAAGAGGGGGGAGAAATCGAATGCAAACATGAGCGACATATCCTCCTGTTGAGCGACATGCGTTAAGGCCCACCGATCTGGTCGGGCCGGGTTTAGACCGAACCCCGTTCGGGCATTCGGCAATTCTCGGATTTAGGTCGTCGCGTGCCGAGTTCAAGGGCGTGAGCCCGGTGAAAATCTGTTGCCGTGACCAGATTGACATCAGTATTGTCTATTTAACGACCATCGGGCAGGTTTGCGATTCCCCCCGTCAGAGACAATCCCGGCGTCATCGCGCCGCCGCCGTTAATAGCAATCGCGCTGTTAGCGTTGGGGTATGCGGCGGAGTGGATTTGGCCGACGCCCCCGGTTCCGCCGCTGTTCCGGTACGGTGCCGGCGGCATGACCTTTGCGGTCGGGGCGGTACTTCTCGTATCGAGCCTGGCTCGATTTCGAGCGGTCGGGACCAACCTCCAAACGCATAAACCGACCACCGCGCTTGCGACCGATGGCCCCTATCGACGCTCCCGCAACCCCATCTACGTAGGGCTGGTCTTCGCCTACTTAGGTGTTGCTGCGGCGGTCGGGAGTCTGCCGATGGCGGCGCTCGTCGCCGGGTTCGTGCTTGTCCTCAGGTTCGGCGTAATTGCGCGCGAAGAGGCTTATCTCGCCGCCAAGTTCGGCGCCGCGTACGACGCGTACCGCGCGGAAACGCCGCGCTGGTTCTAGATCAGGGTCCCGCTTTAGGGGTAGCGATCCTCATCCGGCGCGTCGGCCGGCGGGTGGCTCGGACGGCTCATGATATAGAGGAGAATCGCCGCCATGATGGCGGCCGCTGCCGCGATCGCATAGACCGGTATGCCGATCAGCCACATCAGTACGAGCGATCCCGACAGGGCGAACACGGTTAGCGCTTTCGCTCGCGGCGGGATGACGCCGTAGCGATGCCAAATCCGGAGGTAGCGGCCGAACAAAGGGTGGCTCCACAGCCAATTGCGCCAGCGCTCCGATCCCTTGCCGAACGCCCACGCGGCGACGATCAGGAACGGCACGGTCGGCATGATCGGTAGCGCGACGCCGATGGCGCCGAGGGTGACGAAGAACCAGCCGAGCGCGAGCCAAAGCGTGCGTGCGAGCGTGGACCGGGTCGGTACGACCGCGGCTAGGACCTCGGACGAAGGGCCTGGGTCGATGGGCGGCTGGGTAGACATGGTCGGGACGCGCAACCTAATCGGGCACCGCGACCGGCGCAATCGCAGCTTACGTCGCAGCCACCGACTCCCGTCGCGCCACCGCGCGCAAGCCGGCGAGCGCGATGTGAACGGGGTCGCCATCCGCGAAACACCGATGAACGACGAAAGCCGGCCGGTGAGAACACCGGTGCCGCGTCAACCATCCGCAAGGAGCCGGCATCGATCAGCGGTCACACCACAACGCAGCACCGGACGACGTCGATACTTCGCCAGCGGGGTTAGCAACCGGTGATCGTCGGCCGCCCAAGCTTGCCACCCCTTGCCAAGCCGTGGGCGACTCATTTTTTCGTGCGCTTCAGTGCTCGCCGCCGGTTGGACCGTAGAAAATGACCCAGGTCGCGAAGTCCTCGGTAAAGGACTCGAAACGGTGGTCGGATCCGGCCGGGGCAAACAACGCATCGCCGGTTCCGAACGAGGCGGTCTCCCCGTCGACCGTGTAGCGGCCCGACCCCGACACAACGACGTAGACCTCGTCTTGATCGTGCGGCGTTTGCGGGTCGATACCACGCGGCGCGTAGTAGCGAAGCGCCATCGAGCCGTGCTCGAACAGGAGCGCCGATCGGCGTCCTGCCGGGATCGGCGCCGCCTTCGCGGCGGCGACCGAAAAATGGGCTTTCTTCGGCATCGTCGCCTCGTTCGCTGCGATCGTTCCTAACCTTTGCCCTTGGTTCGGTTGTGATTCGGGCGCGCGTTCTTTTCGATGAACTCGATGATCGCGCCGGCGATGTCCTTGCCGGTCGCGCCCTCGATACCCTCGAGTCCGGGCGATGAATTCACCTCCATCACCACCGGTCCGTGGTTTGAGCGCAGCATGTCGACGCCGGCAATATTGAGGCCGAGAGTCTTGGCGGCGCGAACGGCGGTCGAACGCTCTTCCGGCGTGATACGGATCGCGGTCGCCGAGCCGCCACGATGCAGGTTGGAGCGAAACTCGCCTTTCTTGCCCTGACGCTTCATGGCGGCGACGACCTTGCCGCCGATAACAAACGCGCGGATGTCGGCGCCCCCCGCCTCCTTGATGAATTCCTGGGTAATGAAATAGGCATTAAGCGCGCCGAACGATTCGATCACGCTTTTAGCGGCATTATAAGTGTCGGCCAGGACCACGCCCCGGCCGTGGGTTCCTTCCAAGAGTTTGATCACCAGCGGCGCGCCGCCGGCGATGCGAATCAAATCGTCCGAATCGCCCGGCGAATGTGCGAACCCGGTCACCGGCAAACCGATTCCCTTGCGCGCCAGCAGCTGCAAGCTGCGCAACTTGTCGCGCGACCGGCCGATCGCAACCGACTCGTTGGCGCAATAAACCCCTTGCATCTCGAACTGGCGCAAGACTGCCATGCCGTAGAACGTGATCGAGGCGCCGATGCGGGGAATGACGGCATCGAAGCCTTCGAGCCGCTCGCCTTGATAGCGCACTTCCGGTCTATGCGAGGAGATGTTCATGTAGCAGCGGAGCGTATTGACGATACGAATTTCATGGTCGCGTTTTTTCGCCGCTTCGACTAGGCGCGCGTGCGAATAAAGGCTGGGCTTGCGCGCAAGCACGAGGATACGCATGAACTACTCCTCTTCGTCCGACCGACGCCGGCGCTTGTGGGGGGTCCGCCCGGCGGTTGCCGCCGCCGGCGTCGGGGACTCCTTACGCCGACCGGTGTGATACGAAAGGTTGGGATCCAGCACGACCCGGCGTTGCATCGCACCGCGGCCGAGCAGCAGCCGAAATCCCATGTCGTCGCGGTTGGTAAGCGACAACTCGATCGGCCAGGTGCGTCCGCCGACCTCGATGCGGGTCTTGATGACGAACCGCTTCTCGCGTCGGCCGCCCGGGTTGGTAACCCAGCGACGATCGACCGCTCGCGCCCAGCACCGGTGAGTCACGGTGTCGTCGTGTTGAATCGGATGAGCGTCGAACTCGACCCAGTCCTTACCGTCGACGTCATGCCAGCGCACATGCGAGACGTGCAGCGCCGAGGTGCGAGCGCCGGTATCGAGTTTGGCCTTGATCGCGGGAATACCCAAGTCGGGCAGCGCCGCCCATTCGCGCCAGCCGACCCGCAGTTTGGTGCGCTTGGTGCCGCGCCGGCGCGAACCCGCCCGTCGGCCCGGCAACGTCGGGGCGTCGGCGGCGTCGGGCTCGGAGGCCGAAGTCGAACCGCGCTGCTTCATTCCTCGCCTCTCACGCTATCCGGTGCGGACATCGACAGGGGACTTCCGCCCGCACCGCCGCCATCGTAGCGTAGTGAAAATGTTGACCGGATGACGGGGCCGACGTGACCCCGACGCTACTTATACCAGCAAACATCGGACCCCGGCAGGCCCGTAGCGCGCGGCATTGGCTCGCGGCGGCGACCATGGTGGCGCTGATCTTGGGCGCCGGCGGGGTCGCGCCGAGCGGCGCCGAGACCACGATTCTCGGTTATCTCGAAAACGTTCGATTGATGCCCGACGACATCGGGGTTCGCGCGAAGCTCGATACCGGCGCCGACGTGACATCGCTCCACGCGCTCGACATTCGCCGCATCGACCGCAAGGGCGAAAAATGGGTCCGGTTCACAGTGGAGGCGCCGAACGGTCGCGCCGCGACATTCGAGCGCAAGCTCGTGCGTACCATGCGGATCAAACGCCACGGCGGCGGCACCGAGCAGCGCCCGGTGGTGAAACTCGCGTTTTGCGTCGCCGCGCAGACGATCGAGGCCGAAGTCAACCTGGTCGATCGCACCGGATTCAATGAACCGATGCTGATCGGCCGCAACGCCATGCCAACGGGAATCGCGATCGATCCCCACCGCACCGAGACCGCGCCGCCGACCTGCGCTGCCAAATAACAAAGGCCCCGCTCGGGGCGAGCGGGGCCTTCGCGCAAACAGCTCGGAGTTACTGTGCGCTCTTCATCAGGTCGGGCCCGTACTTGGCGTTCTTCTCGACGAACACCTTCCACGCCTGGTCGTAAGCGGCGTTCAAGTACTTCTGCTTGTCGGCGTCGCCGAACTTCACGAACTCGAGGCCGAGCCCTTTCAGCATCGCGTCCTCGCGCTTGGCGGCCGCGCCGTGGAACTTCTCGCTTTCGATCTCGAGTTCGGCGCCGATCTTCTCCAGTTCCGCCCGCACCTCCGGCGCAAGCCGGTCCCATACCGCCTTGTTGATCAGGATCGAGCTGCCGCCGGTATAAAACGCCTGCTCGACCACGAACTTGATTTGATCCTGCCAACCGAAGTCGGTGATCCCGCCGTAGCTCCAGGCGACGCCGTCGATGATGCCGCGTTCGAGCGCGGTATAGACTTCGCCGGGCGCGATGTTAACCGGGGTACCGCCAAGCGCTTTGACCATGTCGACGTAGATCGGCGACACCCGGAGCTTGAGGCCAGTGAAGTCGGCCTTGTCGATCTTCTTCTTGATGAAGAAGCGAAATGCCCGATCGGCTTCCCCGCCGATCGAGGCGAGATAGATCACGTTGCCCTTTTCGAGATGGATCTTCCGCATCAGGTCGAAATAGCCGGTCTTGCGTAGTTCGGATCCCGCCTTCTTCGAGAACGTCCCGGCCATCGACTCGGGGATTTCGCCCGCATAGTAGCTGGCACCGGCGAGGAGCGCGTCGATGGTACCGTTGCGGACCGCTTCGAACTGATTGTTGGGCGGGATCACCTCGGCGCCGCCCAAATAGTCGACCGACACTTTGCCCTTTAGGCGCGTATTCACCATCCGTTGAAAGATGAGAAACGGCTCGCTCCAATAATAACTCGCCTGCCATGGCGTCACGCCTTTAAGCACCACGGCATTCTGCGCCGATGGCGCCGACGACCACGTTACGGCCGCTGCCACGATCGCGCCGATGAGACCTAGTTTGACCCGCATTCTATCCTCCCTGGTTTGCGTTCGACGTTTCGCCTCCCGATCACCACGGCAATCGATCGCCTTGGTAGGTGAAGAACCCGCCGGCGTCGGTGCGCTTGAGTTTGGCGATCATCCGCCGCATCCCGCCCACGCTCTCCTCCGGCGCGAGCGCGGCGGCGCTGCCGCCCATATCGGTGCGCACCCATCCGGGTCCGAGAGCGACCGGGACGATTGCACGGTCTTCAAGGTAGCCGGCGAGCATCTTAGTCACCATGTTAAGCGCAGCTTTCGAACTCCGGTAGACGTGATCGTTGCCGGCGCTCGCCGCAAGCTCGATCGAGCCGAGCCTGCTCGAAATCATGGCGACGACCTTCTGCTGGCTGGCGGCCACATTCTCAACCAGCGCCTCGCAGAGCTTCATCGGCGCGAGCACATTGACACGCATCACTGTTGTCCACTCTTCGTAATCGGTGCGACCGAAGCCGTCGCGGGGCGGGCGCGGCGGCCAACCGATCCCGGCGTTATTGATCAATACGTCGATCGCTTGGCCGCGCAACTCGGCGGCGAGGGTATCGATCTGCTCGAACCGCGTGACCTCGAGCGGGTACAACGTCACCCGCCCGGCGCTTCGTTCGGCGAGCGCGGCGAGCGCCTTCGCTGCGGCCGGGGCTCGGCATGCCGCCAGGACCTGCCACCCGGCTTCGGCGTACTGCCGCGCGAATTCGAGGCCAAGGCCGCGATTGGCGCCGGTAACGAAAACCGATGGCATGTAAAAGCCTAGCTTAAGCGTATCCGGCGGGTCAAAGTTGAACGATGCGTCAATCCCACCATGAGTTGACGGTCGCGACGAGCGGGCAGGGATTCTACGACATTACCGCCGACGTCGCAGCGCGATTGAAGGCCGACCGCTATCGAACCGGTCTCCTCACGGTTTTCATTCGCCACACTTCCGCGTCGCTCCTGATCCAGGAGAATGCCGACCGCGATGTGCTCGACGACCTAGCGGCGTTCTTGGCGCGGTTGGCGCCGGAGCAGCAATCGCTCTACCGTCATATCGCCGAGGGCAACGACGACATGCCCGCGCATATCCGCGCCGCATTGACCCACACGCACTTGGCAATTCCGATCGTCGACGGTCGCCTCGGCCTCGGGACCTGGCAGGCCATCTACGTGGCCGAGCACCGCCGCGCACCGCACGCGCGGCTAGTCTTACTTCACGTTCTCGGCGACTGATCGGGCGGGAACGTGTCGAAGCGATAGAGGCGGGCACAGTTGTCCCACAGAATTTTCCGCTTCGAGTCGAGGTCGACATCGGCACGATCGAGGAAGCTCGCGATCCCATTCGGGAACGGGCCGTCGTGGTGCGGGTAGTCGACCGAAAGCACGATCCGGTCATTGCCGATGCGGTCGATCACCATCGGCAATAGTGCTTCGTCGACGTCGGTCCCTATCCAACATTGGCGCCGGAAATAGTCGCTCGGGCGGGCGGCGAGCTTGACCGCTTCACCGGCGCCGTACTTTCGCCATTGGTCGTCGAGCCGATCGAGCCACCACGGCAACCAACCGCAATTGCCTTCGAGCACCGCGAGGCGCAGTGCCGGAAACCGTTCGCACACGCCGCCGACCAGTACCGCGCCGAGCGCCGTCATCAGTTCGAGCGGAAACGAGGCGGCGTGGTTGAGGGTGCGGAAGTTCGGATGCTTGATGAAGCGGTTGCTGACGTAGTCGTGTCCGGCTCCGCCGCTGGTGCCGTGAAAAGCGACCGGAACGCCGAGGCGCTCGCATTCGCGCCACAGCACGTCGCACTCGGGCGCGTGCACGTAGCGCCCAGCGACCGGCATCGGCAGTAGTACGATCGCGACGTGTCCTTTGACCGTTACTGCGCGGCGCGCTTCGGCTGCTGCGAGCTCGGGATCGTGCAGCGATACGATCGCGGCTGCGCGCAGCCGAGTGGGCGCCACAGCGCAATAGTCGGCAAGCCAGTCGTTGAACGCGGCGCAGTAGGCGGTCGCGACGTCGGGCTCTAACCGGTCGATCGATACGATCATGTGCGCGAAGGTGCGGTACATGACCCCGATATCGATTCCCTCCTGGTCCATCGACGCAAGCGTGGCCGCAGCGTCGTATCCCTGTCGTTTGACCTCGCGGAATCGGGACTCCGCCGGGCGGTCGAGCGCAGCCTGCGGGCCTACCACTTCGGGCCAGTCGGACCACGGCGGGATCAGTTCGCCCTGAACGCGCCAGTGCGGGAAGTTGGCCGGGCTCCAGCCGAGATAGTCCGGCGCCACGGCCCGGTAGCGCGGATCCAAGTACTCCGCGAACACCGCACCTTGTTCGATGACGTGGAGATCGGAATCGATGACGCGAAAGCCGTTCTTCAAGCGAACGTCCCGTCCGTCGCAGTCACTAACCGCTCGTCGCCGAACGGCGGATTTGCTGCGCACGCGTCACCGCTTGTTCGGCTTCGGTCGCACGGCCGAGCTCTCGTAGGATGACGGCGTAGTTCTCGAGGTTCTGCGCGACCTCGGGATGGTTGGCGCCGAAGTATTTTTCGTTGATCACCAGCGACCGTTTGGCGACCGCCTCCGCCTCGGCAAAGCGCTTCGCTTTGCGATAGATGAAGCCGAGGTTATTGAGGTCGACAGCGACTTGCGGGTGCTCCTTGCCGTAGGCCCGCTCGTCGATTTTGAGCGCCTCGCGGACCAGTTCCTCGGCCTTCGCGAGGTTGTTCTGCGCCGAAAACACCGAGGCTAAGTTGTTGAGCGTCGCCGCCATGTAGGGGTGATCGGTACCGACCGACTTCTGCACCGTGACGAGTGCCCGTTCATAGAGGTAGCGGGCCTGGGCCTGGCGTCCGAGTGCCTGGTGAGCGCGGCCAAGGTTGTTTGCGGCCATCCCGACGTCAGGGTGGTTGGCGCCTAACGACCGGTCGCGGATATCGAGCGCTCGCGTGAGCGGTGCCACCGCATCGGCGAACTTGCGCTGCTCCAGCAGCACGGCGCCGATGTTGTTCAAGGTGGTGGCGACCTCGATGTGGCCCCGGCCGAGCCGCTTCTCCTGGATCACCAGCGCTTCGGACAAGCGCTGCTTCGCGCGTTCGAACTCGCCGAGGTTGCGGTCGACCTCGGCCAGGTTGTTGAGCGTCGTCGCTACTTCTTTCGAATCCTTGCCGATCCGCTGCGCCTCGACGAGAGCCGCCTCGTATTGCGGCTGCGCCGCCCGGAAGTCGCCCTTTTGGTAGGCGGTGTTGCCGGACCGGATTAACGCTTCCCATTTCGCTACTTGGGCGAGGGTGGGCAGCGGCGAAGCGAGGAGCGCGAGCGTGATGATCGCCCAGAGAACGACGGCGCGGGCAGGCCGCGCGGAAGCGGGAACGAAGTTCATCATGGCCCTCATTTAGGTACTCGCCCCGCGTGTATCACGCAACCGCCGACTTGGCGGGCGGCTTCGCGCCCTATACGCTGGCCGTCTCCTTTCCTCCCCCGATACCCGTGACAATACCCACCGACGCGTTGGCGCGTCACAGCTTGCTTGGCATCGCGCTGGTCCTCGGGTCGGCGGCGGCGGCCAGCACGATCGGCCCGCTCATTCGGATGATGGAAGATGCTACCGGGTGGCAAATCATCTTCTATCGCAGCCTCGCCATGCTCGTGGCGCTCGCCGCCTATCTGGTGATGCGCGCCGGCCGCCACGCCGGCGTGCGGCTGGTGCGCATGGGTTGGCGTTCCGTCGTCGGCGGGATCTGCATGGGCGCCGCCACTAGCATGGGGACATGGGCGTTCCTGAACACCAAGGTTGCGAACGTCCTCTTCATCACTGGAGCGGCGCCGTTCGTGACCGGCCTTGTCGCGTGGGCGCTGCTCGGTGAGCGGGTCCGGCGCGGCACTTGGGGCGCTATCGCGATCGGGTTCGTTGGGATCGCGATCATGGCTGGTGACGGTCTGGCGCACGGACAAATTCTCGGCGATGCGCTCGCGTTGGGTTCGACCGTCGCGTATGCGTTTCTGGTGGTGGCGATGCGCGCGGAACGCGCGGCCGAAGACATGATTCCGATGCTAATGGTCGGGGCGGCTGTCGCGACGGGTATCGGAGCGTTCCTGGCGTCCGATCTCGCGGTGTCGCTCCGCGATCTCGGTTTGGCCATCGCGCTCGGGGCGGGTACGAGTTTTCTTGCTTATGTATTGATTACCCTCGGCGCCCGCCATGTCCGGGCCGGCGAGCTCACCTTGCTCGCCAGTGTTGAGATGGTGCTGGGACCGACCTGGGTCTGGTTGCTCATCGACGAAGTACCGGCCTCGGCGGTGCTGATGGGCGGCACATTTGTCATCGCGGCAATCGTGGTGCAAGGCGTTTTGACGGCGCGCGCCCGTAGGGCGTGAGCCGTGGTCGCGGCGGCCGTCCGGTTCAGCGGCAGTCGCCGGCGAGCGTGACCGGACTCGTTGCCATCACCGCTTGGCCTGGCCCGTCTTGCGGCAGGCCGACCAAGCCGGACGGTGCACCCGAGCCGAGTTCGACGAGGAGGAGATCGATCCGGTTTTCGACCAAGCCGCTTACCTTGCCGACATCCTGTTGGCCGACTCCGATTAGAACGATCTGCGACGCCCCGGCGCTAGCCCGAGCCGATAGGTCGGCGAGCGCGCAACCCGACGGGAACATCCACATGACGACGCCAGCCGCGACGTCGACCGAAAAGCGCCCGCTCCCCATCGCCCGGCCGTTCTTGACCTGCGCGGCAAGCGCCAATGCCGGATCGCCGGCACGGGCCCGCTCGATCACGACCTTGCGCTCGGACGCTACTAAATCGACCGCCGTCCTGGCGGTCTTGGTATCGCCGCTTTCGAGCCGTAAAAACTGATAGACAACCTCGAGTTTTGCCGCTTCTAGTTCAACGAACGGGATCTCGGCGGCCGCGGGTCCGGTCCCGAAGTCGAGGCCGAAGTCGCCGTTGCATCCTGCCAGCCCTACCGCCAACGCCACCGTCAGCCCAACCCTCGCCACGCCCTGCCGCATCGCTCCGCTTTCCGTCATGTCGTTCCCGCTACCATCCGACCATAGCAGCCGCTCCGCGATCCGGCCACGGACCGCACGACGCGCGTGACCGCGCCGCGCCCTTCGTTCGCCAAGGTCGCCGCGATTTTCAGTGCGCTGGCCGCGGCCTATTTCATGAGCGAATTCTTCCGCATCAGTCACGCCGTGATAGCGCCCGACTTAATGCGCGAACTCCGGATCTCGCCCGAAGGTCTGAGCATTCTCACCTCGGCCTTCTTCGTTGCATTCGCGGCTGTGCAAATTCCGAACGGCGTCCTATTCGATCGCTTCGGGCCGCGACGCGCGATGCCGTGCATGATTCTCTTCGGCGTCGTCGGCGCGGCGATTTTCGCGTGGGCGCCGTCGTCGGCGTGGCTCTCGGTCGGCCGCGTCTTCATGGGGTTGGGCTGGTCGATCGTATTTATGGGCGGTCTGGTTACGCTGGCGCGCTGGGTGCCGAGCGAGCACTTCGCCGTCGCCGTCAGCGCGTTGATTACGGTTGGAACACTCGGCAACGTCTTCGCGACCGCGCCGTGGGCGGCGATGGTCGAGGCGCTGGGCTGGCGGGTCTCGATCGCGATCTTCGGCGGGCTCTCGTTGGTGGTCGCCGCGTTCGTCTATGCCGTGGTTCGCGATGCGCCGCCGGGGCATCCCTACCACGGGCGCGCACCCGAAACCTTGATCGAAATCTTGCGCGGCGTCGCCGCAGTCGTCCACTTCCGAGACTTGCGCTATCTGTTCGCGATGAATTTCGTCGCCTACGCGGTAACGATCACCGTGCTCGGCCTGTGGGCGGCACCGTATTTTTACGACGTTCATGGCCTCGGGCCGGTCGAACGCGGCAACGCGCTCCTGGTGATGACGATTGCCATAGCGGTTGGCAATTTTGCGGTGGGCCCGCTCGATCGCTTACTCGACACGCGCAAAAACCTGGTGACGATCGGGGCAGTGGCGACGTCGTCCGTCCACATCGTGCTCGCCGTGACACCGGGACTCAGCGTGTTTGCGGTTACCGTCCTGTTTGCGACGCTCGGCCTTTTCGGCGGGCTGATCGTGGTCAACCTCGCCCACGCGCGCGCGATCTTCCCGGACCACCTGGTCGGGCGCGGGTTGGTGACGATGGCGCTGGCAGCGTTCGCCGGGTCGGCGTTCATGCAGATGGCGACCGGCGTCCTGGTCGGATGGTTCCCGCTGGTCGAGGGCAAAGTGCCCGAGATCGCTTATCGCGCGGCGTTCGGCTTTATCGGCGGGACCACGCTCCTGGTCGCGGTCTATCATCGGCGGGTGCGCGATGCCAAACCGTCGGCCGATCGCGCCCGCGCCCGCTAACCGCGCCAAAGGGTTGGACCCTGGCCATGGCCGGCCCGGCCCGATAATCTCGCGCCCGACATCCTAGGGGAGGAGAACCGCTATGCGGATGAAGATGGTCGATTGCGATGGGGTCAAGATCCGGACGATTTTCGAAGGCGATCCCAAGAACTACCCGGTGCTGTTGATCCACGGTTTCGGGGCGTGCGCCGAGCACTGGATCAAAAATGTCGACGCCTTGTCGGATCAGTTCTACGTCGTTGCGCCTGATCTCGCCTGTCACGGCTTTTCCGATCATGTCTCGTACGAGGGTAAGCCGCCCTATCCGATGACGGTCAAATACCTGCTCAAACTCACCGACAAGTTGGGTTTGAAAAGTTTCTGCCCAGTCGGTTCGTCGTACGGTGCGCTGATCGCCGCGCTCCTTTATTTCGAACGCCCACAGCAAGTGAACAAGCTCGTCATCAACGGCTCGGGCTCGTGCTTCAACACCGAGGAGGAACTCGCCGCCGGTTTGAAGGGCGCCTACAACAACGCGATGACGGCGATGCGCGATCCGACCTACGCTTCGTGCTTGAAGCGCCTGCAGAACACGACCTACGACGGCAGCTGCGTTCCCGGCGACCTCGTGATCTCCCAACTGCTCTCCTACACCAATCCCAAGATGATCGAGAGCTACGAGGCGGCAATGAAGGGAATGATGGACATCTCGGCCTCGCGCCCGTATCGCATCCTCGAGCGGCTCGACCAGCTTAAGGTCGACACCTTGGTGTGCTGGGGTCGCGAGGACCCGCGCGGGGTCTACGCCTCGGCGGTCAAGGCGGTGGCAAAGATGCCCAAAGCTCGGCTCGAGACGTTCGAGAAGTGCGGCCACTTGCCGTTTCTCGAATATCCGGAGCGCTGGAACGGAGTGCTGCGGACCTTCCTCGCGGATCAGGCGGCAAAAACCCGCTCGGCCGCCGAGTAACAGCCAACGGCGACATGCCGGACGGGCGGGAGACCGCCGGTCCGGCATCGTTGTTTATCGATTTAGGGAGAACACGCAATGCGCACGAAGTTCGTCGACGTCGGCGGGGTCAGGACCCGCGTGCTCTACGAAGGCGATCCCAAGAACTATCCGTTGATGCTGATCCACGGTTTCGGTGGTTGTGCCGACAACTTCATCCGTAACATCGATGCGTTGGCGGATGAGTTCTACGTCGTCGCGCCCGATATGATCGGCCACGGGTTCACCGCTGCCGCCTCGTTCGACGGGAAGCCGCCCCATCCCATACATGTCGGCCACCTCGTTAAGCTCGCCGATACGTTGGGCTTCAAGAATTTCTGCCCGTGCGGCTCGTCCTACGGCGCCCTGATCGCCACGTTGGTCTATTTCGAACGGCCCAAGCAAGTCGACAAGCTCATCATCAATGGCTCGGGTTCGTGCTTCAACTCGGAAGAGGAGTTGGCGGCGGCACTCAAGGGTGCCAAGCAGAACGCGTTGACGGCGATGCGCGACGCAACGCTCGAGTCGGTCCGCAAGCGCTCCGGTAACATTGTCTACGATCCCAAGTCGGTGCCGGAGGAAATCCTGCTGGTTCAGCTCACGTCCTATGCTTTTCCGCACATGATTCCGTCCTACGAGGAAGCGATGAACGGGATGATGGACATTCCGGCCTCGCGCCCCTACCGCATCCTCGAGCGTCTCGATCAGATCAAGGTCGACACATTGCTGTGTTGGGGCCGCGAAGACCCGCGCGGCGTCTACGCCCGCGCGGTCGAGGCAGTAAAAAAGATGCCGAAAGCGCGGCTCGAAACGTTCGAGAAGTGCGGGCACCTCCCGTTCCTCGAGCATCCCGAGCAGTGGAACCGGGCGGTGCGAACGTTCTTGCAGCAGCGCTGAACGGCGGACGCGCCGTCCCCTAGCCGTGCCCGAGATAGGCGAGAGCGCCGCCCGCGGCAGCGACGAGCCCGATCCCGAGCCATTGCTTGGGTGGCACCGCTTCGCGCAAGAAGACGCGCGCTAACAGCACCGTGAACACGGCGACCGGCGCGCTGCCGACCACAGCCAGCGGCGCGCCGTCGCCGACGGCGCCGACAAACATCGTGTACATGCCGAAGGTATCGAGCGCACCTTGGACCGTCACCGCTGGCCACCACTTGAGCGGCAGGAGCGGCGTCTCGCGGTTGAAAGCCATCAGCGCAAGCAGGCAGACTAGGCTCACGATTCGCGTGAACCAGACGCTTTGGACCCCGCCATAGATCGGGACCGCTTCGCGGGCGGCGAAGATCGCAACTGTGAACGCGAACGCCGCAATCAGCGCATACGTCACCGTGACCGCGATACCGCCAGCGGCGCGCTCCTGCGCGGCGCCTCCGGCAGCGGGATGGCTGCCGGTCGCGACCAGCCACACGCCGACCATGACCGCGCCCATCGCGATCCACTGCGCGAAGGAGGGAGTGATGCCGAGCGCCAAGCTTCCCAATACAACGAACACCGGATAGGTGCCGACGATCGGCGCCGCCACTGCCACCGGGCCACGAAAAAGGGCGGCGTAGAGCAGCAGCATCGAGACCATGACCGCGACGCCGTTGAGCGCGAGCCAGTGCAGGCCGGCCATCGGTAGCGCGAGCGGCGTGCCGTCGATCGCGATCCACAACATGAGGCAGGCGATGCCCGCGGCAATCATCCCGAACAACGAGCGCGCCGGGCCGAGCGCCTGGCCCGAGATGCGGGCGACGAAGTCGGCCGTGCCCCAGCTCGCGGCACTCGCCAAGCCCCATAGCGCAGGGTTCATCGAAATCCTCAACCCGCCAAAGTCGCGCGATGATATAGAGCGATACCGGCCGAGGCGAAGACAAACCACCGGAGAACAACATGATCGTCGATCACCGCACCTACGACTTCCATCCCGGCAAATTGGCCGCCTGGATCGAGAACTACGAACGCCACGGGTTACCGGTGCAAAAGCGCCACCTCGGGCAACTGGTCGGCTTCTTCGTCACCGACATCGGTCCGCTCAACCAAGTTGTGTTCCTGTGGGCTTACGCCGACTTGGCCGATCGCGATCGACGGCGGGTGGCGATGGAGTCCGACCCGGAGTGGGGCGTATTCCTCGCCAAGTCGAAGGAGATCGGCGCGCTTAAAGCCCAAGTGAACAAGATCTTAAAGCCGACCGGATTCTCGCCGCTGCGCTGACCGCACCGCTCACCCGGCCGGCGCCGGCCGGCGGCTGCGCGCCACCACGAACAGTCCCGAACCGACGATCAGCGCGGTCCCGGCCAGGCTCCAGCCGTCGGGCCGGTCGCCCCACACCGCGAACCCGACGACAAGCGCCCATACCAGAAGGATGTACTTGAACGGTGCCAGCACGGTCGCCGGCGCGTAGCGGAACGCGTCGACGAAGAAATATTGTCCGATGAACTGAATAACGCCGCAGAGCGCAATCAGCCCGAGGTCGAACCAGCCGATCGGCACGAACGCGAACGGCAGTGTCGCGAGCCCGGCCGCCGTCACCGCAATGTTGGTGTAAAGCTGGATCGCGAGCGAGGTGTCGGTCGCGATCAGTCGCCGGTTGAAGATGTCGCGGAAGGTCGAGATCACTGCGCACGCGACCGCGAACAGCGCCGCCCAGCGGATTCCCTCGCCGGTCGGCCGCAGCATGAGTACGACGCCGGCAAAACCGAGCGCGATCGCGAACCAGCGGTCGGCGCCGACCTTCTCGTTGAGCAGCCGCGGCGCCAGCGCCGCGAGCAGGAACGGCGCCGCGAACAGGATCGAATAGACGTCGGCGAGCGGCATCTGACGAAACGCTTCGATCATCAGGAACGAGAACACCGCGGCGCAGACGCCGCGCCCGACCTGGTCGCGGAGGTTGCGGGTGCGAAGCGCGGCTAACGGCGCGCGCGAACGCAGCGCGACGACGATGGTCAGCGCTAGCGTTACGCCGGTGCGCCCGGCCAGCAGCTCGCCCGGCGGTACGCTAGTCGAGAGCCATTTGAGAACGGCGTCGGCGAAGGTCAGGAACAGACCGCCGAGTGCGAGGTAGAAGATTCCTTTGACCGGCGCATCGATGGCCGAAGCGCGAAGAAGCGGGGGCTCGCCGGTCATGCACGATTCCCGGCGCGCCGGCGCGCGCTCAATGTTCGGCCAGCAGCGATCCGAACCCCTGCACCTTGTCGGCGATCGCGTTCGAGCGCAGGGCGTGCCAATAGGTCGCGGTGTTGATCGCGATCACCGGCTTCCCGATCCAGCGTTCGCCTTCGGCCGCGACCACCGCCATGCACAAATTGGTCCCGCACTGGACGATGGCATCGACCTTGTCGCTATCGAGCTCGCGAACAAGGCTGCGAAGGGCGCTCCCCGACACCTGCGCGATCGCGACGGGGCTTGGGCATTTAAGGCCCTTGAGCGCGACTACGGGAAACCCGTAGTCGGTGAAGAACCGTCGCACCTGTTCGTCGCCGGTCGGCATATAGGGCGTGATCACGGCGATGTTCTTGACCCCGCGAAACGCCTTGAGCGCCGCGATGACGGCGTCCGAGCCCATCGTGACCGCCTTGTTCGAGCGGTCTTCGAGCCGCTTGCGCAGCGCCTCGGCGCCGCCTTTGCCGTCCCAAAACGTCTCCGCCGACATACCCATGACGATCGAATCGGGTTCGCACGTCATCACCGAATCGATCGCCGGCATCATCGCCTTGCGGATGTTGTTCATGAGTTGGAGGAAGCCGTCATCGTCGTCGACCGGATCGTTGGGAATGGCGATCCGCGAGATGTGGTTGCTGACGCCGGCTGGACGCATGGCGTCGAACTCCGGTTGCACGATGGTGTTGGTCGAGGGAACGATGACGCCGAACGTGTGGCGCCAAGCCAGGGCATCGACCATGGATCCTCCTTACTGACTCGGCGAGCGACGTTAGCGCACTTCGCCGCACGCCAGAACAGAAAGAACGCGCACGCCGAGGGTGGGCGGTAGCGGCGAGCGCATAAGCTGAGTATCGTTGCGATGAGGAAGGC
>CAMDOQ010000035.1 GCA_945903685.1 Rhizobium sp. Q54
TCAAACAGCGCGAAAGGATCAAGCGACAGACCATCGAACATCGGCGCTTGCAGCACCGCAAGATCGCCGCTTAACATCAACACCAGGACGAGCCAGGCACTCCGCTAATCGGACCCGCAATCTGAGCCAAATCATCTGACGACGGACAAGCGGTGAAGTAAGAATTTTTCAAGTTGATAATCCCTGGGTCTGCCGGAGCACGTTGACCGGCGGCTTGAGCAACGCCGGGTCGACCCCGACCAAAAGTACGGCGCGTTGCGGGCGCCGTTGGCGCCGGCACTTAGCGCTTGACGACGCGCACCCGTTGCGCCGGTCAGCGCCGATCGAGGTAGCGCTTGAGCGCGACCGCGTTGTTGTGGGCGGGATCGGCTTTGGCGAAGAGGAGCGTCACCGGTCGGGCTTTGGCGCGGGTGCGGAGCGCGGCGACTACGTCCGGCTTGGCGTCGAGTTCCGCGGCGTAGCGCGCGCAGAACGCGTCCCATCGTGCGACGTCCTTGCCGTACCATTTGCGGAGCGCGGCGCTCGGCGCGATTTCCGCAACCACACGTCGATCGCGGCTTTTTCCTTCTTGATCCCGCGCGGCCACAGCCCGTCGACCAGGACGCGGTAGCCATCGCCGGCGGCCGGCGGCTCGTAGATGCGTTTGACCTTGATCAGGACGCCGTCTCCTTCGCCGCCGTCGCGGGGCCGGGGCCCGTGTAGTGCGGGGGATAGAACTCGCGGATCAGGTCGCGCTCGGCGCTCCAGGCGTAGCAACTGTCGATCATACGCGGACGCGCGTCGGGCGGTGCCTCGGCGGCGCGCTTGGCCAGCACTGGGTACAGCGTCTGGAACGCGGTTGTCGCCATCGGGCCCAACAGTTCGACCAGATGCGTGCAGCCGTGGGTACCGCCGAGCTTCGCCTTGACCGCCTTCATCCAGCCGGGTGCGATCTTCAAACCCTTGAGCGCGGCCATCGGCGGCGCCGCTTCGGGGCAGATCCGGTGCGGCGAAGCATCGGTCGTCGCCTCGGCTTCGTGGATCGTGAAATTCTCGTCGATCGTGAGCCGCACCTGCATGTCATGCAGCGGAGCGCCGGGCTCGACCTCGCCGCGCCAGCGGTTCTTGAACGGGTAGGTCTTGGTGTCGCGGATCCGCGCTTCGATCTCCCACAAGCCGTCGGCGCGGCGGTACCCGAGACACTCGATGGCGCGCGTATGGATGAGTTCGCGCGGCGCGGACGGACTTAACGGCATGACGGCTTCGCTCCTACCCTTCGAACGTTAGAACTTGCGCGCCTGGACCAGATTGACGGTGATCATGGTCTCGCCGAGCGCCTTGCACGCTTCGAGCCGGTGCAACCCGCTCACCAGGACATAGCGTTCCTTGTCGGGCCTGACCAGGATCGGGTTCTCGAGGCCATTGGCGGCGATGCTCTCGGCGAGCGTGGCGACCTTGGCCGCATCGACCGGTAGGCGCTTGGCGACCGGGATGTAGATCTTGGCAATCGGAATCTCGACCGGCTTCATCGGTTTCTCCTAACGCGTGCCGCCGGGCTTCAGGCCCTTCGGCAACGCCGCGGCCAGCACGACCACGGCCAGCGCGAACAGCGCCGCAATGGCATAGACATAGCGGAGCGCGGCATCGAGCGCATGGCTCAATTGCGCAAGCGCCTGGGGCGCGAGCGCGGCGCGGCGGGCCGGATCCAAGAGCGCCTCGACCTCGACCCCGGCTGCCGCCGGCACGCGCTGGGCGATGGTGGCATTGACGATCGCGCCGAACAGCGCCGCACCCACGGTCTGGCCGAACATGCGGCTGAAATGGATGATCGCGGTGGCGGTACCGCGCCGGTCGGGCGCGACCGTCGTCTGCACGGCGACGATCAAGGGCGAATGGCCGAAACCGAGGCCGCCGCCGACGAAGAACGCCGCCGCAATCACCCACCATGCGCTCGCCTCGACCGGAATGAGGTAGAGCGCGACCAGGCCCGCGATCAGGATCGCGCCGCCCGCGCCGATGACGCGCGCGGTGGTGAACCGGATCGTGAGCCGCCCGGCGGCGCCGCTGAAGCCCGCCCATGCCACCGAGAACCCGACCATCGCTGCCGCGACCGCGCTCGGGCTCGCCCCCATCGCGCCCTGCATATGGCTCGGGAGGTACGCGATCACGGCGATCAAGAGCGCCCCCATCGCCGCCATGGCGAGGCTTGCGGTCACGACCACGCGGTCGCGCCATAGATCGAGCGGCACGATCGGGTCGGGCGCACGCCGCTCCTGCAGGACGAAGCCCACGGCCGCAACCGCGGCGAGGGCGCCGAGGGCCACGAGCGCTGGGGCGCCCCAGGTCGCGCTTTCGACCAGCGCCACCATGACCGCGCCGATCGCGACCATGAGGAGCCCCGCGCCGGCGAAGTCGATCGCGACCGGTTTGGTCCGCGGCTGATCGCGATAGAAGCGCGCCAGCATCGCGAGCGCGACCGCGCCGAGCGGCAGGTTGATCCAGAACACCAGCGGCCAATGCGCGTGCTCGACGATCAGCGCGCCGAGGCCCGGGCCGATCACCGCCGAGACGCCCCACACGCTCGACATGTAACCCTGAACCTGCGCGCGCTCGCGGCCGGGATAAAGGTCGCCGACGATCGTGATCGCGACCGGGAACAAGGCGCCGGCGCCCAAGCCTTGGATGCCGCGGTGGACGATGAGCTCGAGCATCGATCCGGCGAAGCCGCACAAGACCGAACCGAGGAGAAACACGACGATCCCGAACGTGAGCACGCGGCTGCGGCCGTAAAGATCGGCCAACTTGCCGTAGATCGGCGTCGTCACCGCCTGGGTGAGCAGATAGATCGAGAACACCCAGCTATAGAGCTCGAAATCGCCGAGCGCAGGCACGATCGAGGGCATCGCGGTGGCGACGATGGTCGCCTCGATCGCGATCATGAAGATCGTGCCCATGATCGCCGCCAGCACCAGACCGCGGCGCGGCGCACTCGGCATGTTCGCGGCTTCCTTTGACAAGCGCGCCTCTAGGCCTGTCTAGTCCGCCCCGGCTGGGAGGGCCGTGGCATGACACCCGAGATTGCCGTCGTCGCGAATGTCGCCGACGAGATCGGCGAGATTCCGACCTGGGACGAAAAGACCCAGACGCTGTATTGGCTCGACATGATCCGCCCGGTCATGCACGCCTACCGCCCGGCAAGCGGTGCGACCACGACCTGGGCGACGCCGGAGCAACTTTCGGCGTTCGCGCTCAGGGCCGACGGCTCGTTCCTTGCCGCCTCGCGCGAGTGGGTCGCTTTCTATCACCCCACCGCCAATACTTGGGAGCGGTTGTGCGAGCCCGAGCCCATGACCCATGCCGACAATTTCCTGAACGACGGCCGCTGCGACCGCCGTGGCCGGTTTTGGATCGGCTCGGGCAGCTTTGGCCAGAAGAAGGCGAGCGGGTTTCTGCACCGCTTCGATCCCGACCGCAAGCTCTCGACGCACCGCTCGGGCATCACCCTCACCAACAGCCTGGCGTGGAGCCCGGACGGTCGCGTCATGTACTTCTGCGACAGCATGACGCGGACGATCGAGGCCTACGATTACGACCTCGACTCCGGCGCGATCGCGAACCGGCGCGAGTTCGCAAAAATCCCCCGCGCGGCGATCCCCGACGGCTCGATCGTCGATGAGGAAGGGTGCCTGTGGAACGCCGAGTTCGACTTCGACGTCGGCCGGACGCGTGGCTTCATCGTCCGCTACGACCCCAAAGGTCGGGTCGAGCGCATGATCGAGCTCCCGACCGCGCGCGCGACCGCGCTGACGTTCGGCGGGCCTAAGCTCGATATTCTTTATGTCGTGACCAGCCGCTTCCACATGCCGGCCGAAGCGCTGGCGCAGCAGCCGCTCGCCGGCAGCCTGCTGGCGCTCGAGGTTGGGGTGCGCGGGCTCCCGGAGCCCCGCTTCGGCGGCTAAGCCTTCCCCCGAGCGTGACCGCCGGTAGGAGCGATCAATTCCAGGTCGCGAACGCCATGCCACAGCCGGTTCCGGCGGGCGAGCGGTAGCAGGGGACATAGTCGATCAGCCGCATCGCGAGCGGCTCGGCGGCGCCGGCCGCCGCCATCCAGGCGCGGAGCTCGGAGTTCCCTGAATCGAGCTTGGCCCGCGGAATCCCGGTCATCGCTTGGACATCGCGGCGCGCGAGCGCGTCGAGGAAAGCGCGGTCCATCGCTTCGTCGACCACGAAATGCGAGAGGCCGCCCGAGCCCAGGATCGCGACCCGCTGCTTGGGGTCCCAGCCGGCGACAATCGTCCGAAGCGTCCGCCCCAATTCGACGCAGCGCGCCGGCGTGATCTGGTTCGGTGGAAAATACGTGTTGATGTGGATCGGGATCGTCGGGATCGGCGGCGCTGGCATCAAGCGGTGGTACACGAAGGCGAAAGCGTGGCTCATGCTGACGCCGGGAGCGTAGGTGTGCGAGCGATGGGTCTCGAACCCGGCCTCGACCAAGTCGGCGACCAGGCGCCGTGCGAGCGCGGCGGCGACCGGGTAGGCCTTGGGCTCGGTGCCGTACCAGAGCGCGCTCTTCAAGGCCGGGGCGTAGGGCCAGGTCGTGATCTTGTTCGGGCGGTAGGGGATGGTCTCGCCGTCGTAGACCGCGAGCGCCGGCATGTTGTCGGCCGGGTAAGCCTCGCCGTGGTCGTCGCCGATCATGATGAGGACGTCGGGCTTGGCCGCCGCCAACGCCGCCTTGGTCGCAGCAACGGCGTGCTGGTTCTGCGCGTGGCGGGCGGCCAGTTTCTCGGGCGCGATCTCGGCCGCGATCGCCGGGCTCGCCGCCGCGAGCAGCTCGGCGTAGTCGACGGTCCGGCCGCGGGTGTCGATCAACTGGCGGAGCGTCTTGTCGTCGTTGACCCGCGCGACCCACGCCGGCGGCTCCATGCAGAGCGCCGGGCTGTGGGAAGAGGCGAGGACAAGGACAATGTCGGCCATGACGGATCCGAGAAAAAAGGGGGGGGGTGAGCGGCTCTTCCGGATTGCATACGGGCCCCGACACCGCGTCAAGCCTCGGCCGCACACCGCGTCAAGCGGCGGCCGCACACCGGGCCAAACCGCAGTGGCGGCTGGGGGCGGGCTTACGAGTTTGCGCCGGGGGAGGCTTACGACCTTGCATAGATAGAGAAGGAAGACTTGGATACCCTGGCATTCGCCAGCAACCAGACATTGGGGAGGCCGCGATGGGTCGTTTCTTCGTTCGGTGCGTGGGAGTGGTTGTGATGGTTGCCGCAGTCTCGGCGGTGAGTAAGCCGGGAGCGGCGGGGTCGGTCAGTCCGGCCGTCGGGCTCACGCCGGCGGCGATCGTACTGGCGCAGTCGCGCGAAGACCGCGATGCCTCTCGCAACACCCGCGAGCGCGAACGGGAGGAGCGTCAATGGCGCGAACGGCAGCGCGACGACGCGCGCGAGGCGGAGCGCTTCCGCGATCGTCAAACGCGCGAGCTCAGGCAATTTCAGGAAGACCGCCGGCGCGACGCCGAAACGGACGACAAGCCCCGGCGGCGGCAATACTAACGCGGCGCGTCGCACCGAAGGCCGGTTGCTGCCCCCGCAGGGTTTCGCGTAGCGCCGGCGATTGGCCGGCCGTGCCGAAATCGGCTAAACGGTCGGCAACGATCGGCCTTTGCACCTTGGTGTTGTCCATGGCTCGCCAGCCCCGTCCGCCCGTTTCGACCCGCGCCCGCGTCCGCCGCCTGCACGAGCGCGGCCGCTACGACCGCGCTTCGATCTACGCCATTCTCGATGCCGCTTTTCTCTGCCACATCGGCTACGCCATCGACGGTCAGCCCTACGTGACGCCGACCTCGTACTGGCGCGAGGGCGACACGCTCTATTGGCACGGCTCGTCGGCGAGCCGCATGCTGAAGGCGCAGGGGCAAGGGATCCCGGTCTGCTTCACGGTAACCCTGGTCGATGCGCTGGTGCTCGCGCGCTCGGCGTTCCACCATTCGGTCAACTACCGCTCGGTGATGGCGTTTGGCCGCGCCCGCCCGGTCGTCAACCGGGCCGAAAAGCTCGCTGCGATGGAGGCGTTCGTCGAGCGGATTTTTCCTGGCCGGTGGGCCGAGCTGCGGCCACCGCTCGAGCAGGAGATCAAAGCGACGGCGGTGGTGGCGATGCCGATCGAGGAGGCTTCGGCCAAGGTGCGTTCCGGCCCGCCGATCGATGCCGACCCCGACTACGGGCTGCCAATCTGGGCGGGGCTCCTTGAACTCGAGACCGTGGTCGCGGGGCTTTCAGGCGATGGCCGCGGGGCCGGGGCGGGGCCCGCGCCGGCGCACCTCGCCGGCTACGGCCCGGGCCGGACCTTTGCCGCGTTACTCGCCGCTGCCGCCCGGCGCGCGGCCGCGAACGCTCCGGTGTGACGGGATCGAGTGGTTGAAATGACCGTCACGATCCGACCGTCCCAGGCTGGCGACCTCCTCGCGATCCAAGCAATCTACGCGCACCACGTTCGCCATGGGCTCGGCTCCTTCGAGGAGGTGGCGCCGGACGTGGCCGAGATCGGGCGCCGGCGCCAGGATCTGATCGCGCACGGCTTCCGATATCTCACGGCGCTCTTACAAGGGCGGGTCGCCGGCTACGCCTACGCCAGCCCCTATATGACGCGAAGCGCCTACCGGTTTACGGTCCAGGACAGTATCTACATCGCGCCCGACGGGCTCCGCCAAGGGGTGGGCCGCGCGCTTCTCGGCCGGTTGATCGAGGAATGCTCGGCGCAGGGGTTCCGCCAGATGATCGCCATCGTCGGCGATTCGGCCAACGAAGGCTCGATCCATCTGCACCGCGCCCTGGGCTTTGCGCCGGTCGGGACCTTGAAGGCGGTCGGTTTCAAATTTGGCCGTTGGGTCGATAGCGTTCTCTTGCAACGCGCGCTCGGGACCGGTGACGCGACGCCCGCCGACAAAACCGGCGTTTAATAGCGAGGTAGGCCGAACTTTAAGGGCGATACCAGCACTCGAATTTGCCAACCGCCTGTTTGGTTCGAGTCTGCCGGCAACTTTATTTCGCAGTAGAGTCTTGCCCGAATCTAACCCTTGATTCGCGTTTGATAGGCAAGAGAATCGCCTATGATTGCCCTTGATTTATAAGGATAATTTCGCACCAAACAAGCGTTCGATTCAGATTATCCACAAGTCGGGAGAATTGTTCTTAGCTCGTTCGGATAGCGAGGTCACTGCCGCTGGCGCGGATCCGAGGTCGCAGCGGGCATCCGAGCGACAGCGTCTCTAGGATCGACGACTCGGACTCGGGTGGCGGCCCAGCCGGCATATCCCTCACTGCCGAAGGACACCCGACGGCCGGTTGGAGTTTTGACGGCAAACCGGAATCTTTCGGCTTGGCGTGTCGTAAGGTCATGTGGTTAGGTGGTGTCGCGGGCGAGGAATAGGGGGAAGTCGTGAAATATAGGGGGATTCTCTTAGTCCTCTGCCTTTTGGGGCCAGTAGCGCCGGCAACGGCCGATACAGCTCCGACTGGGTTGTATGCGACCAAGATATCGCTCGTGCGACCCTCGGCAAACGTCGCGGCGCGACCGTCCAAAGGTTGGAACTGTGTCGCTTATGCGCGCGCAACGGGCGGGTTCGATCTTTCTGGCGATGGTTGGCTGTGGTGGCAGAATGCGGCCGGCGTCTACGACCGCTCGCCGCAGCCAAGCGTGGGCGCTGCCCTCGTCTTCAAGCGCAGCGGCTCGATGCACCAGGGCCACGTCGCCGTGGTCGAGGCCATCTACGATGAGCGCACCGTGCTGGTCCGCCACGCCAACTGGGCCCCGCGCGGTGGCCGCAAAGGCCAAATTTCGACCGAGTACGTCCACGATATTTCGCCGCGGAACGACTGGACCGAGGTCCGGGTCGAACACCGGCCAAGCCAGACCTACGGCCGCCCGTACCCGACCTACGGATTCGTCCTTCCCGGCCGGCGAATCGCCAGCCGCTAGTCGCGCCCACCCGGGCGGCCGGCTCACGCGGCCGCCGGCGTCACCTTGACCCTTACTCCGCCGCCGGCATCGGCGATCACGACCCGCGCCAGCCCAAAACGCTCGATCACCCAGGCGTTGGCGTGGAGGTGCCCGCTCGCCGCGGCAGCCGCGAACTCGGACGGTCCCTTGGCGAGGGCGAGCGCCGGAAGAAGCTGATCGGCCAAGTAGCGATCGACCGGCGCGCCACCCTCGTGGTGGGCGAGCAGTGCCTGCACCGCGGCATCGGCGACCGTTTCCGACGGGGTTCCCGCCTCGCCGAGCGCACCGAACCCGGCCCGGTTGCGTTCGTATTCGAGCGTGAGAAAGAGCCCGGCACCGGGGCTCGCTGCCCGCACGTTTTCTGGGACGATGGCGGCGCGTGGGCTCAAGCGCCGCAATCCGGCTTTCGCGCGGTCGGCCATGCGCTGCGCAACGTGCGGCGGCAGGCCGGCAGCGGCGGCGCGGCCGAAGACGCGCCTAAAGGCGCCGCGCTCGGTCAGGATGAGCGGCTTGAGCGCTAGCGTCGTCTGGCCTGCAATCGTCGCTTCGATCGTACCTTCGCCGCGCGGGAACCAGCCCCATGCCTTGAGCGCGAGCGTGGCGGTGACGCCCATGCCGGCGAGCGCCGGCAGCCACACCTCGTTGGCGTAGTCGTAGGGCGGGCTCCACGGCATGTGGGTGCCGCCTTTGATGCGGACGGTCGAGCGGCCGGCGGCGAAGGCGAGCGGCAAGAGCACGGCGGCGAGCACCAAGGTGGCGGCTCCGGCGCTGCCGCCGGGGCGGGCGGCGCCGACGTCAAACGCATAATTGCCGGGCTTGGGTCGGGTGCGCGGAAAGAAGGTAAGCGAGCGGCTTCCGAGCGAATCGCCGACCAAATGCCCGTCGCAAATCTGGGCGGCGGCGCGGACCGCGGTCAGGTGCTGCGCGGCGAGCCCGGGATGCGGACGCTTGGCGCGGATGTCGTCGATCCGGATGCCGCGGCCGGTGAGTGCGGCGAGCGCGACCGCGGTGCGGACGATCTGTCCGCCGCCTTCGCCGTACGCTCCGTCGATCGCGAGAAGCTCTGCCATGAGCGGGCGAGTAGCCCACCGCGCGGCTGCGGTCAATCGGTGTATTGGCGCTTGATGGGGATCAAGGCCTGATCGGTCGTTCTCGCCGAAGCTGGCCGCGATGGAGCCGCAAGCGCAGCCGACCCGCTATCTCGACCGCGACGGACATGCGCTCGTCGCGCTGCCGGCGTTCGCGCGCGACCCGGAAACGCTGGTCGCGTTCTACCGCGCGATGCTGCGAACGCGCACGTTCGACGCCAAGGCGGTCGCGCTGCAGCGCACCGGCCGGCTCGGCACCTATGCGTCCTCGCTCGGCGAGGAAGCGGTCGGGGTCGGCCTCGCCAGCGCGATGCGACCGGAAGACGTGCTGCTGCCGTCCTTTCGCGAGCATGCGGCGCAGCTATGGCGCGGCGTCACCTTGGACGAACTCCTGCTTTATTGGGGCGGCGATGAACGCGGTAACGACTTTGCCGGTCCGCGCCGAGACTTCCCGAACGCGATCCCGATCGCGAGCCAGGTGCCGCAGGCAGCCGGCGTCGCCCTGGCGATGAAACTTCGTGGCGAGGACCGCGCTGCCGTGTGCGTGATGGGGGACGGAGCCACGTCCAAGGGCGACTTCTACGAAGGTCTCAACGCCGCTGGCGTGTGGGCGTTGCCGGCGGTGTTCGTGATCGCCAATAACGGCTGGGCGATCTCGCTGCCGCGCCAGCTGCAGACCGCCGCCGCGACGCTGGCGCAAAAGGCGGTTGCAGCCGGAATCGAGGGCATTCAGGTCGACGGCAACGACGTGATCGCGATGCACGCGGCGACGGCGCAGGCGCTCGCCAAGGCGCGCCGTGGCGAGGGCCCCACTTTGATCGAAGCGCTCACCTATCGCTTGGGCGACCACACCACCGTCGATGACGCCCGCCGCTACCGGCCGCAGGCCGAAGTCGACGAGCATCGCCGAGACGAGCCGCTGGTCCGGCTCAAGCGTTGTCTCGTCGCAGCGGGTGCCTGGGACGAGGCGCGCGATCGCGCCCTCGCCGACGTGCTCAAGAGCGAAGTCGAGACCGCGGTCGAGGCCTATCTCGCACGGGCGCCAGAGCCCGCCGCAGCGATGTTCGATTATTTGTTCGACGCGCTGCCGCCGGCGCTTGCCGCGCAGCGCGACGAGGTCGACCGTGGCTGAAGCGACGCTCGTTCAAGCCGTCAACCGCGCGCTCGCCCGCGCGCTCGCCGAGGACGAACGCGTCCTCGTGTACGGCGAGGACGTCGGCGCCAACGGCGGCGTCTTTCGCGCGACCGAGGGCCTGCAGACCCGGTTCGGCGCCAAGCGCGTCTTCGACACGCCGCTCGCCGAAGTCCTGATCGCCGGGTTAGCCGTCGGGCTCGCCGCCGAGGGCATGCGCCCGGTCGCTGAGATTCAATTCTCGGGCTTCATCTACGCGACCCTCGATCAGATCGCCAATCACGCCGGGCGGCTGCGCAATCGCACGCGCGGCCGCTTGAGCTGCCCACTTGTCCTGCGCGCGCCGTGGGGCGGCGGCGTTCACGCGCCCGAACACCACTCCGAATGTCCGGAAGCCTTGTTCGTGCACCTTCCCGGCATCCGCGTCGTGATCCCGTCCTCGCCGCGGCGCGCTTACGGTCTCTTGCTGGCGGCGATCCGCGATCCCGATCCGGTGGTGTTCTTCGAGCCGACCCGGCTCTACCGCTCGACCCGCGAGGACGTGCCGGACGACGGCCAGGCGCTGCCGCTCGATCGCTGCTTCACGCTCCGTGCCGGTTCCGACGTCACGCTCGCGACCTGGGGTGCCAGCGTGGTCGAAGCGACGGCGGCCGCGCAAACGGTGGCGGCCGAGGGGATCGAGGTCGAGGTGATCGACATTGCGACGCTCGCGCCGTTCGATGCAGCGACGATCCTCGACTCGGTCGCGAAGACCGGACGGCTGGTGATCGCTCACGAAGCGCCGATGACCGGCGGGTTCGGCGCCGAGGTCGCCGCCCGCGTCGCGGCGGCAGGCTTGTTCTCGCTCAAAGCGCCGATCGCGCGGGTGACCGGGTACGACACGGTCGTCCCCTACCCCAAGCTCGAGTGGCAGTATCTCCCGACCGCCGAACGGATCGCCGCCGCGCTCCGCGCAACCGCCGCGGTCGGATAGGCGTTCTTACGCCCCGAGCGGCGGCCGACTCAATTCGTATTCGTTGACGTTGCCGTCGTCGTATCGGTGGTGGAGGTGGTCGACGGATTGTCGTCGCTCGCGGTCGCCGCGCTGATCACGGCGGCGAGGGCGGCGGCGATCGCGAGGCCGGCGGCGATGGTTCCGGCGCCGATGCCGGCGCCGAAGCCCCCGGCGGTCTCGGCGGCGCCGGTGCCGGCCGCCGTGCCGGGTGCCTGGGCAATCGTCGTATTGAGCTGATTCACCTGCGCGACCGCGGTCGGCGGCGGCGGTCCCGGGGGCGAGGGCGGCGGCGCGGCCGCACCGGGGGCCGCCGGGCTTACGCTCGACGACAGGCCGGGGCCGACGGTTTGGGTGACGCCCGCTACGTTGGAGACTGCCACTACGCCCGCCTCGACCGACACGGTCGTCAGCCCGTTGGCGGCGACCACCACGGTGAACACGGTGCCGCGAACGCCGATCGTCGCGGTCGGCGTGCGGATCTCGTAGGCGAGGCTCGCCGATTTGCCGGACACGAAGCGGAGCGCGCCGATCGATTGACGCACCACGACCTTGGCCTTGGCCGGGTCGGGATCGAAGACGAAGGTGTCGAGCGTGACTTGCGCCTCTGGGCCGATCGTTATCGTCGTCTCGTCGCGAAACACGAGCTCGGTTGCGCTGCGCGCCGAAGTCTTGATCACCTCGGCCTGAAAGACGCCGTCTCGAGGCGCCAGGCGGCGCACGGCGGTGGCGGCGGCGGCCTCGACCTGATTGACGACTTTCGACGTGTTGCCGATCGCCGTCTGCGCGACGGTAAGGGTCGGTGCAAACGCGAGCAGCATGCTGAGCGCAACTGTGATCGCGCGCATGGGTAGCGACCGAACCATGAAGAATTCCCCCCAAATAAAGAAGACAATGCAGCCGGCCCAGTGTGCGGGATCATCGCACCCGGCGCAATGTCGTTCGGCGTTCGCGATGCGCCGTTTGCCGGTTCGGCGACAGCCGGCCGCTTGATCCAGGTCAACGCGGCGGCTCGCCCGGGCTGATAGAAAGGGGACGCTGCAGCGGGGCGTAACGCGCCGCGAAGTTAGAATGAGCGGACGGCTTGCTGCCGTCGGCTTCTAGTACGACCGGGGCGTCGTACGTCGATCCGCTGCAGCGGAGCGGGCGATCCGTTTCAGCAGGGCGAGGCGGTCCGTTGCATCGGGCATTGCCAATCTGCCCGCGGCAGTCCCGATTTTCTGCTCAACCCTTGATACAGGCGAGCGGCACCACCTTCGCGACTTTGCGCGCGAGACCGGCGGCGGCGGCATCGACCACCTGGCCGACGTCCTTGTAAGCGCCGGGCGCCTCCTCGGCGAAGGGCTGCGGACGAGGATGCCGCGCTCGGCCAACGCGTCGATCACGGCACGGCCACGCCCACGCGGACTCGCCCTTCGACAGGCTCAGGGCGAGGTCAATTATTCAATCCAGCTGCACGAGCTGCCACTTGAGATATGCAGACTCGGGTAGGTGCGGGTGGACCGGGTGATCGGGTCCGGCGCCGCCTTGGGCGACGATCCGCCCGGTCCGTTTGGCGGCGGCGAGGCCCATTCGCACCTCGGACGCGAACGCGGGCGGATCGACCAGATGCGAGCACGAGGCGATGAAAAGAAACCCGCCCGGTGCCACCATCGCCGCCGTCATGCGGGCGAGCTTGCGGTAGCCTTTGAGCCCGGCGGCGAGGCCCTTGCGCGATTTCACGAACGCCGGCGGATCGGCGATCACGATGTCGTAGCGCTCGGCCTCCGCGGCGCGCCGGCCGATCTCGGCGAAGACATCGCCCTTGACGAAAGTCGCGCGTGCCGCGACCCCATTGCGGCCGGCAGCGGCGCGGGCGAGCGCGAGCGCGGGCTCTGAGCTTTCGATCGCGACGACGGACTTGGCACCGGCGGCGAGCGCGCGGATTGCGAACCCGCCGGTGTGGCTGAAGAGGTCGAGGACGCGGGCGTCGCGGCTGATCCCCGCGATCAACGTCCGCCCCGGCCGCTGGTCGAAGAACCAGCCGGTCTTTTGGCCGCCGGCCAGGTCGGCCACGAACGCGACACCCTCTTCGTCGACGGCCACCGGGGCATCGGCCTGGCCGCGCGCGACCGTGACGGCGACCCCGAGGCCTTCGAGCGAACGGATCGGGCTGTCGTTGCGGAGCACGATCGTCGCCGGCGCGATGGTTCGGTCGAGCGCGGCGATGACGGCCTCGGTCAAGCGGTCGATGCCGGCGGTGTTGGCTTGGACGACGACCGCGTCGGCGAAGCGATCGACGATCAGTCCCGGCGTGCCGTCGGCTTCGGAATGAATCAGGCGGTAATAGCGGGCTGTGTAGAAGCGGGATCGGAGCGCGAGCGCGGCTTCGATGCGGGCGCCGAAGTAGTCGACGTTGATGGCGGTTTCGCCATCGCCGGCGAGCAACCGGGCCGCGATCAGCGAATTGCGGTTGAAGGTCGCGACGCCGAGCGGTTTGCCGTTGGCGTCGAGGACCGCCACCACCGCGCCAGGCTCGATCGCCTTGGCCGCGGCATCCATCTCGATCTCGTTAGAATAGATCCACGGGTGACCGCGCAGGATGCGACCACTTTCGTGGGGCTTGAGGCGGATCGAGGGGCGAAGGTCGGACACAATGCGCGGATACTACTCCGGCCGCGCCCCCCGTCGAGGATGAAGGCGTCCGCTAGACTAGCGCGAGCCGTACATCGATTTGCTCGTCAGGCGCGTCACGTAAGCACGATCGCTTTCGAGCGCGGCGAGCCGATCGCGGGCGCAACTTTGGTGGGCCGCCGACGCGGCAGCGTGCCCCGCCCGCGTGCATTGATCCGCCACATACGCTGCGTCGGTGCAGGACGCCAAACCCGAGGCCAGCACGATCAAGCCCACGGCGAATAAAGACTTTCGCATATTCGTTACTCCCAAGAGTGGATGTGAAAACGGCGCGGGCCATAACATCGGCCCTGCCGCGCGCGCACGTAACTTCGACGTTATATCGGCTCGGCGATCACCGAGCCGTATGCGGGTAGTCCCGCGCTGGACCGGAGGACCGCTCGGCGCCTTAGCGCTGGCCCGAGCCGCCGCCGCCCCCGCGCGACAAGATCGCGCGGTCGCGTTCGAGGGTCGCGGTTTCGCGCTTGAGGCACTCGCTGTGCGCCGCGGTTCCGGCCGTTCCGGCGCCGGCGCAGCGGCCGGCAACGTACTCAGGGTCGGTCGCGCAGGCGACGAGGCTCAGGGCGACGAGGGCGAGGGTTGCTAGTCCGAAATGAACCGTCTGCATAATCCTATCTCCGCATCCATTGCGGTCGGCGGTCCACCCACGTTTGCGCGAGCCGGCGTCACAAGGCCGTGACCCGGCGACCGATCGGCGCGAACCTAGCCCGGTTCGTCATCGCAAAAGCGGTATCGTTCTTATGGCCTTACGTTAGAGCCGGGGCACGGTTTGCCGGCCAAACGACGATGGCGTAGCTTCGGCCCAACACCGTTGCGTGAGGATCTGAGAATGAAAATCGTCGTCGTCGGAGGCGGTCCGTCCGGACTCTACTTCAGCATCTTGATGAAGAAGCACGACCCCAAGCACGACATCACCATCTACGAACTCAACCGCAACGACGACACCTTCGGCTTCGGCGTCGTGTTTTCGGCAACCACGCTCGGCCACTTCCGCGACTACGACGCGCCTTCGTACGACCGCATCCGCGAGAACTTCGCTTACTGGGACGACATCGACGTCCACTACAAAGGCCAAGTCATCACCACGACCGGGCACGACTTCTGCGGCATGTCGCGGGTCAAGCTGCTGCTGCTGTTGCAGGACCGCTGCCGCGAGCTCGGCATCAAGATGCACTTCCAAACCGACATCAAGTCGTTCGATCAATTCGGCGACGCCGACTTGATCGTGGCCTCGAACGGCATCAATAGCTGGATTCGCGAAGCCTACAAGGCCTCGTTCCGACCGTCCTACGACTGGCGGCCCAACAAGTTCGTGTGGCTCGGCACCTCCAAGCCGCTCAAAGCCTTTACCTTCGACTTCCGCAAGACCAATACCGGCGTCTGGAATATCCACGCCTACCAGTATGACAAGGACATGGCGACCTTGATCATCGAGACCACCGGCGAGGCGTGGAAGAAAGCGGGGCTCGCGGATGCGACCGAAGCCGATACCGTCCGCTTCGTCCGCGATCAATACGCCGATCTCTTGGACGGCCACGACATCGTCACCAACAAGTCGCAGTGGCGGAACTTTCCAACCATCCGCTGCGAAAGCTGGGTCCACGACAACATCGTGATCATGGGCGACGCCGCCCACACCGCGCATTTCTCGATCGGCTCGGGCACCAAGCTCGCGATGGAGGACGCGATCGCGCTCTACGAGGAGTTTCGCGTCGGCACCAACGTCCGTGACGCGCTCAAGGCCTATGACGTCAACCGCCGCGACGACGTCGGCCGCATCCAGCACGCGGCCGAGGTTTCGCTCGCTTGGTTCGAGCACGTCGAGCGCTACTGGGACATGGAGCCGACCCAGTTCGCGTTCAGCCTGCTGTCGCGTTCAAAGGCGATCACCTACGACAACCTGCGCGTCCGCGATCCCAAGTTCGTGACCGAAACCGACCGCTGGTTCACGGCCGACGTCGCGCGCCGGCTGGGGCCGAAGGCGGTGCGGCCGAAACCGGTGCCACCGATGTTCGCGCCGCTCAAGCTCAAGGACCTGTGGCTCGCGAACCGGGTCGTGGTCTCGCCGATGTGCCAGTACAGCGCCGAGAACGGGCTGCTCACCGAGTGGCACTATGTGCACTTGGCGAGCCGCGCCGTCGGCGGGGCCGGGCTGATCGTGACCGAGATGGCCTGCCCCGGTCCCGACCACCGCATCACCCCGGGCTGCGCCGGTATCTGGAACGATCAGCAGGAGGCAGCGTGGAAGCGGGTGGTCGACTTCGTCCACGGCCATTCCGACTCCAAAATCTGCCTCCAGTTCGGCCATGCCGGCCGCAAAGGCTCGACCAAGCTCGCCTGGGAGGGGATCGATCAGCCCCTGCCCGCAGGCGGCTGGGAGATTGTCGCTCCATCGGCGCTCCCCTACCGTAAGGACAGCCAAGTGCCACGGCCGATGACGCGGTCCGACATGGACCGGGTCAAAGCCGACTTCGCGCAGGCGGTCAGGCGTGCGGCCCGGTGCGGGTTCGACATGATCGAGCTGCACGGCGCCCACGGTTACCTGTTGGCGAGCTTCCTCTCGCCGGTCACCAACCGGCGCACCGACGAGTACGGCGGCAGCCTCGAGAACCGGCTGCGTTACCCGCTCGAAGTGTTTGACGCCTGCCGTGCGGCGTGGCCGACCGATAAGCCGATCTCGATTCGCCTCTCGGCGCACGACTGGATGCCGGACGGCAATACGCCCGACGATGCCGTCGCGATCGCGCGCGCGTTCAAGGCGCACGGTTGCGACTTGATCAGCGTCTCGAGCGGGCAGACCGCGTCCGAAGAAAAGCCGGTCTACGGCCGTATGTTCCAAGTCCCCTTTTCGGAGCAGATCCGGATCGAGGTTGGCATTCCGACCGTCGTCGCCGGGAACATCTTCACCTGGGACCAGGTCAACACCATCGTCGCCTCGGGCCGTTCGGACTTGGTCGCGCTCGCGCGCGCCCATCTCTACAACCCCTATTTCACCGAGCAGGCGGCGGCGTACTACGGCTGCGGCGACGTCGTGCAGTGGCCGAACCAGTACCTCTCGGCCAAGTTCGCCGCGCTCCGGCAATTCGATCGCGAGCGTCAGGAAATGCTCGACCTCCGTGAAGCGGCGCGGCCCGACGCCCACAAAGAACGGGAGGGCCCGCGTTTCGGCGGCCGCTCCGACGAATGGGAGATGAAGGGGGCGGCGGTCGGCGCGGCAGCCGCCGCCGACGCGCGGCTCCGCCGGGACGAGTAGGCTACCGACGGAAACCACCGCGCCCGGCCGTGATATTCGGGCGATAGGAGTGTGCCGTGGCGGCCGATACCAAGGCGTTCATCGCGGTTAACCGTTTCGGACTGGGCGCCCGGCTGGGCGAGCTCAAGCGCGCTGCCGGCGATCCGCACGGCTGGCTCAAGGCGCAGCTCGCGGCGCCGGTCACGCTCAGCGAGTTCGATGGGTTGGCGTCGGCCGCAGCCAATGCGCGCGCGTTCTTCGAGGCCGACTCCAAGAACGTTAACGAGGTCACCAAGCTCTTCCGCGAGCGCTTTCGCGCCATCTACATCGCCGAAGTCGCGGCGCGCACCCGGGCGATGGTCAAGAGTGCGGTACCGTTCCGCGAGCGGCTGGTCGCATTCTGGAGCAACCATTTCACTGTCTCGGTCAAGCGCCCGCTGATCGCGGGTCTTGCCGGCGCGTTCGAGCGCGAGGCGATCCGGCCGCACGTGACCGGCTCGTTCGCCGATATGCTGCTCGCGGTCACGCGTCACCCGGCGATGCTGCTCTACCTCGACAACGTGCTCTCGATCGGCCCGACCTCGACGGTCGGGCAGCGCGCGCGCAAGGGCTTGAACGAGAACCTGGCGCGCGAGATT
>CAMDOQ010000036.1 GCA_945903685.1 Rhizobium sp. Q54
TCGTCGGCGCCGGCGGCATCGGCCTGCATCTCGCCGAGGTGATTCGCGCCAACGAGTGGCAGCAGGTCTCGTTCCTGGTGCTCATGATCCTCGCGACCGTCGCCATCATCGACTGGGGATCGGCACGGCTTCGGTTCGCGATCATCGGCGCTAGCCGCGCCTGAGGGGTCGGCTTGGCAGAAATCCGTACGATCGAGGAGTTAGAAGCGCTCTATGGCCGGCCGGCGGAAACCGCAACGGTCAAGGAGATCGATCGGATCACACCGCATTACCGTGCCTTTATTGAGGCATCGCCCTTCGCCGTGCTCGCGACCGCGGGGCCCGAAGGCCTCGACTGCTCGCCGCGGGGCGATCGGCCGGGGTTCGTGCGGATTCACGATGCCCGCACGCTGATGCTGCCCGACCGGCGCGGCAACAACCGGATCGATTCGCTTCGCAATATCGTTCGCGACCCGCGTGCCGCGCTGTTGTTTCTGATCCCGGGCGCCGGCAACACGCTGCGCATCAACGGGCGGGCGCGGATCGAGGCCGAGCCTACCCTGCTCGAGTCGTTTGCGATCGACGGCCGCGCGCCGCGCTCGGTCATTATTTTCGCGATCAAGGCGGTTTACTTCCAGTGCGCGCGCGCCATCCTGCGCTCGGAGCTCTGGAACCCGGCCAAGCACGTCTCGTCCGACCGCCTGCCAAGTCCGGGGCGCATCTTGGCCGACCTCAGTCACGATCGGATCGACGGTCGCGAGTACGACCGCGCCTGGCCCGCCCGCGCCAGAGAGACGATGTGGTGAGCGCTGTCGCTTGCGCCGAACGGTGGCCGTCACCGAATTGACGCGAAACCGTCAATCGGGCGACATGTCGAGCCCCTAGGAATCCCGATCCATCACAACAACAGCCGGGTTTCCCCAATGCTCCGCTCTTCGCTCACGCTCGCCGCCGTCGCGGCGGTTCTCGCGGCTTCTCCCGCCAGCGCCGACCAAGCGTTTCCCGCCATCCTCGTCGGGCACGCCGTATTACCGGCACAGTCGTTCATCGAAGCACCGGCTGATGCGCCGGCCGACCTTAAGGTGTCGGGCAAGTTCACGACGGGCGCTCGCGTCGAAGCGATCGGCAGCGTCGAGGGCAAGTCGGCCGACCGGCCGACCGGCGTCTCCGTTCCGTTCAAGGGCCAGCCGATCCAGGGCCATTCCGGGATCAAGCGCATGCCGGACGGGACGTTCTGGATCGTCACCGACAATGGCTTCGGCTCGAAGGCGAACTCGCCCGATTCGATGCTCTATTTGAACCGGTACCGGGTCGACTGGGACAAAGGTTCGCTCGAGCGCTTGGAGACGATTTTCCTCCACGATCCCGACAAGAAGGTCCCGTTCCGGATCGTCCACGAGGGCACCGACCGGCGCTACCTGACCGGCAGCGACTTCGACATCGAGGGTTTCCAGATCGTCGGCGACACCATCTGGATCGGCGATGAGTTCGGACCGTACCTCCTCAAGACCGACCTCAAGGGCAGGGTCATCAAGGTTTTTGAGACCATGGCCGATGGCAAGCCGGTGCGCTCCCCCGACCACTATGCGGTGACGACGCCCTCGATCCCGGGACAACCGGCGGCATTCAATCTGCGCCGCTCAAAAGGCTACGAGGGCTTCGCGTCGTCCAAGGACGGCAAGTTCCTCTACGCAATGCTCGAGGGGCCGCTGTGGGATGCCGAGACCAAGGACTACGAGAAGACCGCGGCGGGCAAGGAATATCTGCGCATCCTCGAGTTCGACGTCGCCGCCGAGAAATGGACCGGCCGCCACTGGCAGTACGTGCTCGAGCAGAACGGCTACGCCATCGGCGACTTCAACATGGTCGATCAGACCACAGCGCTGGTGATCGAACGCGACAACGGCGAGGGCACCCCGGACAAGGCGTGCCAAGGGCAGCGCGCCCCGACCTGCTTCCACGACCTCGCCAAGTTCAAGCGTATCTACAAGATCGAGATGACCGACGCCAATGCCGGTAAAGCGGCGCGCAAGATCGGGCACATCGACCTCATGAAGATCGCCGACCCCAACAAGAAGGCGCGCAAACCGCTAACCGGCGATGTGCTGACATTTCCCTTCTTCACGATCGAGAACGTCGATGTGGTCGACGCCCGCCACATCGTTGTCGGTAACGACAACAATCTGCCGTTCTCCTCGAGCCGGGAGCCGAACAAAGCCGATGACAACGAGCTGATCCTACTCGAAGTCGGCGCGTTCCTCGCAGCCAAGTAGCGCTCGATCGCTGCCAATCCACGCGACCTCGGTCCCGCGCTAGGTGCGGGATCGGGGCTCGTGTCGGAGGTAAATCGTTCCAAGACCTCGCCATGTCGGTCGGGCGGGCTCGACTCCTCGGCCATCCTGCGTTGGCTGCAAGAGGCGTACGGCTGGGACGCCGTCACGTTCACGGCCGATCTTGGCGAGGGCGAGGGGCTTGAGCCAGCTCGCGCCAACGCCGAGACCAGCGCCCGCTCGTATGGCGCGTGGTCCGCCAAATCCCTTTCTGCTACCGTCGCGAAAACGGAGCAATCACATGACATCGTCAAGTTCCGGCCGTGCGCTCGCCTGCGTGCTCGATCCCAAGACGGTCGATGAGCGTTCGGCGTCTGCCTATCCGCCGCACCTCAGCAAGGAGATGGTCGGGCGATTCCGACGCGGGCTCGGGTCACGGCTCGGGATCAAGAACTTCGGCGTCAACCTGCTCCGTCTCGCGCCGGGTGCGTGGTCATCGCAGCGCCACTGGCACCGAACGCAGGACGAAATGATCTACGTGGTCGAAGGCGAAGTCGTGCTGGTGACCGATGGCGGCGAGCAGGTACTCACCGCCGGGATGGTGGCCGGGTTCCCGAAAGGTCGCGCCGATGGCCACCATCTCCAGAACCGAAGCGGACGCGACGCGCTCGTGCTTGAAATCGGCGATCGCTCGCCGGGGGACGAGGCTACCTATCCCGACGTCGACCTGGCGGCCACCATGCAGCCGCCGGCCTATGCATTTACGCGCAAGGACGGCAGCGCGTTCTAGTACCGGACAGGGGGAAAGCGAGGCACGGTGCCGCGCGAAGAACCGACCCATCTGACCGATCTTCGCCTCAACATGGTGGACGAGATTGTCCACCATGCCGAGCTGGCCGCGCTCTATCTCGGCAAGCGCGAGCTCGATCCCCGCGTCATCGCCGCGATCGGCAGGGTGCCGCGCCACGAGTTCGTCCCCGACGAAGTCAAGCAGTACGCCTATTTCGATACGCCGCTTCCGATCGGCTGGGGCAAGACGATCTCGCAGCCGTTTATCGCCGCGGTGATGACGGATCTACTAGGCATCGATCCCGGCGACCGCGTACTTGAAATCGGCACCGGGCGCGGGTACCACGCGGCTGTCTTTGCCGAGCTCGCTGCCGAAGTCTTTACGGTCGAGATTGTCGAGGAATTGGGCGTGGCGGCGGCCGAAACCCTCACCGCGCTCGGCTACCGCAACATCCGGACGCGGATCGGCGATGGCGCCAACGGCTGGGCCGAGTTCGCGCCGTACGACAAGATGCTGCTTGCCGCGAGCCCCGAGCGATTACCCGAGAAATTGATCGCCCAACTGAAGCCGGGCGGAAGACTGGTGCTGCCGCTCGGACCCGAAGCAGCGCAGGAGCTGGTCCTGGTTACCAAGCCGGAGTCCGGGGAGCCGGAGACCCGTTCGATCTTTCCGGTCCGGTTCGCGCCGCTCGAGACCAGCCATTAGATCCCGAGCGGCCGGTGATCGAGGGTCGCTTACGTGCTAGCGGCGATCAGTTGCTCGGCGCAGCGCTTGACGACGTCGGCATTGGGCTCGCTCGCGCCCGGCATGGTCGCCCAACCGGTCGGCTTCAAGATGTCGCCGCGCTTCCAGTAATCGGCGGCCTTCATCATGACCACGATTTCCTTGGCTTTGGTGCCGTCGCGCTGCGACTGAGCGATGCAGATCGGCGTCAGCGCGGCGAGGACCGCGGTTTCGGCGCTCTGTTTGGCCTGCTTGTCGGCGGTGCCGCCGGTTACCCAGCCGCCCCAGTTGAACCCGACGATCATCGTCACGACCACGCCGATCACGAACCCCCAGACGCCGAGTTTAGTACCTTGCGGTAATTTCATATTATTTCCCTGTCTGTTTAGTTAATTAATATTATGGATTTTCGAAAGTATCACGGTATCGATGGTTACCGATAAAATAAATGTCGGCCGTACTTTTTAGTTTTTTCTACCGCAAAACGATGCGGGTGAACGATGCGCTCACCGGCGCTGGGCGAGGCGCTCGACCGCGGCGATCGCGACGTCGGGGCGGGTGTAGGGCAGCAGGTGCCCGGCGCCGGGGATGACGATGAGTTCGGCGTGGGGGACCGCACGCTTGAGCGGCTCGGCGTGGATCGCCGGGCTCACCACGCGATCGGCATCGCCGGTGATGACGATCAGCGGCGGCTCGAACGAGGCGTAGCGGGCGCTCTGCGCCCGCAAGAATGGTTTGAGCGCACGGATATCGGCAGCGTTGGCACGAAAGCTGGACGGCCGGAGGATGAGCGGGAAGCCGGCCTGGGCGTAGACCGGCGAAACCGGCTCGGGATGAAACGCGCCGGCAATCGCGGAATCGGCGGTCAGGCGGCCGGCGATTTGCGGCAGCGTGTCGGCTAAGACCCGGCCGACCAGCGGCCACTCCGGCATCCGCCACTTCCAATCGACCGGCGTCGGCCACTCGAACGCGGCCGGCGCCAGCAGGACGACACCGGCGACCTCGTCGGGGTAATCGAGCCCGTAGCTCAACGCCACCGCCCCGCCGAACGAGAAGCCGACCACAATTGCGCGCTCGGTCGTGAGAGTACGGACGAGACTGCGGATGAGCCGGGCCTGGACGTCGGGCGTTACCGGATCCGACGGTCGCTCGCTATAGCCGTAGCCCGGTCGGTCGGCGGCGATCGTGTGGAAGCGCGTGCTCAGTCGATCGAACAGCGTGGCGCGGAAGTCGTTCAAGGTGCCGTTGGCGCTATGGATCAGGACCACCGGCGGCCCGCTGCCCGAGGCGACGTAATGGAGGGCGACGCCTTCGATCGTGCGGCGCTCGCCGGCCGGTGGGAACGCACGCTCGGCGGCGCGTGCCAGGTACCAATTGACGCCGTACAGCGCTCCGATCAGGAGCGCAACCAGGGCAGCAACAAGCAGCAGCACTTTCATCACCGACGATCGCGTGGCGGCGGCGAGTATGATCGCTGCCGCGGCCCGGCTCAACCGCGCTTGCCTCGCCGGGGGCGCTCCGCCAAGATGCGCGCCTCATTCAACGACCGGCTTCAGCTGAATTCATGAGCAAAGTCAAAGTAGCGATCATCGGCTCGGGCAACATCGGTACCGACCTCATGATCAAGGTCATGCGGCTTTCGACGTCGCTCGAAATGGCGGCGTTGGTCGGGATCGATCCTGGCTCGGACGGTCTCGCTCGGGCACGGCGGATGGGCGTCGCGGTCACCGACCAGGGCATCGACGGGTTCGTCAAGATGCCGGTCTTCAAGGATGTTCGCATCGTCTTCGATGCGACCTCGGCCGGCGCGCACGCCAAACACGACGCGGTCTTGCGAAAGTACGGCAAGCAGATCATCGACCTCACCCCGGCGGCGATCGGCCCCTACGCGGTCCCGGTGGTCAATCTCGACGAGCACTTGAACGCGCCCAACGTCAATCTGGTGACGTGCGGCGGGCAGGCGACGATCCCGATCGTCCACGCCGTCGCCAAAATCGCGCCGGTTCATTACGCCGAGATCGTGGCCTCGATCGCGTCCAAGTCGGCCGGCCCCGGCACCCGCGCCAATATCGACGAATTCACCCGCACCACCGCGCGCGGCCTCGAGGTCGTGGGCGGCGCCAAGCGCGGCAAGGCGATCATTGTGCTGAACCCGGCCGAGCCGCCGCTCATCATGCGCGACACCGTCTTTTGCCTGACCGGCGACGCTGATCAGACGGCGATCGCCGCCTCGGTCAAGGCGATGGTCAAGACCGTCCAGAAGTACGTCCCGGGTTACCGCCTGAAACAGGACGTGCAGTTCGAGCGGTTCGGCAACAACAACCCGCTCCACATCCCGGGGCTCGGCGACATCCCCGGGCTCAAGGTTTCGGTCTTCCTCGAGGTCGAGGGCGCCGCGCACTACCTTCCGGCCTATGCCGGCAATTTGGACATCATGACCTCGGCCGCGCTGGCCACGGCCGAGCGCTTGGTCGAGCTCCGCTCGGCGGAGATGGCGGCATGACCGACGCCAAGCGCCTCTACATCCAGGACGTCACCATCCGCGATGGCATGCACGCCATTCGCCACCAGTACGACGTGAAGACGGTGGTCGCGATCGCGGCCGCGCTCGACCAAGCCGGGGTCGACGCGATCGAGCTCTCGCACGGCGATGGCTTGAACGGGTCGAGCTTCAACTATGGGTTCGGCAAGCACTCGGACTGGGAGTGGATCGAAGCGGTGGCGGCCGTCGTCAACAAAGCGCGGCTGACAACACTGCTGCTCCCGGGCATCGGCACGGTCGAGGACTTGGAACACGCCTATAAGCTCGGGGTGCGCTCGGTCCGCGTTGCGACCCACTGCACCGAAGCCGACATCGCCAAGCAGCACATCGAGTTCGCGCGCAAGATCGGCATGGACGTGGCCGGCTTCCTGATGATGGCGCATATGCTGGAGCCGAAGCCTTTGGCTCAGCAGGCCAAGCTTATGGAGAGCTACGGCGCGCACTGCGTCTACGTGACCGATTCAGCGGGCGCGCTCACCATGGATGGCGTGCGCGCGCGCTTTCAGGCCTTCAACGACGCGCTTAAACCAGAGACCCAGAGCGGCATGCATGCGCACCACAATTTGAGCCTGGGCGTTGCCAACTCGGTGGTCGCGGTCGAGTGCGGCGTCACCCGGGTCGATGCGTCATTGGCCGGTATGGGCGCCGGCGCGGGCAATACGCCGATCGAAGTCTTCATCGCCGTCGCCAACAAGCTCGGACTCAAACACGGGTGCGACGTTAACAAGCTGATGGATGCTGCTGACGATCTGGTGCGGCCGCTCCAGGACCGCCCGGTTCGGGTCGACCGTGAGACGCTCTCCTTGGGCTACGCTGGGGTCTATTCAAGCTTCCTCCGCCACGCCGAGAAGGCGGCCGGCCTCTACGGCGTCGACACCCGCGAGATCCTGGTCGAGCTCGGGCGCCGCCGCATGGTCGGCGGCCAGGAGGACATGATCGTCGACGTCGCGCTCGACTTCATCAAGGCGCGCGAGGGGTCCGGCGCCAAGCGCTCGAGTTAGCTATTTCTGCCCGATCATCCGGTTGGTGCCGACGTCGGCGGCCATCGCCTTGCGATAGGCCCGCATCAGGTAGGGCTCGAGTTCTTTCACCCGGGTTTCGACCACCGCGAGGTCGCGGCGGACGCCCGGCATCAGCACTTGAATTGCATCGCGAAGCTCGGATTCGCTGATCGTCGTGACACGGCCCTGGTCGAGCACGACCTTGCCGTCGACGATCACGGTTTCGACATCGCCGCCGCTCTCGGTGAAAACGAGCTGACGCGCGGCGCTGTTGAAGGGGACGAACGCCGGGCTGGTCAAGTCGATCAACGAGAGATCGGCCTTGCGGCCGGGCTTAACCGCGCCGATCGCGTCTTCGAGCCCGGCGGTCTTGGCGCCGCCCAGGGTCGCAGCGCGGAGCGCGTCGGCTGCCGATGGCGGGCCCGGCTCGATCTCGCTCGCGGCGCTGAGGGCCGCCAGCATTTTCATTCCCTGGAACATATTCTGCGCGTCCGAGCAGGCGCAGTTGTCGCAGCCGATCGCGACGTTGACGCCGCGGACAAGGAAATCGCGGATCGGCGGCACGCCGCTTTTCGATTTCAAGTTGCCGACCGGGTTCAAGACAACGTTGGTGCCGGTCTCGGCCAGGATGTCAATTTCTTCGGGCAGCATCCAGATCGAATGGGCGAGGTTGACGCGCGGACCGATCAGACCGGTTGCGCGCAAATACTTGACCTGCGAGCCGCCGTACTCGGGCATGAACAGGCGCCCGGCAAGCGTCATCGCCTTCGACTCGTTGATGTGCATGTAGACCGGCAGCTGGTGTTCGCCGGAGAGGGCGGCTAGGCGTTCGAGGAAGTCGGGCGTGCAGAATTCCGGGCTGGTCGGCCCGAGCGCCCAGTTGACCAGCGAACAGCGGCCGCGGTGCCGCGCGTACTCAGCCATTACGGCGTCGATCGGATGGATGCCGGCGAACGGCTCGACCGAGGCCGATAGGTAGCGGTGCTTGTCGGGCGGGATCATCTCCTTCCAGAACGGGACCCGCTCGACCCCGGGGATGTTGCCGATCTGGAGCGCGAATACGGTGCGGATACCGAGCTCCTGGTAGGCGTCGAGCGCGACATCGACATGTTCGGGGTCGAACGGAAACACGGTCAGCATGTCCTGGATCGTCGTGATCCCGGAGTGGAGCGCTTCGACTGCGCCGATCAGCGTCCGCGCCCGCACTTCTTCTTTGCTGCGCTTGGGCCACGACGGCGGCAGCGCCGAGAGCAGCCAGAGTTCAAGCGGGATCGTCTCGAAGCAGCCTTTCAAGAGTGCGTCGTGCGAGTGGTAGTGGGCGTTGACGAACCCCGGCAGCACCAGCTTGTCGCGGGCATCGATGGTGCGGCCGACCGCGCCGACGCTAGCCGCGAGGTTCGGCCCGACGCGCGCGATGCGGTCGTTCTCGATCAGGACGTCGGCGTAGGCCGGTTGATGCGGATCGCCGTCGTGGTCGTAGACGCGGCCGCCAGCGATCAGGATCGTTTCGGTCCGGCTCATTCCCTTACCCGAGATCGATATAGCGCTGTTCGTCGGTCTCGCGGTAGGCGCTGCCGCCAAAGGCCGCGACCGCCTGGTAAATGAGCCAGCGCTTGACCGAATGGACCTCGGCTTCGGCCATCGCCACCTTGAACAGCTCGTCGGCGAAACGGCGGTCGTCGTCGCGAGCGCCGTGGCCAGGGATGTCTTGCCACGCGACATAGAGGAAGTCGTGGACGATCGAGGCCTCGAGGTGCGGCCCGACCCGGTCGATGATCGGGCGCGTGATGCGCGGGACCGACGAGAGATCGGTCAACATGCCGCGCGGCACCACGATCGTGCGGCGCTCAGCGTCCAAGGCGAACGATACTTTGTAGTCCTCGGAAACCACGTACTCGGCGTCCTCGCCTTTTCGGACCTGGACCGCTTCGATCGAGCGTGTGAGCTCAAGGTCGGTGTCGTAGCTGAAGGCCGTTATCGTCGACCATACGCGGCCGGGATAGGGGTTGGCGAACGAGGGCGGGACGTAGCGGACGGCGGGGATCGGTGGGGGCATGAAGGGTCTCCGGTGAGGGTGGACCGGGCGATGGTGCGATATTATCCGCTCCGCATGCGCCTGGCGAAACTGCCAGGGCCCAGGAGACCGACATGCTCAAGATCTTCGGGCGACCGAACTCGGCCAACGTACAGAAGGTGCTGTGGACCTGTGCTGAGCTCGATCTGCCCTACCAGCGGATCGATGCCGGGCTCGAGTACGGCGTCAACGACACCCCGCCATATCTCGCCATGAATCCAATGGGACTGGTGCCGACGATCGTCGACGACGGCTTCGTACTCTGGGAATCGAACGCCTGTGTGCGCTACTTGGCCGCGAAGCACGGGCTGGGCACGCTATGCCCGGCCGACCTCCGCGTCCGCGCCGACGCCGAGCGGTGGATGGATTGGGCGCACACGCTCACGGTCACCATTTCGCCGATGTTCTGGGGCCTGGTACGGACCCCGCCGGAGCGCCGCGACCTCGGGCTGATCGAGGCGAAGCGCAAGGAAGTCGCGCGCCTCATGGCGATGCTCGACGCCAACCTACGGAAACGGCCTTACGTCGCCGGCGAGCGCTTGACGATCGGCGACATTCCGTTCGCGGCGCACGTCTATCGCTGGTTCAATTTGGCGATCGAGCGGCCGGATTTACCGCACTTGAGGGCGTGGTACGAGCGCTTGGTCGCGCGCGAGCCCTATCGCAAGATCGTGATGATCCCGATTACCTGAAGCACGCCGCCGATCAACTGCGTGGCTTTTGTGTGCGCTCGCCTTCAGCCTGCGGCTCGCCGAACCAGCCGGTGCCATTGGCAACGACACAAGCCAGGCGCTCCTCGTTGTACTGAACCAGGGTCCAGGTCCCGTTCTTCGAAGTGAACAGGCGAACCCGGCTGCCAGTTTCATGGTCGGCGACCGCGATCGGCCGCTCGGCGTAAGCCTCCTCGAGATAAGCCTGGAGGTCGCCCGGTTCCATGCAATCGTCGGCGAACGCCGGCATCGCGGCGGCTATCGCCATCGCTGCCAGCATCGTTACTTTCATCATCGGTTACTCCCATCGGGGCCCGAACCGGGCCGACCGCTGTCCTTCATATCGTTGATCGCGCGGTACAATTCCAGTCACACACGTTCAAAACCGAGTGTTACCGTTGCATGACGGCCCTGCGCACCGTGCATGGATGAAGCCCGCAATGATTGAGGTTCGGCCCTATCGGCCTAGGTTCGCTGCCCAAGTGTTTGGGCTTCCGCCCGGAGCCCGGCTCAGCCCGGAAGAGGCGAACGCGCTCCGCCAGGCCTGGCTCGATTACGGCGTCGTGATCGTCCGCGGGTTGCACTACGGCGACGACGATCTCGTCGCCGTGAGCCGCGTTTTCGGCGAGCCTGAGCTTGCGCCCGCCTCCGAGCGCCAGGCGCGCGGCGGCGGCTTGCGCCCCGACGTCTGGGTCGTTTCCAACGTGATCGAGAACGGTCGTCCGATCGGGAGCCTGGGCTACGGCGAAGCCGAGTGGCATTCGGACATGAGCTACTTGGCCGAGCCGCCGACCGCGAGCTTGCTCTACGCGCTCGAGGTTCCACTGGAGGGGGGCGATACCTGGTTCGCCGACATGGCGGCCGCCCATGAGGCGCTGGCACCTGACCTCAAAGCGGCGATCGCCGGCACGCGGATCAATCACCCTTCGAGCCTGACTTCGACCGGCGATCTCCGGCACGGCGCGAACCGGCCGGCTGACGTTCGATCGGCGCCGGGAACGCTGCACCCGGCCGTCAAGGTTCATGCGGAAACCGGGCGTGCCGTGCTGTTTCTCGGGCGCCGCCGCTGGGCGCGGATCGAGGGGCTCGGCGATGCCGGGAGCGAGGATTTGCTCGATCGCCTATGGGCGCAGGCGACGTCGCCCGACTTCGTCCATATTCACCGCTGGCAAGTGGGCGATCTCGTCATTTGGGACAACCGCCGCGTGCTGCACCGGCGCGACGCCTTCGATCCCACTGCCCGCCGCGTCATGCACCGGACCCAGGTTCGCGGGTCGACGGCCGCCCACGGCTAAGCGCCCATCACCGCGCCTTCGGCCTTAAGGCGGTCGATTGCGGCATCGTCGTAGCCGATCTCGCGCAGCACTTCGCCGGTGTGCTGGCCGATAAGCGGGGCCGCGCGGCGCACGTTTGCCGGCGTCGCCGAGAACTTGATCGGCGGCCCTAGCGTTTTCACGCGCCCGGCTTTGGCGTGTTCGACCTCGGTCACCATGCCGCGCGCCTTGGTCTGGGGGTCGGCGTGGACCTGGGCGAGGTCGAGGATCGGGCCGCCGGCGACGCCGGCGCGGTCGAAGTGCTCGAGCCAGTCGGTGCTCGTTCGCTTCCGGAAGTGGGGCGCGAGCGTCTCTTGGAGGGCGGTCAAGTTCTGCATCCGCGCCTTGTTCGAGGCGAAGCGCGGATCGGCATCGAGCTCGGGCGTGCCCAAGACGCCCAAGAGCTTGAGCCAGGTCTGCTGGTTGGCGCCGCCGACGTTGATCCAGCTATCCGCGGTCTGGAATGCCTGGTAGGGCGCGTTCAAGGGATGCGCCGAGCCCATCGCCCGCGGCGGTTCGCCGGTCGCGAAGGTGATGGCCGACTGCCAGAAGGTATGGATGATGCCGGCTTCGAACAGCGAGGTGTCGACGACTTGGCCTTCGCCAGTCTTCAGCCGGTGGGCGTAAGCGGCGATGATGCCCATGGCCGCCAGGAATCCGGCGGTGATGTCGGTGACCGGGGCGCCGACCTTGACCGGCGGTCGTTCGGGGCTTTCGCCGGTGATGCTCATCAGCCCGGTCATGCCCTGTGCCACCAGATCGAAACCGCGGCGGTCGGCATAGGGGCCGGTGCGCCCGAACCCGGAAATCGAGCAGTAGACGAGGCCCCGGTTGCGGCTCTTCAGGAGGTCGTAGCCGAGACCCAGCCGCTCCATCACGCCGCGGCTAAAGTTTTCGGTGACGACGTCGGCGCGGTCGATCAGCTTCAAGACGATGTCGCGGCCGGCAGGGTTCTTGAGGTCGACAGCGATCCCGCGCTTATTGCGGTTGATCATCATGAAGGCCGAAGACTCGCCCGCTTGCTCGGGCGGGATCGAGCGACGCGAGTCGTCGCCCCCCGGGGCGCGCTCGACCTTGATCACGTCGGCGCCCATGTCGGCCAACATGATGCCGCAGGTCGGGCCGGCGAGGTGATGCGCGAGTTCGACGACCCGCATTCCTTGGAGCGGGCCGGTGGCGGCGGCGGTCATCGCTAGCGCCCCTTGAACGCGGGTTTCGACTTGGACAGGAACGCCTGGTAGCCGGCCTTGAAGTCCTCGCTGTCGTAACAGTCAAAAGCCTCGTCGCGCTCGGCGGGGGTAAGCGGCGCCGGGTCGGTCAGGCGCCTCAAGAACTTCTTGTGCCAGCGGTTGGTGAGCGGCGCCCGCTCGGCGATGCCGCGCGCGACCTTGAGCGCCTCGGCCTCGACCTCGGTATCGGCCACTACTCGCTGAACCAGCCCGATCGCCTCGGCCCGCGCCGCGTCGATCAATTCGCCGGTGAGCAGGATTTCGAGCGCGTAGCCCTTGCCGACGATGGCGACCAGCGATTCGAGTTCGGCGTGCGAAATGACCAGTCCCAGCCGGTTGGAGGGAATGCCGAATTTCGAGGAGCGGCCGCAAACGCGAATGTCGCAGCGGGTCGCGATCTCGAGACCGCCGCCGATGCAGGGACCCATGATCATGGCAACGGTCGGGTGGCGGCAGTCGCCGACCGCGTGAAGCGCGCGGCCGACCGCTTCACCATAGTTCTTGCCGCGCGCGCGGCCTTTGCGCTCGGTTTCGAACTCGGAGATGTCGGCGCCGGCGATGAAGGCATCGGTCCCGGCCCCGCGCAGCACGACGCAGCGAAGCTGATCGTCGGCTGCGAGCTCGGCCATAACGTCGGCCAAGCGGCGCCAGATCGCGAGGTTGAGGGCGTTCTTCTTTTCCGGACGATTGAACGCGACGGTGGCGATACCGCCGTCGCGCGAAACGATGAGTTCTTCCGCCATGACGCTCCTTGACGCGGTTATACGGCGGCGATCGCCGCCAGGGTTTCGTTGGATAGGGCGAGGTCGGCGGCGGCCACCAGCGACGCGACCTGGCCGACGTTGGAGGCGCTTGAGATTACCGAGGCGACGCCGGGCTGACGCTTGACCCAGGCGATCGCCATCTGCGCGGGCTCGAGGCCGTGAGCGCGGGCGACGTCGACGTATGCATCGGCGCGCGCGAGCGTCTTGGCGTCACCGAAGCGCTCACGCCCGCGCTGGTAGACGGCGAAGCGCGAGCCTCGGGGAACGTTGCCGCCGGTGTATTTGCCGGTCAGGACACCTTCGCCCAGTGGCGAGAACGGCAGCATGCCGACGCCCTCCTGGACGCAGACTTCGGCCAACCCGGCCTCGTAGTCGCGGCGGACCAGGCTATAGCTGTTCTGTACCGAGACGATGCGCGGCAGGCCGCTCGCCTCGGCTTTTGCGAGGAGCCGCATCAGGCCCCACGGCGTTTCGTTGGAGACGCCGGCGTAGCGAACCTTGCCGGCCTCGATCAGGCGCTCGAATGCTTCGATCTGAGCCTCGATCGGGGTGCCGCGGTCGGGCCAATGGGTTTGGTAGAGATCGACATAGTCGACCTTGAGGCGCGTGAGCGAGGCCTCGCACGCGCGCGCGAAATGGTGCCAGTCGAGAGCCGCGAAGCCGCCGCGGATGTGCGGCACGATATCGCCCAGCTCGGCGCGGTTTGCGCCCGAGATCTTGGTCGCGAGGATCACGGCATCGCGCGGCTTGCCCTTGAGCCACGCGCCGACCACTTCCTCGCTCCGCCCCTGGGTCGCGGCCTCGAGCGGCGAGGGATACATTTCGGCGGTGTCGATGAAGTTGATGCCGGCGTCGAACGCGGCATCGAGGACGCGGTGGCTCGTCGCTTGGTCGAGCCAGCTCCCCATGTTCATCGAGCCGAGGCTGACGGCGGACACGCGCAACCCGCTTCGCCCCAAGCGTCGGTATTCCATCCACAGCCCCCTATTGCGCGAAGGACCGCGTTGTTAGTCTACGCGCCCCTTGCGGCACCGACGGGTCCCGCACCTTACGCGTTGAGGTAGGCATGCTCAAGGCGGCGCACGACCAGCATTCGCAACCCTTGAGCGATATCGCGATCGCGCAAGCCGCGACCATGAAGCCGATCGCCGAGGTCGCGTATGACAAGCTCGGCATTCCGGCATCCGCGCTCGAGCCCTACGGGACGACCAAGGCCAAGCTTACCTTCGACTACCAGAACGGGCTCAGCGGCCGGCCTGACGGCAAGCTCATCCTGGTGACGGCGATGACGCCGACACCGGCCGGCGAGGGCAAGACCACGACCACGGTGGGCTTGGGCGACGGCTTGAACCGGGCCGGCAAGAAGGCGCTTATTTGCCTGCGCGAGCCCTCGCTCGGGCCCTGTTTCGGCGTCAAGGGCGGTGCCGCCGGCGGCGGCTACGCCCAGGTCGTGCCGATGGAGGACATCAACCTCCACTTCACCGGCGATTTCCACGCCATTGGCGTCGCCAACAATCTGCTCGCCGCCGCGGTCGACAACCACGTCTATTGGGGGAACGAGCTCAACCTCGATCCGCGCCGCATCACCTGGCGGCGCGCGCTCGACATGAACGACCGTGCGCTCCGGCAACTGGTGGTGGGCTTGGGCGGTGTCGCCAACGGCTACGCCCGCGAGGATGGCTTCGACATCACGGTCGCCTCGGAGGTCATGGCGATCTTCTGTTTGGCCCACAGCCTGGACGACTTGAAGCGCCGCCTGGGTCAGGTCGTGGTCGGCTACACCCGCGAGCGCAAGCCGGTGACGGCCGCCGACCTCAAGGTCGCCGGTGCGATGGCCGCTGTGCTCAAGGACGCGCTCAAACCCAATCTCGTACAGACGCTCGAGAACAACCCGGCGTTCGTGCATGGCGGCCCGTTCGCCAACATCGCCCACGGCTGCAATACGGTGCTCGCGACCCGGATTGCGTTGAAGCTCGCTGATTACGTCGTCACCGAGGCCGGGTTCGGCGCCGATCTGGGCGCCGAGAAGTTCTTCGACATCAAGTGCCGTAAAGCGGGCCTCAAGCCGGCCGCCGCGGTCGTGGTGGCGACGGTGCGCGCGCTCAAGATGCACGGCGGCGTCGCCAAAGACGACCTCCGCGTCGAGAACTTGAACGCGCTCAAGGCCGGGATCGCCAATCTCGTGCGTCACGTGCGTAACGTCAAAGGCTACGGCGTCCCGGTGGTGGTTTCCGTCAACCGCTTTTCCGCCGATACCCCGGCCGAGCACGCCGTTCTGAAAGACGCGATGGCGGCCGAGGGCGTCATGGCGGTCGTTGCCGATCACTGGGCGCGGGGCGGCGAGGGCGCGCTCGAATTGGCGGAGACGGTGGTCGCAACCATCGCCCGTGAGCCCGCGAACTTCAAACTACTCTACCCGGATGACATGCCGCTCTGGGACAAAGCGCGCACGATCGCGCAGAAAATCTATGGCGCGACCGACATCACGGCCGACGCCAAGGTCAAGCAGCGCTTCGCCGAACTCGAGAAGGAAGGCGCCGCGCGCTATCCGGTCTGTATGGCGAAAACGCAATACAGCTTCTCGACCGATCCGGCCGCCAAGGGCGCACCTTCGGGTTTCACTGTGCCGATCCGCGAGGTGCGCTATTCCGCCGGCGCCGAGTTCGTGGTCGCGATCTGCGGCGACATCATGACCATGCCGGGCCTACCCAAGGTACCGGCAGCCAACAACATCGACGTCGACAGCTCAGGCCGAATCAGCGGCCTGTTCTAGCGAGATGGCGTCGCGACAGGCGCTCGCCGACTTATTGAATCTGGGGCCGAAGACGGCGGCGTGGCTCGCGGATGTCGGAATCACCAGCCCAACCGAGCTACGCCGCGTCGGCGTGGTCGCGGCCTATCGACGATTGAAGCACACGCGCCCGCGTGAGGTGAGCCTGAACGCGTTGTGGGCGCTTCACGGCGCGCTCGCCGGCGTACCCTGGAACCGGATCGACGCCGCCGACAAGGCGCAACTTCGGGCCGCGGTAGCGGTCGACCGCGCTGTCGCGGCCGACCGCTCCGGCGTCAAGCCGAAGCGCCGCAGCAGCCGCCGGCCTTGACGGCCTTCGCCTCGGCGACCGGCGCGTTGCCGGGCGAGCGGTCGCGGCCGAACGTCGCGTTCTCGCCATAGGTGTGGAACGCCTCCCATTTGATTCCCTGCGGATCTTGCGCCCAGCCTTTGTCGGACTTGGCGTAGCAGCAGGTAGCGCTGGGCTGCGCCACGGTCGCGGTATCGGCGCTGGCGAAACGTTCGAGGACGGTTTCGAGTTCCTCGCCGCTCTCAGCCTGGATACCCAAGTGATGGACGCCGGTTTTGGCGCCGCCGGGCACGATCGAAAAATTGACCCGCGGATCGTCGAGCATCCACTTGGCGTAGTCGGGCTTGGCCACGGTTGGCTCGGCACCGAACAGGGACGAGTAGAATTTGACCGACTGGGCGACGTCGCCGACGG
>CAMDOQ010000037.1 GCA_945903685.1 Rhizobium sp. Q54
GACCGAAGAAATTGCGCGCCTGCGTCACCCGCGCACCGGCGCCGGCGGTGGTCAAGTCGGACGCGGCGTTGAGGTTCGAGAAGAACATCGCCGAGCGCGCCTTCTGCAGCGACACGTCGGTGCCGAACACCGGCCCGTCGAACGTCCGCGCCATCGCCAGGAGTCGCCCGTTGGTATCGACGATCGAGATCGTCACATGGATATTGTCGGACAGCGGTCGGCGGATCTGGGCGCGGCCGTTGTAGGCAACCGTGAGCGCGCCGATCATGATCTGCGTCACCTCGTTGGCGGTGAGGAGACCGTCGGTGCCGGCGATCGGCGGAAAGCGATTGGCGTTGGCGCCGTCGACCAGGATCATGGCGCGGTTGCCGTTTCGGAACGTGCCGTAGACGGTGCCGTCCTCGAGCCGGTACCCCGATGCCGCCGCGCCATACTGCTGGCCGGCCAGGAGCCCGCCTGCCGCGGTGTAGTAGCCGGTGACGTTGGTGAGGTTGCCGTTGACACCGTTGATCGCGGCGAACGCCGCCGCGGTCGCCGGATTGCGCGTCAGCGCCTCGGGCCCGCGGTCGGTGTAGCGGAGGGTACGGCCGCCGGCTGAGATGAAGTTGGCGCGGATTTCGTTGGGCGGCGCGAATCCCGACTGACCCGCGATCGCGATCAGCTCGTCGTTGTCGATGTCGAAATCGGTGATGATCGGGTCGAGCCCGTAACGCCCGTCGGAAATGACGCCGATTCCGCCGACCAAGTCGCCGCCGGCCTTGTAGAGCGGCAAACCGCCGGGGTCGGCGGAGAGGCCCAAGGGCGAGCGCTTGGGGCCGAGGGTAGCGTTGACGAGACCGCCGGCGCCATTGTCGAAAAACCGGACCGAAAAGTCCGAACAGGGCAACTGGCTGAACTGCACGCCGAACAAGGGCCCGCCCGCCTGGAATGTCTCGCGCGGATTGAAATTCTCTTGGATGATCTGGCTCGCCGTCCGGGTCGTGAAGGCATTGCCGCGCGAGGAGAGATAAGCGCCGGTCACCGCCTTGGCGATCGCCGCTAGCGTGCTCGGCACGGACGCGTTTTCGAGGCCGCCGGTAATGCCACGCCCCGCGCTAATGGTCGAGTTGGCAGCGGCTCCAGTCATCTGGAAGACGCCCAAGACATTGCCGACGCGGTCGGTGACGGCAATCGTCGCCAGCACGCCACGCCCCTGCGCTTCATTGACGGCGCGCGCGATGATCTGGCCGACCTCGGCCGCGGTCAGCGACTGCTGCGCGTGCGCTGAAACCGAAACGGCACCGGCAACACCGAGAATGAACGCGAAGCGAGCGAGGGTGCGGAGCGTCGACATAGCTTCTACTGCGGCGACACTTCGAACACGCCGAACTTGAACGCCGATGCGGTCCGATAGGCGATCACGAACCGGATCGGAAACATGCGATCGCGAATGTCTTGGTCGACGATCTTGAACGTGAGCGTATTGCCGGCGGCGACGAACTTGTTGTTGACCAGCGTGTCGAGTTGGCCGCCCCACGGCAGCCAATAACCCAAATTATTGCGCTGCAGCGACTTGCCGTCGGGCATATGCGCCATGACGTAGGTCGCGGTCGGCACATCGCCGGCAAGATCGACGTTGTAGGTAATCTGGGCGCTGGCGGGATTGACCGTGAGTCCGCTAAGCACCGCCCCGGACGCGCTCAAGGTCTGGCCGGACCCGGTCGACGGCAACACCAACAGCAAGGCGAGGACCGACGCCGCGCCGAGCATGCGCAGTCGATCTACAACCATCGGTAGAAATCCCGCCCGGTACGCAAAAAAACCCCCGATATCCGAACGCCCGAAGGCCGCTGGACCTGCTTGGCCCAAGTCTACGCGAACGACCCCTAGTTTCCAACACCCGCCATCTTGGGCGTTTTCTTGAAATCCGGCCGCATGGGACCGAGATCGGGCCTGTGGAAAACGTGGCACATGGCGCAGGGTGAGGGGACCCGGCGCGCATCGTCCTCGCCGCCATGGCAGTCCCGGCAACTCGCGATCGGCGGCATCAAAACGTCGGTAGCCTGGCTCGACTTGCGCGCATCGTGGCAGCCGGTGCAGTCGACCGTCGGGTGCTTGGCGTGCACGAAAATGCTCTTCGGCATCCAAACGGTCGCGACGTGTGGCTTTTTCACCTGCCACGACGGATTCTGCGCGCTCGGCGGGTCGACGACGTGGCAGCTCTTGCAGAGCGAGGTGCCGAGGATGACCTCCATCTGCTGCTTGGCCTTGGCTTCGGCCCAAGCCAGCGCCTCTTTCTTTTCTTCTTCGCGCAGCGGTTGGCCGACCCGGCGGCGCACCGAGGCTGGCGCGCTGTCGTCCAGGTAGCCACCGCGCAGTGCCTGACTCGCGTAGAAATCTTGGATCGTGCCGACCGCGGCCGCGATGTCGCCGTGCGGGAGCTTGCGCTCGGGCGCCTTGGGATCGAAGGCGAGCTGGTGGCAGTCGGCGCAATGCTTGGTCATCTGAATCGGCAGCATGCCGATGCCGCCACGGTCGGGCTGGTGGCAATTGCCGCAATCGAGCTTCTTCAAGCCGTCGGGGCCGCGTACGCCCCGTTCGACCAGATGCTTGTCGTGCGGGAACTTCAAATTCGACTGCTCGACCAGGTTGGCCTTGTCGGTCAACGCGACGCGCTCGAACTTCTTCGCCTGCGCGTCTTTGACGACGGTCGGGCGGAATTCGGGGTGATCGCGCGCGAAGTCGGCGACATTGGCGATCGTCGTCTTCGAATTGAACTTCTTGAGATCGACGTGGCAGTCGGCGCAAAAGTTCTGAGCCGTGATGATGATCGCCTCGTTGCGGTTGTGCTCCTTGTGGCAATGCGCGCACCGCTCTTCGGACAACGCCGACACTTTGACGTCGTAGGGGGCGTGGCCTTTGATCGCGGCGTGGCACTCGAGGCACGCGCCGTCGCGGACTTGGACGAATGCCTTTTGGTGGCAGGCGCTGCAGTCGTTGGCGAAGAATCGGTGCGCGTCGGAAACCGTGCCCGAATCCCACGACGTGTCGAGCCCGACCGGCCAGGTGCGGGTCGCCTCGTTGAGGCCCGGCACAACGAAGCCGAGCACCGGCAAGATCAGGAACAGCACCATTACGACGAGCGACAAGCCCCATGCGAGCCGGCGCTTGCTCAATCCCGTTTCGGCGATCGTGGTGATGGTGCGGCTGCGGAGCGCCTCGAGTTCGTCGACCTGGGCGCGGACCATTTCGATCGTGACGGCGAGATCGAAGCCCGCGGGCGGAGCGACGACAACCAGATCGAACGGCCCGATCGCCACCGTGTCGCCGACCGCCAACACGGCCGAGGTACGCGAGGTGCCGTTGTGACGGATGCTGGCGGAACCGATCGCTTCGACGAAAAATCCGCCGGCGCGATGGGTGAGCGAGGCGTGCGCGAGATTGACGCGCGGATCGGCGAGATAGATTTCTGAATCGGTCGCGCGCCCGATCCGCAGGACGTCTTCACCGCGGTCGTCGTCCTTGCTGGCGACGCCCTTGGCTCGGCGGGTTATGTAGCTGACGCGGACGCGCACGGGTTCACCCTACCAGTAGAAGAAGACGGCGATGACGTGAGCGATCAGCGACGCCAGCAAGGCGAAGGTGAGCGGGACATGGACGTAAAGCCAGATGTCCATCATCGCCTTGTACATGACGTCGTTCCGCGCTCGCAGCACGAGTTCGTTCTTGCGCGTCAGCAACGAGATCAGGCGGCGACCGTCCTCGGTCTGCTCGCGCGACGGCAGCGGGATGATCTCGCGAATTCGCGCGATCGCGGCGACGGTGCGGCCGGAGCGGCCCGATTCGAGCTGGCGGCGAACGCTGCCGCCGATCCGGGTGTTCTCGACCGCGTCGAACACCAGATCGCGAATCTCGTCGGTGAGCTTGGCGCCGAGCTCGCGCGTTTCGCGGTCGATCTCGGCCATCTCGACGATCATCGCATCGAGCGACACGCCGCGCCGGTTTTCGGTCATCAATTTCGGATACCGGACGTAGGCATAAAGCCCGAACGCACCCGATACGATCACCAGCATCATTAGCACGTAAGCGAGTGTGTGGACGTTCCACCCGAATTGAAACCCGGTGTGCAGCGTGGCGACGAAGATCAGCGACAGCCCGAGATAAACGTGGGCCGAAAGCCAGTCCTCGAGTTTGATCTCGGGGTTGGCGTAGCTGCGCTTGCGGATCCCGAACCAGGCCAGCCACACGATCAAGCCGACACCGATCGTGCCCAAGGTATAGCCGAGCCAAGTACCGCCGTTCGCAGGCTCGGCCGGCGAATGGAAAATATAGGCGAGCAACGAAACCACGGTGAGCGTTACCGCCCACTTGAGGTAGCGGAACCGGCGATAAACTAGAACGGACTCGTGCATTCCCCCCTACCCACGCCGTCGCGGACTGAAGCCGCGTCGCGCCATTTCGAACCTTTACGCCTTTAGACCCGCTTCACTCAGCCGCGGATCGTCATCGCGAAGAACTGCTCCGGATTGACCCGGATCGCCGCCCCGGTCGGGCACGCCCGAACGCATGCCGGCCCCGCCGCCAGGTCCTTGCACATGTCGCACTTGACCGCGAGCTTGGGCGAGTCGCTCTTTACCTTCTTGGCGCCGAGATCCTCGCCGGGACCCGGCCCGGCCCCGAACAGGAGCCACTGCAACAAGCCTGGTTTGGCTGGCGGCTTGGCTGCCATGTGGATCACCTGGTACGGGCAATTGCGCTCGCAATTGCCGCAGCCAATGCACTTGTCGTCGATGAAGACCTCGCCGTTGGGCGCGCGGTGAATCGCGTCGGCCGGGCAGTCCGCCATACAGTGCGGATGCTCGCAGTGGCGGCAGCTGGTCGGAACGTGGATCGAGGCGAAGGTCGGGCCGGCTTCGCGGTCGAGGCGCGAGGTCCCGCCGTGCGTCTCGGCGCACGCTTTTTCGCAGTTGTCGCAGCGCACACATAGCGACTCGTCGATCAAGAGCACGTCGGTCGCTTCACCGACGCCTTGCGCGACCAGGAACTCGATCAGGCCGCCCGACTCTGGCGCCTCCTCCATGCGCACGTTCTCGACCATGCGCTGTTCGTATTTGTTCTCGAGTTTCTCGCGCAGGCTCGGGTGCTTGTCGAGCACCTTAGTGAACGCAGCGCCGTCGAGCTTGACGACTTCGGTGGCGACCGCGGTCTTGATCGTGGCGGAGCGCGGCGCCCGCGACAACAGCGCCATCTCGCCGACATAGTTGCCGGCCGGCACGTACGAGAGCACGAGGTTACGCCCGGCGATGGCGCGCGACACCGTCACCGAGCCGCGGCGAATCAGGTAGATTGCGTCGCCCTGGTCACCTTCGTTGAACAGCACCGTCCCGGCCGGATGGCTTTCGATCTTGGCGGTCTCGACCACCTCTTGGAGCTCGGCGGTCGGCACCTCGGGTGCGAGTTGGGTCTGGATCTGCCGCCCCATCGCGGTTTGATCGAGCACTTTTTTCACGGCCGCGACCGAGTTGACCAGCTTGATCATCGACCGGCGCGGCGTTTCGATCAGGACGCAATCGTCGGACGCGGCGACGATCGTCGCGGTCCGGCGGCGGCCCGAGATCAGGCCCATTTCGCCGAAGAATTGGCCTTGGCCGAGCTCGATCATCTCCGCGGGGTTGGTCGGATTGACCTGAATCCCGACCTTGCCCTGGACGATCGAGTAGAGGCTGTTGGTGTAGTCGTTACGCGCGAAAATGACGTCGCCCCGCGGCGGCGTGTGCACCGTCGAATCGATCATGAACTCGCGCAACTGCAGCGTGGTCAGGCTGGAGAGCAGCGGAACGTTCTGACGGATGCGCTGCAACGTCTCGTCGACGCCGGCGTTGATGTTGGCGAATTTGGCTTCGAGCAGCGGCTCGTCGGCCGGTTTGACCGGGCGGCCCTCGATGAACTCGACGACCTCGTAGCCCTGGTTCATCGCCTGCTTGATCAGCGGATAGCCACCCAGCGCGCCCAGGATATAAAGGCCGGGGACATTCGACTCGTAACTGCCGGAAAGCTCGGGCAGCGCGGCGCGGTCCTTACTCGGGAACTTGATGCCGCACGATTCGACGAAGCGGCGCGGCGGATCGGCGCCGAGGCGGGCGATGACGCGGTTGCATTCGACTTTGGCTTCGCCGTCGGCGGTGGTGAGGACGATGAAGTTGTCGCCGATCTCCTTGGGCTCGGAGTTGTAGAAGCACTCGATCACGCCTTTGTCGATCGCTTCCGTGATGAGGTTCAAGTTGCCCTGCTTAGCGCGGGCAAACTCATCGCGGCGATTGACGACGATGACTTTGTTCTGCCGCGCCAGGGCGACGGCGTTTTCGATGGCGGCATCGCCGGCGCCGATCACAATGATGGTTTCGTCGGAGTACGCATCGGGGTCGTCGAGCTGGTATTGGACCCACGGCCGGTCGGCGCCCGCGCATTCGACCTTGCGGAGATTGCCCTGCAACCCGATGCAAAGAACGACGTATTCGGCTTCGACCGCCGGACCGCCGAGCACGGTCAGCTCGAACTTGCCCTTCTGACCTTTGATCGCGGTCACCTCGTTCTTGAAACGGACGTTGGCCTTGTGTCCGGCCGTTTGTTCATCCCACGTGCGCAGGATGTCTTCGCGGATGCCGGCCTGGAACGACATCGGACTGCGCAAAGGCAGGACCTCCGGCGTCGCCATGACGAACTTGCCTTTTTGGTACTTGTAGATCGTGTCCGACAGATGGTCGGCTTTTTCGAGCAGGACGTGCGAAACGCCGGATTCGGCGGCCCGCCCGGCCGCGCTCATTCCGGCCGGTCCCGACCCGACGATGGCGACCTTGAACTTGTCGGCCATGTCTTCCCCCTGCTCTCAGGCTCCGCTCGCCCGTCGCGCGGCCCGTTGACGCACCGGGCTCGCTTCGCTTTTCAGACGCGTAGCATTGCCTCCGGGCTTAAGCGTGTCAATCCTTCGTTGGCCGCCGCGTAACTGCAAACCGTTTGCAAAATCTGGAGATTTTGGCGTCCGCACCGCACGCTTGACGCTAGCGACGGGACCTCCGATCGAGGCGCCTCGGCGTCTCAGCGAACCGCGTTGAAGCGTTCCGGATGGGGCGCCGACACGTAGGAATCGGATTGCATTTCGAGCAGGCGCGAGGCGGTGCGGGCGAATTCGAAGGTGCCGTCGCCCTGGGTATAGAGCTCTTTCGGCGCGGCGGCCGCCGAGCAAACGAGCTTGATGCGATTGTCGTAAAGGACGTCGATCAAGTTGGCGAGCCGGCGCGCCTCGTTGCGCTTCTCGGGCGTGAGGGTGGGAATGTCCGCCAGAACGATCGTATGGAAGCGTTCGCTGATGGCGAGGTAGTCAGATGCCGCGAGCGGCTGCTCGCAGAGCTCGCGGAACGTAAAGCGGGCAACGCCTTTGGCCTGCTCGGATACCGGGATCTTGCGGCCCTTGATCTCGATTTCGTCGGGTTCGCCGTGCTCGGCGTCGGTCAATTGCAGGAACGCCTGGTGCAACGCCGCGCCTGCGTCGGGCCCGAGCGGCGCGTGGTAGACCGGTTTGCCGACGATGCGGTTCAAGCGGTAGTCGGTATGGCCACCGAGTTCGAACACATCCATCTGCTCGGCCAGGACGTCGATGAAGGGCAAAAACAACTCACGGTTGAGTCCGCCCAGATAGAGGTCGGTCGGCGCACGGTTCGAAGTCGCGACCACGATCACGCCCTGTTCGAACAGCTCGGTGAAAAGCCGGCTCAGGATCATCGCGTCGGCGACATCGCGCACTTCCATCTCGTCGAAACAGAGGAGCCACGCCTGTTCGGCAATCTCGTCGGCGGTCGCTATGACCGGGTCGGTGCCGGGCCGGAAATCGCGGCGAAAGCGGTTGATCCGCTCGTGCGCGTCGCGCATGAAGGCGTGGAAGTGGATGCGGCGCTTGGCCATCACCGGAGCGGTCTCGAAAAAGAGGTCCATCAGCATGGTCTTGCCGCGGCCGACGTCGCCCACGAAATAGAGGCCCTTGGGCGGCTCCTCGCGCCGCTTGAGGCGAAGGAGCTCCTGCCAGCGCGCCACCCGTTTCGGCCCGTGCTGCTTGAGCCGGCCGTGCAGGACTTGCAATTTCTCGATCGCCAGCTCCTGGACCGGATCGGGGCGGAGCTCCCCGGCCTTGCGCTTGGCCCGGTAAAGACCGAGGGGCGAGTCGGAAGCGACGCTCATCGTCGACTAGCGCGGTTGCGGCGGCGGTGCCACCCGGGCGTAAATGGTGCGCGCCTGTTCGACAATGCGGGCTTCGCCCTCGCCGATCAGAGCGAGCGCAGTAACGCCGAGTTCGAGCAGGGCGGCGCCGAACACGCGCTGATTGACGCCTTCGGCTTGCAGCGTGGCCAGCGCCTCGCTGAAGACCTGGTCGATGCGATCGACCTCGGGACCGTCCTGATCCGACATCGTCCTACCCGAAGTGGCGCTTGAAGAGGGCGAACATCCGCTCCCAGTGACGCTCCTCGGCCGCGACCATGTGGGTATCGCGGTCGCCGAACGCGAACGCATGACGCGTACCGGGATAGGTTTCGATCCGGTGCTTGACGCCGGCGGACATCATGCGGCGGCGGAGCTCCTCGATCTGCGCGGGCGGGAAGTAGTCGTCTTTTTCGGCGACGGCGAAATAGATTTCGCCCGTGATCTTATCGACGACGAGATGCGCCGAATCGGGCTGGTCGTTCACCATCCAGGTTGCGCAGTAGGTTGCGGTGGCGACCATCCGCGGATACCGGGCGGCGGCGCAGGTGGCGAAGCGGCCGCCCATGCAATAACCGAGCGCACCGACCGGCCCCTGCTTCACCATTGGCTCGCGGTCGATGTGATCAAACAGCGCCTTGGTGTCCTCGACCGGCATCGTGTTCGAGGTCGCCAGCATCAACTCGAACATCTTGGTGTAGTCGTAGGTCCCTTCGATCTCGGCCTGGTTGCCGTCGATCACGATGTCGCGGACTTTCCGATAGTAGAGATTGGGCAGGATCACGTAGTAGCCGCCGGTGCCGAGCCGGCGCGCCATCTCGTAGAGCTCCTCGCGGATTCCGGGGGCGTCCTGGTAAAAGAGGATCGCCGGGAACGGCCCGCCCTCGTCGGGATGGGTGATGAACGTGTTCATCGACCCGTCCTTGGTCTTGATCTCGACTTTGCGTTCGATCAAGCGGTCCTCCCCGCGTTTCGCCGTCTCGTGCGGCCGGGGCGGACTATAACCGAACCGCGCCGCGGCGACGATTGGTCATGGTCGCCCGTAAACGCCGGCGTCGGTGGCGACAAAGTCGATGCGGCGGTCGCGAAGCGCGGTCCAGCACTCGGCCGGCGTGTTGATGATCGGCTCTTCGTGGACGTTGAAGCTGGTGTTGATCAGGACCGGAATTCCGCTGCGCCCGGCGTAGGCGCTCACGATGTCGTAGTAGAGCGGATTGGGTCCGCGCTCGATCACCTGCGGCCGCGCGGTGCCATCGACGTGCACGACCGCTGGAATACGGGCCGCCCATTCGGGCCGGACTTGGCAGGTAATCGTCATGAAGCGGGCCGCGTAGGCCGACACCGGCGACAGCGCGAAGATCCGGCTGGCGTCGCTCGCGCGTACCACCGGAGCGAACGGCATGAACTCGGATCGGTCGAGACGTCGGTTGAGATCGTGGTTGATCTCGGCCGCAATTGGCGCCGCCAGAATCGAGCGGGCGCCGAGCGCGCGCGGTCCATATTCCATGCCGTGGGTATAGAGCGCGACGATCTTGCCCTGGTCGATCAGGTCGGCCGCGGCGCGCGCCGTGTCGGTGGCGACACGCGGACAGCCATTGCCGGTGAGAACATGGTCGATCGCCGGACCGTGGTCGCGGCCGAGGTAGAGGTGCTCGAGCCGGTGCCGTTGCCCGAGCCACGACGCGAGACCGTCGCGCGCGAGGAGATAGTCGAGCACGCCGCCGGCAGCGAGACCCTGATCGCTCATCGCCGGGTAGACGAAGATCTCGTCGAGCGGCAGCGTTTCGGCCAGCCGCTGGTTGAGCTTGACGTTGGCGAACACGCCGCCGGCGAGCGCGAGCCGGCGCACGCCATGGCGGGCGAGCAGCCGGCGCACCGCGGTTTCGATCGTCTCCTCAAGCACGCGCTGCACCGACGCCGCCACCGTTTCGCGCGGATGGCCATCCGCCCACGCGAAGATGAAACGGCGCATCGCTGCGAAGTCGGCGAAGTCGGAATCGATGCGGCCATCGGCCTCGACCCGGAAGTGTCCGGCCAACGCGGCGGCGAGCGTCGGTTGCCCGAGCGCAGCAAGCCCGGTGAGCTTGCCCTCGTGCTGGTTGATCTTGAAGCCGAGCGCCTGGGTCGCGAACCCGTAGGCGAGCCCGAGCGAATCGATCCGCAGCGGTCCTACCAGCCCCCCGTCGTCGCCGGCGAACGTCGCGAGCTGACCGTCCTTGAGCACGCGGTGGCTGTACTGAACATTGTCGCCGCCGCCGTCGGCGGTATAGACCAGCGCATCGTCCCAATCGGTGTGGAACAGCGCCGCCAGCGCGTGGGCGCGGTGATGGTTGTAGAAGTGCACCGCCGCTCCCGACGGGAGCCCGGCATCGGCGAGAAACGCGCGCGCGTCGAACATCGCACCGGAATCGGCGCGGCGGTAGCGAACGCATTCGCGCTCCATGCTCTTCATCTTGTCGCGGCCCCGGACTCGGTTGATCGCGCGACCGAGCCGGCGGCGGAGCGGCAGGTGGGTGTAGAATCGGAGCGGGTAAACCGAGCGCGAGAGCGCGACCGCTCCGATGTCGGCGGCAGCCGCGCCGGCGCTGCCGAGAACCTCGGCGATCGCTTCACGCGGCAACCGTCCGCCGTCGAGCTTGACCCGGGTCAGCCGCTCCTGGGCGACCGCAGCGACTAACCGGTAACCGTCGAACAGCGCCGCGCAAGCGTCGTGATAGCCGGAATGGATGCCGAGGATCAGCATGGGCCGCCCGAGGGCGTAGGCGAGGTCGCAGTGAAACGCAAGCGCGATCCGTGCCCGCGTCGCGCCTTCACGCTGGCGGAAGGCCCAGGTAGAATCGGGCGGCGCCGCGGACGAGGGGAGCGCGATGAACGGCTTGTGGGCCTGCCATTTCATGTCGAGCGCCGGCGAGTTCGGAGCCGGCGTGGTCGCGTTTCGCGACGGCAAAGTCTATGGCGGCGACGCCCTTTACTACTGCATCGGCAGCTACGCCCTTGACGGCAATAGCCTGGTCGCGAGCGTGGCGATGACGTTGCACGGCCACAAGCCGCTGCCGGTGTTCGGACCCGATAAGTCGTTCGAGCTCAAGCTCGTCGGCAAGGTCGACGGTAATCACTTCGCCGCGGTCGGCCAGCGCGTCGGCAGCAACCTCGACATCACCGTTCAAGCCAATCGGCTCGCTGACCTGCCGGCGGCGGCCGGTAGCCGCGTCAAACGCGCGGGCGCCGCGCGCTAACGGTCGGAAATCGCCGCCACCTCGATTGGCCCGCGCCGGCCGGCGCGCTTGTGCTCGACCATCGCCGCAAAGGCCCGCTCGAGATGGCGGGTGTAACGATCGGCATCGAACAACGGTGCAGTCCGCCGGTGCCGGGCGACGGTCGCTTTGAGCGCCAAGAGCCCGTCGCGATCGAGGGCAAGGGCGATCGCCTGGGCTTCGTAGTCGGCAAGCGAAGCGACGGCGAGTTCGGGCAGGTCGATGGCGCTTAAGAGCGAGACCCCGAGCCGGGCCGAGGGCGTTGCGCCCGCAACCGATAGCACCGGCACGCCGGTCCACAGCGCATCGAGCGTGGTGACGCCGCCGCCGTGGTAGAGGCAGTCCAACGCCAGGTCGGCGTGCGCCAGCCGCGCGAGGTGGCGGCCGTGCGGCACGATCGGCGCAAACACCAATCGGTCGGGGTCGACGCCGTGAGCACGTGCGTGCTCGCGCAAGTTGCGCCGGGTCGGCGGAAACCACTGGCCGACCCACAGCACGCTGCCGGGCACCGCCTTCAAGATTCGCATCCACGCGGCGAAGATGACCGGCTCGAACTTGCACGGGTGATTGAAGTTGCAGAACACGACCGCGTCGTCCGGCAGCCCGAGCTCGGCCCGCGTTGGAAGCGGTCCGTCGATCGGCGCCTGAACCGTCGCCATGAAGGTGTCGGGCATGTAGACGAGCGTCTCGCTGCAATGCGGCGCGAGCGAGGGCGGGATGTAGTGGCGATCGGTGATCAGGTAGTCGATATAGTCGGCACCGGTCGTGATCGAGTAGCCGAGGAAGTGTGCCTGCGCCGGGGCCGGCCGAAACGCCATGATCGGCAGGCAAGAAATCGACGTGTGTCCGGTGACGTCGATCAGGAGGTCGACCTCGTCGGCGTGGATGCGTGCGGCGCTCGCGGCCGCGGTTTTGATGGACACGTCGGTAAAGCGGTCGAACGCGGCACGATAGTCGCGGCTGAAGGTTTGATCGCCCTGCGGGTTGATGGAGTAGCCGACGATCTCGAACCGGTTGCGGTCGTGACGTTCGATCACGTTCCTGAGCACGATCGGCAGGCTGTGAATCCAGGTATAGCCCAACAGATAGCCGACGCGGAGTCGGTCGCGCGGCGGGCGCGCATGAACGAACGGCGCGAAGCGCTTGGCGTGATGTTGATCCGCAATCGCGCGCGCGGCGTGGCCTGCCGCCGCGGCGATGAACGCGTAGTCGACCGGCAGCGCTTGCAAGTTGAAGACGTCGAGCGCCAACGGCTGTCCGGTTTCGAGCTGCGCCGCGATATCGGCGACGACCTGCCGACTGACGTGATCGTACCGGTTCCAGTCGCAGAGGGAGAGCAGCGCATCGAGCAACCCGGCGCGCGCTTTCTTGAGATCGGGCCGAACGGCCAGCAGTTTCTCGTACACGGCCACGGTTTCATCGAGCCGTTGCTGCGCGTTTAGAATCGAGACGATCGCGCTCAGCGTCTCGGCTTTGTCGGGTTCGGCCAGCAACGCGCGATAGAGCACGTCGTACGCGCGGTCGTTTTCGCCGAGACCCGAGAGCGCGATCGATTTGATGGTAAGTCCCACGACCGAATCGGGATCGCTCGCTAGGACGCGATCGCCGAGCGCAGCGATCGCGTCGTACGCGAGGCGCGTTTCCAGAAAGGCGCAATAGTCGTAAAGAACCTCGCTATTGTCCGGATCGAGGTCGAGCGAGCGCCGGTAATAGCGATCGGCTTCTGCCTCGTCGCCGCGGTCGCGACTCACGGTGGCACGGAGCGCGAACGCCGGCGCCGAACGTGGGTCGAGCGCGGTGGCGCGGACGGCGGCGGTCTCGGCTTCGTCGAGCTGACCGATGCGCCAGAGCGCGACTCCCCGGTTAAAGTGGATCGCCGCGTCGCTCGGTGCGAGGGCGATCGCACGTTCGAAAGCCGCGATCGCCCGATCGACCGCACCGGCGCGCGTCAATGCGATGCCGAGGAGGAGAAGCGGCGCGCTCGCCTGGGGCGCGAGTCGCGCGGCGTCTTCCAAGGTCGCAGCCGCGCCTTCGAGTTCTTCGTCCTCGATCTGAATTTCGCCGAGCTTCAAGCGCAGGCCGACATCGGCCGGGTAGTGCGGCAATGCCTCGCCGAGCAGCGCGGCGGCCTCGCGCCGTCGCTTGAGCGCCACCAGCACCCGGCTGCAGTTGATGTGCGGAGTCGCATCGGCGGGCTGCAATGCGATCGCGCGGCGATAGTGGCCGAGCGCGCCTTCGAGATCGCCAAGCGCAACCAATGTGCTGGCGAGATTGTTGAGGGAGTCGATATCGGTCGGGCGCAATGCGATCGCGGCCTCGAGGTGGCTGCGGGCGTCGGCCGGCCTATTCAACGTGAACAAGGCCGCGCCGAGCCGACTTCGAATCTCGGCTGCCGCCGGCACCTGGGCCGCCACCGACCCGTAGCAGTCGACTGCGCGCGCGAGGTGCCCCTGGGCGTGGAGCAGGCTGCCCATGTTGGCGAGCGCCTGGATGTTGGTTGGCTCGCGCTTGAGCACGCGCTGATAGAGCCGCTCCGCGGCGGTAAAATCGCCGGCGTTCTGGCAAACGATCGCCGTTTGCAGAGTCTGCGCGAGGTCCATGACGCGGCCATTCTCGGCCGGGTATGGTTAATAAAAGACTACTGCGGCGCCGCCGCGCCCTAGTCCCCGGATTGGCGCAGGATCGGGCCGTCGAGCGGGTAGCGGCCGGCGACGTCTTCGATCTCGAGCACCCACAAGTCGCGATCCCGCGCGCGTTCGCGAGCGACGTAGGCGTCGGCTGCTGGCGCCTCGACCTCGTCGGTACCGGCGACGACCATCCATCCCGGGGCACCGTCGAGCGAGGAGCGGCGACGCAGCAGGAGCGCGCGGCCGGCGCGGCGATTCAGACGCAGCAAGACAGTGCCGGCGTCGGGATCGCCCCGGTATACGACGGCAACCGGGAGCGCGTTGATATCGCAAATCCGGACTTGCGCCTGAATCCAGATCTTGGTCTTGAGCCGCGCTTCGCTCATCGTGCCCCATCGGCGGGCGAGGGATGGACGAAGAGTCCGCCCGCCTTAGGTCAATATACGACGCCGCGAGCAAGCGTCGGGCGAGGATGCGATGGCGAAACAGCTAATCCTCTATGCGATCCTCGGCGCCGTCTTCGCCGCCCCCGCCCCGGCCCAGGAGCTGAACCCGGTCCAGCGCGAGGCGCTGACGGCGCCGCCGGTGCGCCGCGACCTGCTCGAGCCGCGCCCGCGCGATGCGCTCGCGACCGAGCGCTACCAGGCCGAACGCTATCGCTCGACCCTCGATCAGAGCATCCGCGACCTCGAGCGCGCTCCGTCGAGCGCGCGCGATGTCCAGGACCGGCTCCGCGACCTCCGCTCCGAGCGCGACCGGATCGATCGCCAGATCCGGGACGCCAATCGGCCGTAGCGCGAATCGCCGCCGACGCGGTTAAGCTTCGGGGGTCCATTCGCTTTCGGAGGCCGCGATGCTTTATCTCATCGTCAATATCGACAAGCCCGGCAAAAACGACGTCCGCCTCGCCAACCGGCCGGCACAGCACGCCTACATCGAAGCGTTCCGCGACCGCATCAAGTTCGCCGGGCCAACCGTGACCGAGGACGACGGCATGTCGACCGGCAACATGTTCGTGATCGAAGCCGCGAGCTACGCCGAAGCCGTGGCGTTTACGAAAGGCGACCCCTACGTCAAGGCCGGCCTGTTCGATACCACGCTGATCCGACCGTGGCGATGGACGTTCAATAAACCCGGGCTCGATATCTAAGCGGCAGGCTTGCGCGCGCCCGCGATCCCACCCGACAATCGCGGGCGGCGTTCGGAGCCGCAGCGAAAGGTCTGGCGATGCCGTATCGGACGATCCTTCTCGAGCGACGCGACGGGATTGCCGTCGTCACTTTGAACCGGCCGCGCAAGAAGAACGCGATCAATCCGACCATGAACCGCGAGATGATCGCGCTGCTCGAAGCGCTCCGTTACGACGACCGCGTTCGCGTCCTCGTGATCACAGGGGCCGGCGATGCGTTCTGCTCGGGCCTCGACCTCAAGGAAATGATCATCGACCTCAAGGACGACCCGGCCGCCTACGACCGCATGAACCGCTCGGTCATGGAGTGGCGCGGTCGCACGCTCAAGTATTACCCGAAGCCCACCATCGCCATGGTCAACGGCTATTGCTTCGGCGGTGCGTTCGCGATCGTCGAAGGGTGCGACCTCGCGCTTGCCGCCGACGATGCGACCTTCGGTCTTTCGGAAATCAACTTCAAAGTGTTTCCGGCCGGCGCGGTCAGCAAGGCGATCGCCAATTTGCTGCGGCCGCGCGACGCGCTCTGGTATGCGCTCTTGGGCCGCCCGTTCGACGGCGCCCGGGCTGCCCAGATCGGCCTCGTCAACCAAGCGGTGCCGCGCGCCCGCCTGCGTCGGGAAACCATGACGATCGCGCGCGAACTCGCCGCCAAGGACCCGCACGCCCTCAAGGCGACCAAGGACGCCTACCGGCACTCGCTGGCGATGTCGTGGGACACAGCGATGAACTATTCGCTCGCCAAGGAAATGGAGCTGGTTCAGCAGCAGGGCGATGCGTGGCGGCGCGAGGGCATCGGCGATTTTCTCGAAGGCAAGTACCGCCCCGGGCTCGGCGAGCGACCGCGCCGGTCGGCCACGAAACGAACGCGGCGCCGCTGACGGCGCCGCGTCGTCACGATCTGCCTTCGAACCTCAGCTCGCCAGCCACTGCGAGAAGCGCTCGCTGATCTTGGCGAGGTTCGGCCCCAGCCATTCGGCGTCGGGGAAGAACCCGATTTTCTGGTTGGGTGGATAGGTCGGCATGCGCT
>CAMDOQ010000038.1 GCA_945903685.1 Rhizobium sp. Q54
GAATCGCCCTTGAAGCCGAAGAACGTCCAATACAGCTCGAATTCGCCGGGGCTGCGCGGCCTGACCTGGCGCGTCGCCAAGCTGTTCGAGAGCTGCTGGAACATCACGTTCGGGAACACCGACATCATGCAGATGGCGCGGTTGTCGCCGATCTCGTCCTCGTAATCGAGCACGGTCGTGTCCTGGAGCTTCAAGTCGGCGTTGAAGGCGCTGACGCCGCCGTAGCCTTCGGCGATGTCGTCGGGGTCGTCGCTATCGAGGGTCGAATAGTGGATTTCGTGGCGGCGCTTCTTGTCGAAGATCGAGGCGCCCTGCTGGGTGTTGCGGTAAAGCCCGAACGTGGTCTGGAACTGATGCAGGAGCCCGGCGTGGTTGGGGTCCTTGATGTTCTCGAGATAGAGCTTCCAGTTGCCGGGAATGCGCTGGCGCATATAGCCCAGAATCTCGATCGGCCGCGGAATCAGGCGGTCGATGTAGCCCCGCATCGGCTGATCGAGGTAGTCCGCGAGCGGCTCGATGTCGTGGTGGAACGTACAGAACAGAACGCCGTTGTAGCCCTCGACCCGCAACGTCTTGAGGCCATGCGCGCGCAGGTCGAAATCGCGCGGCATACCGCCCTTGCCCTTGAGGCCGCGCAGGAACGGGACGCCGATCAGGTTGCCTTTGAGGTCGTAGCACCAGTGGTGATAGACGCAGGTGAAGTCCTTGGCGTTGCCGTGAAGGCTGCGCACGAGCTGCGTGCCGCGATGGGCGCAACTGTTGACGAAGGCGCCGATCTTGCCGTCCGCGCCGCGCACAGCGACCACCGCGGTGTCGCCAATGAACGCGGTCTTGTAGTCGCCGGGGTTCGGGATTTCGGCGTCGAGCGCCAGGTAGCACCAGATCGGGCCGCGGAACACGCGCTCCTGCTCCTGTTCGAACACGTCCCGGTCTTGGAATATGCCAAAGGGTACCCGGCTGAAGTCCTCGGCCGGCCACGTCAGATCGGTCCAGTTGCGCATTGACCTCGGTCCCCAAGATTTTACCGCCGCCGCCCTGACGCGGGCGGCGGACGGTGCCCATGTTAGCTAAGGTCGAGCGTCGGCGACAGGGGACGATGCGTAGTGACTTTCACTCGCATTGGCGGGGCGGCTCCGGCAGGGGGTAAGCGGCGATGGATCGGCGGCGTAAGTTTTGGGGCTGGGGCTACGAGGATCAGCGGCTGACGCCCGGCGAACAGCGCATGATCCGGGCGATCGGCGCCTCGCAATTCAAGGTCGCCCAGTTCGAGGAAACGCCCGTTCCCCAAGTCGGCGAGATCGCGCTCGCCCGCCCGCGTCTCTCGATCCCACGCGCGCTTGCCGGAATTCTCACCACCGATCCCTACGAACGGCTTCTTCACACCTACGGGCGCTCGCTCAAGGACTACATTCGGATGTTCGCACGCGACTTCCGGCCGGCACCGGACCTGGTCGCGTATCCGCATTCGGCCGAAGATGTCGCGGCGGTCCTGGCGTGGGCGAACGACGAGAACGCGGCGATCATCCCGTGCGGCGGCGGCACCAGCGTCGTCGGCGGCATCGAGGCCGCGGTCGGCGACGGCTTTTCGGGGGCGGTCAGCCTCGATCTCGGCAAACTGGCGCGCGTGGTCGAAGTTGACGATGTCAGCCGGGCCGCCCGGATCGAGGCGGGCATTTTGGGGCCTGCGCTCGAAGCCGCGCTCAAGCCCGCTGGCCTCACGCTCCGCCATTTCCCGCAAAGTTTCGAGTTCTCGACGTTGGGCGGTTGGATCGCGACCCGCTCGGGCGGGCATTATGCGACGCTCTACACCCAAATCGACGATTTCGTCGAATCGCTCCGCGTCGTGACGCCCCGCGGCATCGTCGAAACCCGCCGGCTGCCGGCATCGGGTGCCGGGCCGGCGCCGGATCGCCTGTTTATCGGCTCCGAGGGCGCGCTCGGTGTCATTACCGACGCCTGGGTGCGGCTGCAGCGGCGACCGACCTTTCGCGCCGCCGCGTCGGTTCACTTCCCGACCTTCCTGACCGGGGCCGAGGCGGTTCGCGTCATCAGTCAAGCCGGGCTTTATCCGGCCAACGTCCGTCTGCTCGAGCCGCTCGAGGGTGCGATCGCCGGCGCCGGCGACGGCAGCCGTGCGCTCCTCGTCCTCGCGTTCGAATCGGCCGACCATCCGGTCGAAGCGGCGCTCGCCCGCGGCCTCGAAATCTGCGCCGACCACGGCGGGACGTTCGCGCGCGAGGCCGAAGGCGGAGCGAAAGGCGGGGCGGCCGCGGTGTGGCGCAACACTTTTATCCGGATGCCCTACTTCAAGGAGTTCCAGGTCGCGATCGGCATCCTGAGCGCCACGTTCGAGACCGCAATCACCTGGGACCGGTTCGCCCCGTTCTACGCTGGGGTCAAGGCGGCCGCCGAAGCGGCGATCGTCGCCGCGACCGGAAAGCCCGGGGTCGTGACCTGTCGCTTCACCCACGTCTATCCCGACGGCCCCGCGCCCTACTTCACCTGGCACGCGATGGGACACAAAGCGGCGTTGCTCGAACAAGCGCAGGCGATCGCCGCCGCCGCGGCCGATGCGATCGAAACATCGGGCGGCACCGTCACCCATCACCACGCGGTCGGGCGCGACCACATGCCGTGGTACGTAAAGGAGCGACCCGCTTTGTTCGGTGCGGCGCTGGCGGCGGCCAAGGCCGAACTCGATCCCGCCGGACTACTCAATCCGGGCGTGCTCGTGCCCGCACGACCGTAACCGCGGTCAGTGGGTGTTGGGCAGCCGGAAGTAGCGGTTGCGGTCGATCGACTTGAGCACGGTTTGGCGGGCATTGCCGTCGCGGACGAAGGTGACGGGCACGTCGACCCCGGCGGCGCCGAGGCTCCAGACCCGGCGATAGAGATCGCGCAGCGTCCGTACCCGCTCGCCGGCGACCCGGACCAAAATGTCGCCGGCGGCGACGCCGGCGGTGTCGGCCGGCCCGCGCGTCATGACCCCGGTGACGATCAGGTGGCCCATGGTCTCGACCGTGAACATGCCGAGCCATGGCCGCGGCGGCCGTAAGCGCCCGCCGCCCATCATGAACGGAAGGGCGTCCTCGAGCAGCGCGATCGGGATGAACATGTTGCCGGGCAGCGCGTTCGAGCCGGGCAGTGCGTCGTTCACGAATAGCGAACCCAGCCCGACCATTTTCCCGCTGAAGTCGAACAGACCGGCGCCGCTCCAGGCCGGATGCGGCGGCGAGGTGAAGAAGGCTTCTTCCAGCATGTACTCCCACGACCCGGCGAACGGTCGCCGCGACACCAGTAGCGTGCTGACAATGAATTCGCGGCCGCCGGCGCCGATCGCAACCAGCGGATCGCGCTCATTGACCGCCGAGGAGTCGCCGCGGGGCAGCGCCGGGGCCTTCACGCCGGGTGCGCGCAGGAGGCCGAACCCCGATTCATAATCGTAGCCGATCACGTCGCCGGCGAACTTGCGCCCGTCGGCGGACGTCAGCATGACGGTGCCGGCTTCGAGGATGACGTAGCCGATCGTGAGCACGAGTTCATCGCCGATCACCATACCGTTGCCCTCGCGTCGGTTGCCGAGAGTCTGTGCGGTGATGGCGTTGGGTACGGCCTCGGTCTCGACCTTGACCACCGAGCGTGCGAGCGCGTCGACGTCGAAGGGCACGTCCTTGAGCGGCACCAGCTTCGCGGCCTTGAGCGCCGGGTGCAGCAGATGCAGGAGCCCGACGGGCCGATGCCCGTTGACCTTTTTCTCTTCGGGCTCGTCGCTCATCGGACGAGTCCGTCGGGCGCCGCCGGCAGCGACGTCACGCGCTCGGCCGGCGCGCCTGGGCTACGCCGATGATGGCGTCGCGGGTCACGAGCGGTGCAAGCTGCGCCTCGGTCCAGGCGTCGGTGCCTTCCGGCCGCATCGGAATAACGATGTAACGGAGATCGGCGGTCGAATCGACCACGCGGATCTGGGTCGCATCGGGCAGCACGGTGCCGAACTCGGCGAGCACGCCGCGCGGATCGACCACCGAGCGGGCGCGGTAGGCGCGGCTCTTGTACCAGAGCGGCGGAACACCGAGCAGGGCGCGCGGATAGCACGAACACAACGTACAAACGACCATGTGATGCAGCTTCGGCGTGTTCTGGACCGCGCGAATCGGCGGCGACGACGTCATGTCGATGCCGAGCAGCTCGGCCGCGGCCTTGGCGTCGCGCATGACTTCTTCGTAGAACGCGGGGTTGGTCCACGCCTTGGCGACCAGGCGAGCGCCTTGCGACGGCGTGCGTGCGTCCATGTCTTCGATCTGGCGCTGGACGTCGGCGGCCTTGAAAAATCCCTTCTCGATCGACAGCTCGCGAATCGCTTCCTCGAGGATCGCGTATTCGCCGGGCGCGCCGTCTTCGTCCCAATCGTGGGCATGGTCGTGGTCGTGGTGGTGGCCGGCGGCATAGGCTTGCCCGCGGTCGTGATCGCGTGCCACGCGGGTGCGCACGGCTTCGACTTTGCGGTCGATCTCGGCCTGGGTCAACTGGCCGCGCTCGACCATGAGAACGGCGACGTTGTGCATCCAGCGTTCGTAATAGGCGAGGCCCTTGTAGAGGTCGGGCGGTAGGTCCTCGCCGGCGCGGCGCTGCGAATCGACCGAGAAAAAGTCGCACTTCCCCGCCAGCAGCACCATCAGGGCATCGACCCGCCGGTCGAACAGCGATGGCTCATGGGGATGGGGGTCGACCGGGCCTTCGTCGGTCCCGCCGATATCGTGCTGGGCGCGCATTCGAATCCTCGCTGTGACGCTCGTGGAAGTATAGGAGGCGGGCTCGGCCGCGCGCAAATATAAGCGGAAGAATGCCGGTTGGCCGTGTGGCGCCGACCCACCTATGATCGCCGCGGTTTCGGGGGCGAGGGGGATGGCAGCGGTCGAGCCGAAAGCAGCCGCGAGCGCGATGGCGGCGACGCGGTGGGGGATGGTCGCGATCGTGGTCGCCGCCGGTATCGCCGCGGCGACCCCGCTCGGCAAAGTGCCGCCGGTTCTCCCGGAAATCCTGGCCGAGTTCGATCACGACAAGATCGTCGGCGGCTGGATCGCCTCGGTCTTCCATGTCGCAGCGGCGGCGATCGGCATCCTCGTCGGCTCGGCGGCCGACGCTTGGGGCCACCGCCGGACGCTCGCCTTCGGTATCGTCTGTATCGGCGGCGGCAGTTTGGCGGGGGCATTCGCCGATTCGGCGGCGATGCTGCTCATCACCCGCTTCGTCGAAGGCATCGGCTTCGTCACCGCCGTCGTCGGTGCGCCGTCGCTGATCGCCGAGGCCTGCAAGTCGGACGCGCACCGCAACATCGCGCTCGGCATCTGGGGCGCCTATTTCCCGATCGGCTGGGGCCTGATGGCGCTCTCGGTACCGCTGTTTCCGGCCGCGGCCAGTTGGCGCGTCCTCTGGCTGTTCGGTGCCGGCATCATGGCGGTCATGCTGATCGTCATCATGGTGGTGGTCCGGCCCGACCCGAGCGGCGCGGCGCGGCGGCGTGCGCGCGCGACCCCGGCCGAGATCCGCGCTGCCGTGATGCTGCCGGGACCGTGGCTCCTCGGTCTCGCGTTCGCCATGTTCACGATCCAGTGGGTCGGACTAATGACGTGGCTCCCGACCTATTTCCTTGAGACCGCGGCGTTTTCGCGCACCTGGGCGGCGGTGGCGACCGCCCTCATCGTGATGCTGGAAACCGTGGGCAACGTCACCGCCGGGTGGTTGCTGGCCCAAGGTATCGCGCGCTGGCGGCTGATCGCGATTGCGCTCGGTTCGATGGGCATTCTCTCGTTCCTGGTGCTCTCGACCGGGCTCCCCGGATTCGCCAAGATTTTTTTCGCGGGCGTTTTTTCCGCGGTCGGCGGCATGGTGCCCTCGGCGGTGCTGGCGGCCGGGCCGGTCCATGCGCCTGCGCCGCACCTGATCGGGACCGTGAACGGCGTTCTCGTTCAGGGCAGCAACATCGGTAACCTGCTCGGGCCGCCGGCGCTGGCGACAGCCGTCGTTCTGCTCGGGGGCTGGACGGAAGCAGGTTGGGCGACGCTGATCGCGGGCGGGGTCGGGATCCTGGTTGCGTTGGCCGTGCGGGCGGTCGAGCGGGAGGCGAGGCGGTGACGGGAGCGGCGATGACGACCCGGTGGGGGTTGGTGTTCCTGGTGTTCGCGTTGGGCGCGATCACCACCATGCAACTCGGCAAGGTGCCGCCGACGTTGCCCCTGATCCGCAGCGACCTCGGCATCTCGATGGTGACGGCGGGCTGGGTGGCCTCGCTCATCAACGTGATCGGTGCCGCGATCGGCGTCGTCGTCGGTATCGCCGCCGTTTCGATCGGCCATCGCCGCGTCGTCGTTTACAGCCTGGCCTGCATTGTCGCCGGGAGCGCGCTCGGCGGTTTCGCCGATTCGGGTGCGTTCCTACTCGTCACCCGTTTTCTCGAGGGGGTGGGCTATATCGCGATCATCGTCGCCGGCACACCCCTGATCGCCAATGTCTGCGCCGGCAAGGACATGGACGCCGCCATGGGCCTGTGGAGCGCGTATTTTCCGCTGGGCGTCGGCATCATGATCCTGACCGCGCCGGCGTTCCTCGCCGCGTTCGGCTGGCGCGCGCTTTGGTTCGGCAACGCGATCCTGGCCGGCGCGTTCCTGATCCTATTCCTCGTTGCGACTCGCGGCGTCGGCGCCACGGCCACGCCGGGGGCGCGTCAAACCTGGGCCGATGTACGGACGACGCTGGCGCGCCCGGGGCCGTGGCTGCTGACGGCGAGCTTCATCCCGATGAGCATCTCGGTGTTCGCGTTGACGACCTGGATGCCGACCTTCCTGATCGAACAACTCGGCCGCGCGCCGGCGATCGCCGCGATCTACACCGCCGTGTTCATGCTGCTCTTCATTCCGTCCAACGTCGTCGGCGGCTGGCTGCTCGCCAATCCGCGGATCAAGCGCTGGTACCTGCTCGCGGCCGGTGGCGTTGCGTTGGGCGTGCTGCCGCTCGGCATCATCGGCGACGGGGTGCCGGAATGGGCCCGGATCGTGTGCGCGCTGGTTTACACCCAGGTCGTCGGGTTGATCCCAGGCGCGGTTTTCGCCGGCATGCCGGCGCACGCGCCGACGCCGCGCCAAGTCGGTACTGTCGCCGGTGTGCTGACGCAAGGTAATTTCCTAGGCGTCCTGCTCGGGCCGCCGCTTTTGGCCCAGGCGGTGGAGGCGCTGGGTGGCTGGGCGCAGTCGAGCTGGGTGATGCTGTTCGTCGGCGCGCTCGGCGTGGCGACCGCGCTTGCCATTGGCTGGATCGAGGCGCGGCCGCGCGCGGCTTGAGCGGCAGCGCAAAAAAAGCGGGCCGGCAGAGCCGGCCCGAGGCGAGGGAGACGGCGGCGCAGGGGGAGGGGCCTGCGCCGGGTACGCCTACTGAAACAGCGAAAGGATCGACTGGGGCGAGCTGTTGGCGATCGCCAGCGACTGGATGCCGAGCGACTGCTTGACCTGGATCGCCTGCAGTTTCGCGCTCTCTTCGGCGAGGTCGGCGTCGACCAGGTTGCCGACGCCTTCCTTCAAGATATCGATCAGCTTGGTCGTGAACTCTTCTTGAATTTCGATGCGCTTGGACGAGGAGCCGAGCGCGGCAAGCTTGTCGGCGACGCGGCTGATCGCGGTATTGATCGCGGTCAAGGCCGAGGACGCACCCGAGCTGTTCAAGAGCGTCGAAGCGCTGATGCCGAGGGTGGTGACGTCCATCGCTTGCGCGCTCACGGTGATGGTCGAGCCATCGACGGTCGAGAGCACAGTGAGGCTGGTAGCGCCGCTGGTGATGAGGTTCTTCTGGTTGAACGTCGCCGAGCCGACGATGGTGGTCAATTGATCGCGGAGCGCGACGAAATCGTTGTGGAGCGCGGTACGGGACGCCGAGTCGAGGCCGCCTTGGTTGGCCTGAACGATCTTCCCCTTCATTTCGGTCAAGAGGTCGGCGATCGACTGCCCAGCGCTGACGGCGACGTTGACGACCGAGTCACCGGACGAGAGCGCGATCTTGACGGCCTGGGTGCCGGCGATGTCGCCGCGCAAGCGCTGCGCGATTGCAAACGTCGAGGCGTCGTCCTTGGGTCCGTTGACGCGAAGGCCGGTGGTGATCCGGAGCTGCGTCGTTTCCAGGCTATTCGTCGTCCGGCTCAGTTGCTGAAGCGCGACGGCGGCGCCCGGATTGGTATTGATCGAAAAACTGCCCATGGCGCGAATCTCCTGTTCGACAGGGGCCTAATGAGCAACCATCGTGCCAACAGTTCCTAAACGGATGGTTAAGCCGGCACGGCCCAAATATCCGGGAAAGCCATGATTCGGGTCGGTTTCGACGGCGGCCGGGCAGATTTTTCCGGGTAGGCGACGGGCCGGCGGCAGGTTTGGCCGGCGGGCGCCAGCTAGACTAGCGGTAGACGCCGCCCGGGGCGTTGATACGCCGGTTTTCCTCGAGAAACGCTTCCTCGCGGGCGATGCAGTCGCGATAGGCCGGCGTGCCTTTGGCGAGGCCGGCCCGGGCGCAGCGGTCCTGATACCAGGTGAGGTCGCCCACGCTTTCGCACGCGGCGAGGGAAACTGCGACCGCGAAAAGGGCGAAAATTCGGCGCGGGGACATCATTACGCTCCTATCGAGCCAGGGGCCGACGCGAATGCGAGCGCCGTCTTGTAGAGGATCGCATGGCGCTTCGCCAGGCAATCGAGGTCATCGGAATAGCCGCCGCCCAGCACGCAAGCGAGCGGAACCCGGCGCCGGAGGCAGGCGCCCAAGACCATCGCGTCGCGGGCGGCGAGGCCGGCGTCGGTCAACGCCAGCCGCCCTAACCGGTCCTCGGCATGGGGGTCGACCCCGGCGTTATAGAAGACGAGATCGGGCGCGACCGCTTCGATCACGCGATCGAGGTGGGTGTCGAGCGCGCTCAAATACCCGTCGTCGCCGGTTCCCGCCGCGAGCCCGACGTCGAGGTCGCTCGTTTGCTTGCGCGCCGGAAAATTGTCTTGGCAATGGATCGAGAAGGTAAAGACGCTGGGGTCGTCCGCAAAAATCGCCGCGGTACCGTCACCCTGGTGGACGTCGAGATCGACCACCAGGACCTGCCCGACCCGGCCCTCGGCTTGAAGCGCTCGCGCCGCCACGGCGACATCGTTGAAGACGCAATAGCCGGCACCGAAATCGGCAAAGGCGTGGTGGCTGCCGCCCGCGGTATTGAGCGCCAGTCCATGCTCGAGCGCGAGTCGCCCGCACAACACGGTACCGCCGGCCGCGGCTCGCGACCGGTAAACGATCGGGTCCGAGAGTGGGAAACCGATGCGCCGGGTCTCGGCCGGATCCAGGGTTTGCGCGAATACGCGCCCGACGTAGCGCGGGTCGTGAACGCGCGTCAGGTCGGCGTAGGACGCCGGTTCGGGCACATGGCATACGCATTGGTCGAAGACGCCATCCTCGGCCAGAACTTCCATGAGCCGAGCGTACTTGCTGATCGGATAGCGCCGGGCGAGCGCCGGGCGGGTGCTGTAGACGGGGTGATTGATGAGGGTAAGTGGCACTGGCAGGGCGCTCCGACCGTTCACTAGACCATGGCCGCGCGGGCCCTTCAACGCCGAGCGCCCCAGCTGCCGATCTCGCCGATCCTATTGCTGTCGACTTAAGAGCCTTGGAGAACTAAAATGGAACTGCTGGGATTTTTGCCGCGTTGCAGGAGTTTGGCATGTTGATGTCGAGCAGGCTGATTGGTTTTACGATCGTAGCGGCGGCGGCCGTCGTGCTCGCTGTGCCGGTGTCGGCCCAGGACACCAAGATCGGTGTCACCGCGGTCGTCAACCCGGATGCCACCGGACAGCCGCCGACGCAGCAGCGCCGCACGCTTCAGGTCGGCCTCGACATATTCACCCGCGAGAGCGTCGTCACCACTGCGACCGGCCAGGCGCAAATGCTGTTCCTGGACGAATCGGCGTTGACGGTCGGGCCCAATTCCGAAGTTGTGCTCGACGAATTCGTCTACGATCCGGCTCAGAAAACCGGCAAGATCGCGCTCTCGGCGACCAAAGGCGTGTTCCGTCTGGTCGGCGGTCAGATCAGTAAGACCAATCCGGTCACGCTCAAGACCCCGACCGCGACCATTGGCGTGCGCGGCGGCATCGCGATCGTCAGCCAGCAGCAGGGCGGCCAGTTGGCGGCGACGTTCCTGTTCGGGCAATCGATGAGCGTGAACTCGGGCGGCGAGACCCAGACGGTGACGCGTCCCGGCTTTCAGGTCCTCGTAACCGGCCCCAATATTCCACCGTTGCCGCCGCAGCCGGCGCCGCCTGGGGAACTCCGCCAGTCGGTGCAGACGCTCGAAGGCAGCGGCCAGCAGCAGAACCAGCAGCAGCAACAACAAGGCCAGGGTGCCGAGCAGCGTGCCGGCGGCCTCGCCGCATCAGGCTCGGGCAACGTCCCGGCGGCCTTTGGCCCGCCGCCCGGCGGCGGCTTAGGCGGCCTGGGCCGCGGCCCCGGCCCTGCGCCGTCGGGTTCTGACATCGACAGCGCGGCCGACAAGGACAACACCACCCAGCAGTCGCAGGTCGAAGCCGCCGCGGGCTCGGGAACGTCGGGGTTGGTCGGACGCTACAAGCACTCGTTTTCGACGGCGATCGGCTCGGACGACGGCAGCTCGTCCTTCGACCTCTCGGTCCAGACCGGGACCGTTACGACGGGCAAGTTCTCCGGGACCGGTTCGAGCTTCATCTTCCCGCTGCCGGGGAGCCCGGGCTCGCTCAGTTTCACGGGAACCTCGTCGACTACAGACTCGCCGTTCGGGCCGCTGTCGGGGACCTCGGTGCTATTCGCCAACAACGAATTCGTCCTGGCCGAGGTGACCGAGAACGACTTCTCGGGCCACCGGGTCCTCGTCTTCGCCGGCGTGCCGACGACATCGTTCCCCACCACCGGGATGACCGGCTACACCGCGCGGCGCGACTTCCTGCTCGACAGCAACATCCCGTTCATCTTGAAGAACTCGGGCGGCAGCCTCACCGCATCCACCAACGACGCCGATGATTTCGACGCCGCCATCGTCTGGAATACCTCGGGTTCCTCGACCGCGCAGCGGGCGTTCGGATTCGGCAAGATCGCCATCAGTGGGCTGCAGTCGAGCCAGGCCTCAACCGGGGTTCTGGTCGGCGGGCAGGTGCTGACGAGCGGTGGCAAGACCTTCCTCCAGGGCAGCATGCGCGGCACCTCGCGCGTCGCCGCCTCGCAGACGTTGCATGTATTCGAAGGGCCGGTCAGCACCGTGTTCGGCGGCTCGTCCGACACCAGCTTCTACGGCGCCAACGCCGGCTACTTCGTGCTCGAGTCGAGCAATGTGACGGCGAGCGGCACCAAGCCGCGCGTCGCCGCCGACGACAAGATCGGCGACCAGTTCCTGACCGGCGTCATCGACTTCGCGCCGAACACGGTATTCGCGGTCAACACGGCGGCGACGTCCGACCCGCGCAGCTCGAAGACCTTGAACGGCTATACCGGCGGCCTGCTCGAGTCGGTCTCGAGCGGCTCGGTCAGCGACCGGCGCATCTTCCAGACGCTGTCGAGCAATCCGCTCAACTTTGAGATCAAGACCAGTGCAACGACCAATAAAATATCGTCCGACATCAAGGCCGAGAACGCACTAGGGTCGGCGGGCGTCACGATGTTCGATCTGGTCCTCGGCGACTCCGATGCTGCATTCGGCGATTCGACCACGACCTCTGGCCGGAGCGTCTTTATCGACAACGACGCATTTGGCGCGGTCGAGGCGTCCACGCACAACCAAATCGTCGACGGCACGACCGTCGCCGGCACTTCGGCCAAGCTCGGCATGGCGACTGGCGAGGCCGACCAGTTGTTCACCGCGGCTAGCGTCAGCATGTGCCAGTGCTCGTTCCTGCAATGGGGCTTCTGGGGCGGCCGGGTCGAGCTTACCGCCGGCGTCGACCGCCGCACCCACTTGGCGGCGTGGGTCACAGGCGAGTTGCCAACCCAAGTCCAGATCCCGTCGACCGGAACCGCAAGCTATGTCGGCCACATGGTGGGGACCGTCAATACGTCCTCCGCGACGTACTTGGCGGTTGGCAGGTTCCAGAACGACTGGAACTTCGGCACGCGCGCCGGCACGATCTCGATCACCAGCTTCGACGGCCAGAACTATACCGGGAGCGGGAGCGCCCCGACGGCAACGCCGCGCGACTTCTCTGGGAGCTTCAGCAACTCGTCCAACACCGGCCAGTTGCACGGCTCGTTCGTCAAGAGTTCGACCGACAACGTCGCCGGGCAGATCGGCGATTTCCACATCAAGGATACCGCGACCTCGGGCACCAACTACAAAGCAGCCGGCATCTTCGCGGCGCAAAAATAGCCGAGGTTCTTTCCCGAAGGGGCGGTGCGTTCGGCGCGCCGCCCTTTCTATTTGGCAGTGGCACCTCGCCACGCCTCGGCGTTGGGCGTGCCATCCTCGCGGCGCGGGAAAGTGAACGAAGAATCGGGTTCCTGAAGAAACGCGATTTCCGCCGCCGAGCTCGATCGACGTAGAATCTCGTTCCGGTGCGGGAATCGGCCGAAACGCACGATGATCTCGCGGTGGCGTTGCACCATCTGGATCGACCGCGCGCGGAGTTCGTAGGCCGGGAGCGCCTCGAACAGTGCAACGGCACGATCCTGGTCGGTCAATCGCTCGCTGTGCTCGAACGGCAGATAGAAGAACGTGCGGTGGAGCGGTGCGTAATCGCGATCGAACCTGGCGGTGACCGCCTGCTCGGCGAGCGCGAGCGCCTGGGTGTCGGTCGCGAACGATCGCGGCGTCGCCCGGAACATGTTTCGCGGCAACTGGTCGAGCAGCAAGATCAGCGCGAGGCAGCCGGCCGGGTCGTGGGCGGCGGCGGCAAACGCGCCCGTCGCCGCGCGCTCCTGCGTTTCGAGGAAGCGCCCGGTGATCTCGCGATCGAGTGCCGGCGTGCTCTGGAACCAAAATTGCTTTCGCGCACCGTAGTCGGGTCCGGTCGGGTGGCCGAGCCAGAAAGCAAGCACGTCGGCGAGGGCGGGAGGGATCGTGGGGACGGACATCGTCGGCGGCGATTGAACCACCGCCCGTTGCCGCGGACAAGGGATGCAAAAATTGGGGTCGTCAGCGGCCCGACCGCGGTGTTTAGTGACGCACTCGCCCACGATCCGCGCCCGCCATGAGCGACCGGTCGCGCACCCGGCATGAGTGATCGACCCAAGCCATGAGTGAGCCCCGGTCCCAGAAACGAAACTTCGAGCTCGGCGATAGCTTTGTCGTCGCCTTGTGCCTCGTTGCCGCCGGTTTCTGCCTCTATTTGCGCGGCTGGGACGGGGTCGAGCGGGCGCTCCGCTTCGCCTTGGGGCTCACGATCGAGATCGCGCCGATGATGGCGCTTTCGCTGGTGATGGCGGCCTTCGTCCAAGTGCTGGTGCCGCAGGAACTGGTATCGCGCTGGCTCGGGCCTAGGTCGGGCTGGAGCGGTCTCGGGCTGGCGACGATTGCCGGTGCGCTGGTTCCCGGCGGACCGTGGACGTCGTTTCCGCTGCTCTACGCGCTCGGCGCCGCCGGCGCCGACATCGGGGCACTGGTCGCGTTCCTGAGCGCGTGGGAGGTGCTGTCACTGAGCCGCCTGATCGTGTGGGAGGTCCCGTTCATGGGCGGCGAGTTCGGCTTTATTCGAGCCGTCGCGTCGCTCGGGCTGCCGATCGCCGCCGGGTTTCTCGCCCGCCGCCTGCCGGTCGCTTTCACGCTGCCGCCGCCCCCGGGCGGCCGGACCTCGCCATGACCGCCGCGGTTGTCTCGTTCATCGTGGTCGCGCTGGTGACAATCGGCCTCGCCATTGAAACCGCGCGCCGCCCCGGCAGGCTGCCGCAAGCGGCGTTTCGCATCGCGCTGCTTCAAGGAAAACAGATGGTGCCGCGCATGCTGATCGGCATCGTCGCCGCCAGTTTCTTGGCGGAGATCTTGCCCAAGGATGTGATCGCGGCCTGGGCGGGCGCCGAGTCCGGCTGGCAGGGGATTCTGCTGGCGACCGTGCTCGGCGCTCTGGCGCCAACCGGGCCGATGGTGCTGTTCCCGGTCGCGGTCGCGCTGATGGAGGTCGGCGTCGGCCTGCCGCAGATCGTCGCCTTCTTGACGAGTTGGGGCATGCTCGCAGTCCACCGCACGCTGGTGTGGGAATTGCCGATGATGGGATTTCGTTTCGCCGCGATCCGGATCGCGGTTTCGCTGCCGTTGGTACCGGCATGCGCGTTTCTGTCGGGATGGCTCGCCGACCTGATCGGCCGGACTTGATCTAAGCCTAGACGAAGAGGTTGATCCGGCTGCCGGGCGGCACGATCGGCCGCGCCGGACCGGGCAGGGCGCGCGGTGCGGGCTCGGCGGGCGTTGGCAGGGGCGACGACGGCGCCGACGAGGGGGCGGTCGCTGCGGCGACCGGTCCGGGCGTTGCGACGGCCGGGCGAGTGGGAGCCGGGGCCGCGACCGGCGCCGATACCGGCGATCCCTGCAGGACCGCGATGTCCCTGACGGTGTTCGCGCGTTGTAGGCGCTTTTCGTCGGCGCCTAGGTCGCGGGGCGCGGGCGGGCGCGGTACCGGCTCGACCTGTTTGGCGGTGCCTACCTCGACCACGGTAGCGGGACCACGACGGTCGATCGGAACGTTGAAGGTTTGCTGCGGCTGGGGCGTGGTGGGGCGGACCGCGTCGCGGCCGGCGGCCGGCGGCTGCGCGATCGGAATCAGCGCGGTAAAGGTCGAAAACGAAGTGATCGACGGCGATCCGGTCACGAGAGCTCCCCAAGCGGCAGACCCCTCTGCCGCGCACTCCCGATTGGACCCCGGCCGTGGTTAACGAATGATGAATCCGGGTGTCCAACGCTGCGACCGGTTGGATCGCGAAGGGTGGTACCGGCCGGACGGCCGGTCTATTCTCGACTTCGTGGACGGACGGGGGGACCGACCGGAGGAAAGCGATGGCTGAACGGGTCTACGTCAACGAAGTCGGGCTCAGGGATGGGTTGCAGATCCATCCGCATTTCATTGCCACCGACGATAAATTGGCGCTGCTCGACGCGCTGATCTCGGCCGGGGTCACGTCGTTCGAGGCGACCAGCTTCGTCTCGCCCAAGGCGGTGCCGCAGATGGCGGATGCGGCCGACCTCTTCAGGCGGTTGCCGGTCAAGCCAGGGGTCGCGTATCACGCGCTCATCCCGAATGAGAAAGGCTACGAGCGGGCGGTCGCGGCGGGGGCCAAGTCGGTGGCGCTGGTGTTGGCGGCGACCGAAACCCTGAACAAGCGCAACATCAACATGTCGCTCGGCGAAGCGGTCGAGGTCTGCAAGGTCGTGCTCCGGCGCGCGCGCGCCGAGGGGATCGCGACCCGCGCCTATATCGCCGCTGCCTGCGCCTGCCCCTACGAGGGCAAGGTCGCGCCGGCGGCCGTGTTCGCGCTTACGGACGAGATGTTCGCGGCCGGGGCCGACGACATCGGGATCGCCGACACCATAGGCGCCGGCAATCCGGCCCAAGTCGCGCATCTCTTCGGGACCGTTGCCAAAAAGCATGGCGCCGCGCGCGTCTCGGCCCATTTCCACGACACCCGCGCCATGGGGCTCACCAATGCCTGGGCGGCGCTCCAGGAAGGGATTCGCCGCTTCGACTCCTCGATCGGCGGTCTCGGCGGCTGTCCGTTTGCGCCCGGCGCCTCCGGCAATCTCGCGACCGAGGACTTGGTCTTTATGCTGCAGGAATCGGGCTTCGAGACCGGGATCGACATCGCCGGCCTGCGCCAGGCAGTCACGGTCGCCGAGCGCATCACCAGCCAGCACCTGGGCGGCCGGGTCGCGGCCTACTTCGCCTCGCAGGATAAGCGCCGCGCCGCGGCGGCCGAGTAGGCGGCCGGGCTAAAGCCCGGCCCGCTCGCGTTCGAGCACGCGCCACTTCGACAGGCGCCGCTCGATCAACTGGACCAGTTCGGTCAACACCACGCCGAGGATCGCGACCGCGAGGATCGGCACGAACAGACGGTCGGTCGCCATCTCGTTGGCGGCGCGCAGAATCAGATTGCCGAGCCCGCTCGCGGCGGTGAACAACTCGGAGACGATGATGCCGATAATGCCTAAACCGACCGCCAGTCGGATTCCGGCCATGATGAAGGGCACCGCCGCCGGTAGCATGATCTTGTAGAATATCTGGCGCTCGGTGGCGCCGAACGCCTGGCCGATCTCGATCATCCGCCCGCGCACGTCCTTAATGCCGGCGTAGGTGTTGATGA
>CAMDOQ010000039.1 GCA_945903685.1 Rhizobium sp. Q54
TTGAACATCGAGTAGAACGTCGCGACCTCGTAAACGCGAATCGGCGCCATGCCGAGATAGGTCGCGACATAATCGAGCGCGGCATGCGGCAGCCAACCGCCCGACTGACGTTGCGCCAGATCGAGGAGCGCAAGCACCGCGCTCGCCTGCTTGCCCGTCGGATACTTGGCGATCGCTTTCTCGGCCTTAGCTTGGTTTTCGGCCGAGAACGCGAAGGTCGCCGGACCGGAGCGGAGCGTCGTCGTCATCGGTCGATCTCGCCGAATACGATGTCCTGGCTGCCGATCACCGCGACGGTGTCGGCCAGCAGATGGCCGCGGGTCATGAAGTCGAGCGATTGCAGGTGTGCGTAGCCGGGCGCACGAATCTTGCACTTGTAGGGCATGTTGGTGCCGTCGGCGATCAAGTAGACGCCGAACTCGCCCTTGGGCGCTTCGACCGCAGCGTAGGTTTCGCCGGCCGGCACGTGATAGCCCTCGGTGTAGAGCTTGAAGTGATGGATCAACGCTTCCATTGACTCTTTCATCTCGCCGCGCCGTGGCGGCGCGTATTTGCGATCCTCGGTCATGACCGGCCCGGCCGGCATCTTGTCGAGGCACTGGCGGACAAGATGCACCGACTGGCGCATCTCTTCGATCCGGCACAGGTACCGGTCGTAGCAATCGCCGTTCTTACCGACCGGAATGTCGAAGTCGAGCTCGCTGTAGACTTCGTAGGGCTGCGCCTTGCGCAAGTCCCAGGCAAAGCCCGAGCCCCTGAGCATCACCCCGGTAAAGCCCCAGTCGAGCGCGTCCTTAGCTGCGACCACGCCGATATCGACGTTGCGCTGCTTGAAGATGCGGTTTTCGGTCAGCACCGTCTCGATGTCGTCGACGATCTTGAGGAAGCTGTCGCAAAATGTCCGGATGTCGTCGGCCAACCCGTCGGGCATGTCCTGGTGGACGCCGCCGGCGCGATAGAACGCGGCATGAAGCCGCGCGCCCGAAACCCGCTCGTAAAACACCATCAGCTTCTCGCGCTCCTCGAACCCCCACAGCGCGGGCGTCATCGCCCCGACGTCCATGGCCTGGGTGGTGATGTTGAGGAGGTGGCTCAGGAGCCGGCCGATCTCGTCCCACAACGCCCGCATGAACTGCGCGCGCCGCGGCACCGTGATGCCGGCCAATTTCTCGATCGCGAGGCAGAACGCGTGCTCCTGGTTCATCGGCGCGACGTAATCGAGCCGGTCGAAATAGGGGAGCGCCTGCAGGTAGGTCTTGGTCTCGATCAGCTTCTCGGTGCCGCGGTGCAAGAGACCGATGTGGGGATCGGCGCGCTCGACCACCTCGCCGTCGAGCTCGAGGACGAGCCTAAGCACCCCATGCGCCGCCGGATGCTGCGGCCCGAAGTTGAGGGTGAGGTTCTTGATCTCGGTCTCGGCCATGGTTATTTGGGCGGTGCTTTCGCCTTTTCGTCGCCGGGCAGGATGTAGGGGGCACCCTCCCACGGGCTCATGAAGTCGAAGCGGCGGAATTCCTGGGTGAGCTTGACCGGCTGATAGACGACACGTTTTTCCGCTTCGTCATAGCGGACCTCAACGTAGCCGGTGAGCGGGAAGTCCTTGCGCAGCGGATGGCCCTCGAAGCCATAGTCGGTCAAGAGCCGTCGAAGGTCGGGGTGCCCGGAGAACATGATCCCGTACATGTCCCAGGTCTCACGCTCGTACCAGCCGGCCGCGCTGAACACCGAGGTCACCGACGGCACCGCGGTGTCGGGCTCGACCGGCACCTTGACGCGGATGCGCTGGTTATGAACCACGCTGAGCAGATGGTAGACGACGTCGAAGCGCGGGCTGCGACCGGGCCAGTCGACCGCCGTGATGTCGAGCAGGAGCTTGAATTGACACGCGGCGTCGTCGCGCAAAAACCGCAGCAACTTGGCGATCCCGCCGGCGGTGCTGGTAACTGCGAGCTCGCCGAGCGCGATCTCGACCGACACTGTTTCGCCCGGGCAACCCGCGCGCACGTAGTCGCTGAGTTCGGAAAGCGCTCGCTCTTTTTCCATGCCGTGGGGTCGCCGTTCAGCGATCGATCGTGCCGGTGCGGCGGATTTTTTTCTGGAGCAGCAGAATGCCGTAGACCAGCGCCTCGGCCGAGGGCGGGCATCCAGGCACGTAGATGTCGACCGGAACGATCCGATCGCAGCCGCGCACCACGGAGTAGGAATAGTGATAGTAACCGCCGCCGTTGGCACAGCTTCCCATCGAAATCACGTAGCGCGGCTCGGCCATCTGGTCGTAGACCTTGCGCAACGCCGGCGCCATCTTGTTGGTGAGCGTGCCGGCGACGATCATGACGTCGGACTGGCGCGGACTGCCACGGAAGACGACGCCGAACCGCTCCATGTCGTAGCGCGGCATGAACGCATGCATCATCTCGACTGCGCAGCATGCCAAGCCGAACGTCATCGGCCACAGCGACCCGGTGCGCCCCCAATTGACGAGGTCGTCGAGCTTGGCGACGAGATAACCCTTGTCGGCCAGCTCATCGGCCGCCGCCTTGAGCGCGACGTTGCCGACCGGCGCCAGCGCCGCTTCAGTCATGGATCAATCCCATTCGAGCGCGCCCTTCTTCCATTCGTAGATGAAGCCGACGGTGAGCACGCCCAAGAACACCATCATCGACCAGAACCCGAACAGACCGACCTCGCCCAACGAAACCGCCCACGGGAAGAGAAAGGCGACCTCGAGATCGAAAATAATGAACAGGATCGCGACCAGATAGAAGCGGACATCGAACGGCCGGCGGGCATCGCCAAAAGCCTCAAAACCGCATTCGTAGGGCGCGTTCTTCTCGCTGTCGGGGCGCTGGCGGGCGATCACGTACGAGGCGCCCAGCATGACGGTCACCATGACGATCGAGATCCCGAGAAAGATCAGGATCGGCAGGTACTCGGCCAGCATTGTGGACATCGATCGCTTCCGCCTTGGCCGACGCGTCAACAGGGCGTGGCGGCCGGATTATAGGGCCGGCTCAGCCCGAACAGAAGGGTGCTTTTTCTCGGTATCCCAAGCATTTATGTCTCGGTTTTCAAGGACGGGATGGGGTCTGTACACAAGGCGGGATGGGGTCGCGCCCGAGGATCCGTGGCGGGAGTGACGGGACTCGAACCCGCGGCCTCCGGCGTGACAGGCCGGCGCTCTAACCAACTGAGCTACACCCCCAAAACGGAACAATTCGCGACCAAGCCGTCGAGGTCGGCCCCGTTTACCGGTCCCCCTCATGGGTGTCAAGCAAGCCCCGGTCGGAGCGCGCTAACGCACCGCCGCGCGCGTCCGCCGCCAGCGCAGCTCGCTCGTCTGGACCCCGCGCCGCGTCGTCTGGGGCAGCGTCGTGAGGCTCAACTCGTCGCCTCGGCAACTCATGACCCGGATCTGGGTGGTACCGACCCAATTCGGGTATTGGGAAACCTCGACCATGTGGTGCACGTTGTCGCCGACGACGGTGTAGCGTCCGGCGTAAGAGAAGTAGCTGTCCCACCCGCCGACCTTTTCCTCGACCCCGGCCGTCAACGCCTCGCCGGTCGTGAACGGAGCGCGCGCGTTGCGATAGAGTATCGCCGCCATGTAGCCGTCGGCGGAATAGAAGAGCAGACCTTGTGCATCCGCGCCCATCGGATGGATGACGCGGCCGTCGTCGTAGCGCGTTTCCCACCGCTCCAGGTGCCAACTACCGACAAGATCGGCGGCCGTGGTCATGGTTGCGGCGTCGGTGCGCCGATGACCGCGCCCGAACTCGCGCGGCCGGTAACGAGGTAGCGCCCGATGTCGATAAAGGGCTGGACGTACATGCGTACGATGCCGTGGTACTTGGCGTCGGTGCCGTCGCCCAGGCCCATCGCGAAGCGTTCCTCTTTGGCCGGAACGTAAATCGTCCCGAACAACCAGTCCCACAGCGCGAAGGCGTAGCCGATGTTGCGGCCGAAATGCTCGGGCAGGGCGCTGTGGTGGATTTGGTGCTGGGCCGGGCTCACGAACAAGTAGCTGAACCGCGGCCCGTAACTCAGCCAGACGTGACTATGGCGAAGGTTGCCGATCGCGTTATAGACGAACACGAAGGCGTGGAGGCCGAAGATCGTAAATACCCCGGTATCGGCGCCGTGGACGTGCATGAAGATACCGAGCACGGTGCCGCCGAGCGCCGACGGCACGCCGGCCATCCAAAACAGCTCGAGCGGATGCGCGCGCGCGTTGGTGAGCGGCGTCAGGACCTCGGCCGAGTGGTGCACCTTGTGGATGAGCCACAGGAGCGTCACGCGATGGAGCGTGTAGTGGGCGAGATAGCGGCCGAAATCGTAGGCGATGAAATAGAGGACGGTGAGCAGGAGCTTGGCCGCAAGCGCGGTGTCGGGCGGCACGGGCACCGCGCCGAACGCGCCGTCGAGGGCGCCGCGCACCGAGCGGGCGACCCAGGCGGTCGACAGGAAATAGGCACCGAGCGCGACCGCGAACAGGATCCGATTGACGTACCAGTAGCGGTAATCGGCGAGCGCCGAGCGATGGCCCCAAATCGCCTTCGGGAAATAGGCGGCGAAGAAGCTGCGGCCGTCGCGCCGCGCGTCCCCGCGCCAGTAGACCAGCACGCTCAAGGCCAGGGCGGCGACCAGGAACGGCCAGAAGAAATGCGAGTGCGGACTACGCCACGCGAACAGCGGCTTTAGCAGCTGGGTGAAGACCGCAGCCAACGTGCTTTGTAACTGGGCGAGGTCGGCAGCATCAAGCATCGCGGCTCGTGAATAGCGCGTTTCCCGCGCCGCAGCAACGCGCTACCGTTGCCGCATGCTGAAGCGCGCGGCGACCTATCGCGAGATCTACGACGCCTTCGCCTGGCGCGTGCCGGCTCGCTACAACATGGCGGTCGATCTCTGTGATCGGCATGCCGCCCACACCCCCGGCAAGGTCGCGCTCATCCACGATCGCGACCGGGGCGAGCCGCGCCGCTACACGTTCGGCGAGATCGCCGAGCTTTCGCGCCGGGCCGCCAATGCTTTTGCCGGCGTGGGATTAAAGCCCGGCGACCGCGTCGGCCTGTTGTTGCCGCAGACTCCGGAAGCATTGGTGACCCACTTGGCGTGCTGGCGTTCGGGATTGATTTCGCTGCCGGTCTCGATCGCGCTCGACGAAGAAACGCTCGCCTATCGCTTGAACGACGTCGAGGTCACGCTCCTCGTCACCGACAGTGCCCGCTACCCGCGTATCCAGCGTCTCCGACCCCGCCTCCCTTCGTTGCGCACCGTGAGCCTGATCGACGGCGACGACGACGGCGCCCGCGACTTCCACGCCGACCTGGCGAGCGCCTCGCCCGACCACGCCGCCGCCGACACCAGCCCCGACGACCCCGCCTTCCTCGCCCACACCTCGGGCTCGACCGGACCATCCAAGGCCGTGGTCCACGGCCATCGCATGCTAATCGGCCATCTGCCCGGCTTCGACTTTGCCTACGAGTTCTTCGGCCAGCCGGGCGACCTCACCTGGTCGCCGGCCGACTGGGCCGGCGGCGGTGCGCTCTCGATGGCGGTGATGCAGGCGCTTTGGTTCGGCCATCCGACGATCGCCTGTCACGTGCCACCGCCGTTCGACCCGGAGCGGGTCTATGGCGTTCTCGCGCGTCACCGCGTGCGTAACCTTTACATGATGGCGACCGGTTTCAAGCAGATCCGCGCCGCGGTCCCGCCCGCCGATGTCAAACTCCGCGCGGTCATCAGCGCCGGTGAACCGGTCGGCGCCGCGATGGTCGAATGGAGCAAGGGCGCGCTCGGCGTCGGCATCAACGAGGTGTTCGGGCAGAACGAGTGCAACTTCCTACTGGCCCACGTTCCCAAATTCATGGCCGCCCGCCCCGGCTCGCTCGGGCTGCCGCCGCCGGGATTCGTGGCCGGCATCGTCGATGCTGAGGGCCGCGAGCTCGGCGCCGGCGAGATCGGGGAGCTCGCCTGCCGGAGCCCCAATCCGGTCCTGATGATCGAGTACTGGCGCAACCCCGAGGCGACGCGCGCCAAGTTCAAGAACGGTTGGTATCTGACTGGCGATCTCGCCCGTCGCGATGACACCGGCTATATCTGGCACCAGGGCCGGCCCGAGGACGTGATCCGACGCGGCCGCCGCCTGATCGCGCCGGTCGAGATCGAGGACGCCGCACTCCAGCATCCGGCGGTCGCCAATGCCGCGGCGATCGGCACCGGCGATCCAGGCGCGCATGACGGCATCAAGCTGTTCGTGACGCTGAAGGACGGCGTTCCGGCTGACGCGGCGGTGACGGCCGAGCTCGGCGCGCTGCTCGACGGCAGGCTAGCCGCCGATGCGCGACCCACGGCGATCGCCGTCGTCGATGCGCTGCCGCTTACGCCTACGGGTAAGGTGATGCGGCGTACGCTCCGCGAACGCGAGGCGGACACCGCTACCGCGCCGTCGGCGCGGCAGGCCTCGCCCGCTGTGCGAGCGAAGGCAAGTCCGGCCTAAAAGGTCATAACCGTTATCGGGCGAACGCTCTACCGGAGCCCGGCTTCAAGTACTTCTCGAAGGCAAAGGCTCGTCACGCCTACTTGCCAAGCCGAAGCTCGCGGAGATGGCCCGCCTTCGCCCTTCGGGCTCCGGCGTGGCAGCCTTCGCCCGCTGCGCGAGCGAAGGCTGGTGGGCGATGACGGGCTCGAACCGCCGACCCCCTCGGTGTAAACGAGGTGCTCTACCAACTGAGCTAATCGCCCGGCCATCGCGAGTTTAGTCGAAGGCCCGGCCCTGCTCCAACGCAGGCCGCGCGCCCGTCAATTGACCGCGTCTTTGAGCGCTTTGCCGGCCCGGAACTTCGGCTGTTTCGACGCCGGGATTTGAATCGTTTCGCCGGTCCGCGGGTTGCGGCCCTGCGACGCCTTGCGCCGGGTGACGACGAATGTGCCGAAGCCGACGAGGCGAACTTCCTGGCCCTTTTTCAAACTGGCGGCAATGGTATCGAACACGCTGTCGACGGCGCGGCCGGCATCGGCCTTAGACAGCCCGGCTTCGTCCGCGACTGCGGACACCAGATCGTTCTTGTTCACAGACGTTGCTCCCTCGAGGACGTTATCGCTCGTGCGCCCTCCCAAAGCGCCCGGCGAAAAAAAGGATAAGACTCGTCCGTTCGTCGAAACAAGCAAAAAACCTGGGATATCCCCAGGTTTCTCGCCGTGTCGAATCGAGAACGCCGCGCGATTACGGCCCGCGCGTCAGTGGGTGATGACGCCTTCCTCGACGTCGCCCTCGGTCTTCGCGGGCGGGTGTTTGGCGTCGTCTTCTTCGGTCCACTCGATCGGGACCAGCGGTTTGGTCAACGCCCGCTTGAGCACGTCGTCGACGGTTCCGACCGGTACGATCTCCATCCCGCGTTTGACGTTGTCGGGAATCTCGGCCAAGTCTTTTTCGTTGTCGCGCGGGATCAGCACGGTTTTGATGCCGCCGCGCAACGCCGCCAGCAGCTTCTCTTTCAAACCGCCGATCGGCAGCACGCGTCCGCGCAAGGTGATCTCGCCGGTCATGGCGACATGCCGATCGACCGGATTCTGCGTCAGCACCGAGACGATCGACGTCACCATGGCGACGCCAGCCGATGGCCCGTCCTTGGGCGTGGCGCCTTCGGGCACGTGGACGTGGATGTCGCGTTTCTCGTACAGGGTGGGCTTGATGCCAAAGTGGATGGCGCGCGAGCGCACATAGCTCGCCGCCGCGGTTACCGATTCCTGCATTACGTCGCCGAGTTTGCCGGTCGAGGTCATCTTACCCTTACCCGGCAGCATCACCGCTTCGACCGACAGCAACTCGCCGCCGACCTCGGTCCAGGCAAGACCGGTGGTGATGCCGATCAGGTTGTTCTCCTCGATCTCGCCGAACCGGAACCGCCGCACGCCCGCGTATTTACCCAGGCTCTTTCGGGTGATGCGGACGTTCTTCTTGCTCTTCTCGACGATTTGCTTGGTTGCTTTGCGGCAGAGATTGGCGATCTCGCGCTCGAGGTTGCGAACGCCGGCCTCGCGCGTGTGATAGCGGATCAGATCACGGAGCGCCTCGTCGGTGATGGACCACTCGTCTTCCTTGAGACCGTGCGCCTCGCGCTGCTTCTTGATCAGATGCCGCTTGGCGATTTCGAGCTTCTCGTCCTCGGTGTAGCCGGACAGCCGGATCACTTCCATGCGGTCCAGGAGCGGCGGCGGAATATTGAGCGTGTTCGCCGTCGTCACGAACATCACGTCGGAGAGGTCGTAATCGACCTCGAGATAATGGTCGTTGAACGATGAATTCTGCTCGGGGTCGAGTACCTCGAGCAGGGCCGACGACGGGTCGCCGCGGAAATCGGCTCCCATTTTATCGACTTCGTCGAGCAGGAACAGCGGGTTCGACGTCTTCGCCTTCTTCATCGACTGGATGATCTTGCCGGGCATCGAGCCGATATAGGTGCGACGGTGCCCGCGGATCTCGGCTTCATCGCGAATGCCGCCGAGCGACATGCGGATGAACTGGCGCCCGGTCGAACGCGCAATCGACTTGCCGAGCGAGGTCTTGCCGACGCCAGGCGGACCGACGAGGCAGAGGATCGGTCCGCGCAGCTTATCGGCGCGTTGCTGCACCGCGAGGTACTCAAGGATGCGCTCTTTGACCTTGTCGAGGCCGTAGTGATCGGCTTCGAGCACGCTCTCGGCGACCGCCAAGTCCTTCTTCAACTTGCGCCGGCGGTGCCACGGGATCGAGAGCAGCCAGTCGAGATAGTTACGGACGACGGTCGCTTCCGCCGACATCGGGCTCATGCTGCGGAGCTTCTTCAACTCAGCATGGGCCTTGTCGCGCGATTCCTTGGACAGCCGCGTGCGCTTGATCCGCTCCTCGATCTCGTGCGCTTCGTCGCGGGTTTCGTCGCCCTCGCCGAGTTCCTTTTGGATCGCCTTGAGCTGTTCGTTCAAATAATACTCGCGTTGCGTCTTCTCCATCTGACGCTTGACGCGGCCGCGGATGCGGCGCTCGACCTGGAGCACGCCGATCTCGGCTTCCATCAGCGAATAGACGCGCTCGAGCCGGTCGACCACGCTCGCCATCTCCAGCAATTCCTGCTTGTCGGAGACATTGAGGACGATGTGCGACGCGACCGTGTCGGCGAGCTTGCTCGCGTCCTCGATCTGCGAGACCGAAGCCAGAACCTCGGGCGGAATCTTCTTGTTGAGCTTTACGTACTGCTCGAATTGCGACACCACCGTGCGGGTGAGCGCAGCCAAGTCGGGCGAATCGAGGCCCGACTCGGCGACCGACTCGGCTTTGGCTTGAAAAAAGTTGGGGTTCTCGACGAAGGCGCTGATCTTGGCGCGCTTGCCGCCCTCGACCAGGACCTTGACCGTGCCATCGGGCAGCCGCAATAGCTGCAGCACGGTCGAGATGGTGCCGGTGCGGTAAATGTCGTCGACCGCCGGGTCGTCCTGACCGGCGTCTTTCTGCGCCACCAACAGGATTTGCTTGTCGTCTGCCATCACGTCCTCGAGCGCGCGTACCGACTTTTCGCGGCCGACGAACAGCGGGACGATCATGTGCGGAAACACGACGATGTCGCGCAGCGGCAGGACGGGGAAATCCTGAGACTGGTTGGGTTCGTTCATTACCTTCACCTTTCTAGCGGGCCTGACCGGACCCGTCGGCGCACGGCGATGCCGTTCGCCTTGGATAAATGGATGTGGAGGCGATGCCGCAGCCAATCAAGGCAAGCCTCCCATCGCACACGTGCGGTCCCGCCGGGGTGGCGGACCGGTGGCTACGCCGACGTTCCGACGTCGCCCCGACGCTCGCTGTAGATCAAGAGCGGCTTGGCGCGCCCTTCCACAACTTCGCTGTTGATTACGACCTCCTCGACCGCGTCGTAGGCGGGAAGATCGAACATGGTGTCGAGCAAGATGGCCTCGAGGATGGTGCGCAGGCCGCGTGCACCGGTCTTGCGCGCCACCGCCTTGCGCGCGATTGCACGCATCGCGTCCTCGGAGAAGGTAAGGCTCACATTCTCCATCTCGAACAGCCGCTGGAACTGCTTGATCAGCGCGTTCTTCGGCTTGACCAGAATGTCGATCAGCGCGCCTTCGTCGAGGTCGTGGAGCGTCGCCACCACCGGCAAGCGGCCGATAAATTCGGGGATCAGGCCGAACTTCAAGAGATCTTCGGGCTCAACTTCCTGCAGCAACTGGCCGGTCCGCCGCTCGTCGGGGCCGCGCACGTCGGCGCCGAAGCCGATCGAGGAGCCGCGGCCGCGGGCGGCGATGATGCGATCGAGGCCCGAGAACGCCCCGCCGCAGATGAACAGGATGTTGCTGGTGTCGACCTGCAGGAACTCCTGCTGCGGGTGCTTACGGCCGCCCTGGGGCGGAACCGAGGCGATGGTCCCTTCCATGATCTTGAGGAGGGCCTGCTGCACGCCTTCGCCCGACACGTCGCGGGTGATCGACGGGTTTTCCGATTTGCGGCTGATCTTGTCGACTTCGTCGATGTAGACGATGCCGCGCTGCGCGCGCTCGACGTTGTAGTCGGCGGCCTGCAGCAGCTTCAAGATGATGTTCTCGACGTCCTCGCCGACGTAGCCGGCTTCGGTCAGGGTGGTGGCGTCGGCCATCGTGAACGGGACGTCCAAGATCCGCGCCAAGGTCTGCGCCAGCAGCGTCTTGCCGCTGCCGGTCGGGCCGACCAGGAGAATGTTCGACTTGGCGAGTTCAACGTCGTTGTTCTTGGTGCCGTGGTTCAGACGCTTGTAGTGGTTGTGAACCGCGACCGAGAGCACTTTTTTCGCGTACTCCTGGCCGATTACGTAGTCGTCCAGAACCTTACAGATGTCGCGCGGGGCCGGAATGCCGTCCCGGGTCTTGACCAGGGCACTCTTGTGCTCCTCGCGGATGATATCCATGCACAATTCGACGCATTCATCGCAGATGAATACGGTCGGGCCCGCAATTAGCTTGCGGACCTCATGCTGGCTCTTGCCGCAGAAAGAGCAGTAGAGGGTGTTTTTTGAGTCGCCCCCGGCGGATTTGGTCATCGACAATCCCTAACGCTTACCCACCCCCACCATGTTAAACACTGACCAACAGGGCACACAACCCAAATATTGCGCCTGTTCCGAAAGACGACCCAAGTGTTGGGGGTGGGCGCCCTTCTAGCGTGCGTCTAGGAACGTACCCTATCTGATTAGGGGTTAAGCGAAGATAAACTTGGAGGCCGGTCAGGCGCTCTTTTTTACGCCCTTGTCGTCATCCGGGATCGGCCGATGGGTGACGACCTCGTCGATCAGGCCGAAATCCTTGGCTTGGTCGGCGGTCATGAAGTAGTCGCGGTCGAGCGAGCGTTCGATTGCTTCGATCTTCTGGCCGGTATGCTTGACGTAGATTTGATTGAGCCGCGCCCGCAGCGACAGGATTTCCTTAGCCTGAATCTCGATGTCGGCGGCCTGACCTTGGAAGCCGCCCGAGGGCTGGTGAACCATGATGCGCGCGTTGGGAAGCGCGTGACGTTTGCCTTTGGCGCCGGCTGTGAGCAAGAGCGAGCCCATCGACGCGGCCTGGCCGACGCAGAGGGTCGATACCTCGGGACGGATGTACTCCATGGTGTCGTAGATGGCGAGACCCGAGGACACGATGCCGCCCGGCGAGTTGATGTAGAAGTAAATGTCCTTGTTCGGATTCTCGGCTTCGAGGAACAAGAACTGCGCGGTGATGAGGCTTGCGACCTCATCGTTGACCGGCCCGGTCAGGAACACGATCCGCTCTTTCAATAGCCGCGAGAAAATGTCGTAGGCACGCTCGCCGCGGTTCGTCTGCTCGACGACCATCGGGATCAATTGCATGGTTGGTTCCATCCCCATTCCGTCGCTCGTTTCGTCACTTAATCCTTCGCAACCGCTTTCTTGGCGCCACGCTTGGCCGGCTTTTTCTCGCCAGCAGCCGGCGTCTCGGTCTTGTCGTCCTGGGCGGCCGCGGCCGGCTCGGCGTCAGGATCGCGCATCAGCTCCTCGCGCGCGACCGATCGATCGCTGAGCTTGGCCAACTCGAGGATGAAATCGACGACTTTGTCCTCGTAAAGCGGCGCCTTCAGGCTCGCCATCGCTTGGGCGTTGTTCTGGTAGAACTCGACCACCTGCCGTTCGCGCCCCGGGAAGCGTCTCGACTGCTCGGAGAGCGCGCGGCTGACCTCGTTGTCGTTGACGGTGATATTGTTCATCTCCCCGACTTTTCCAAGGAGAAGGCCTAAGCGCACGCGGCGCTCGGCGATCGGACGATACTCGTCGCGCACCTGATCTTCGGTCTTTTCCTTTTCGTCGGGATCGAGCCCGCCCTTTTCCCGCAAATCGCGAAACTGCTGCACGATCGCCCCGATCTCGGCATCGATCATGCCCTGCGGAACCACGAAATTGTGCTGTTCGGCCAGCTTGTCGAGCAGCGAACGCTTCAGGCGCGCCCGCGACACGTCGATGTAGTCGCGCGAGATCTGCTCGCTCACCGCCTTGCGCAGCGCGGCCAGGTTCTCGAGGCCCATGCGCTTGGCGAGTTCGTCGTCGACCGCGACCGTCTGCGGCACCCGCACCTCTTTGACGGCGACCGCGAAACTCGCCGCCTTACCCGCCAGGTCCTTGGCACCGTAGTCTTCCGGGAACGTCACCTGGACCGTGAGGTCGTCGCCTGCCTTGACGCCGACCAGTTGCTCCTCGAAGCCCGGGATGAAACGCTTCGAGCCGAGTTCGAGCAAGAAGTCCTCGCCCTTCCCGCCTTCGAATTCCTTGCCATCGACCGAACCGACGAACGAGATCATGACGGCGTGCCCGATCGCTGCCGCGGTCCCGGTTTCGGCCGACTGGAACGACTTCTGGCCCTCGGCCATGCGCGTCAGCGCTTCCTCGATCTCGGACTCGCTCACCGCGACCGTCAGCCGCTCGAGCTCGATCTTCGAAAAGTCGGCGGGCGCGATCTCGGGCATCACCTCGATCGCCATCGTGTATTCGAGGTCCTGCCCTTCGGCGAACTTGGTGACCTCGATCTTGGGCTGCGCCGCCGGCGTCAGCTTGTGGTCGACCATCGCCTTCTGCGAACCGGCGTTGACCGCGTCCTCAAGCACCTCGCCCATCACCGAGTTGCCGAACCGCTTGCGCAAGAGTGCCATCGGCACCTTGCCCGGGCGGAAGCCCGGAAGTTGGACGGTATGGCCAAGGTGTTTCAAGCGCTCGGCGACGCGAGTCTCGATATCGGCTGCGGCAACCGTAATGCGGAATTCGCGCTTTAGTCCTTCGGCGTTGGTCTGGGTAATCTGCATGATCCGTCACTTCCGAGCGTTCAAGCGTCCGTCACCGCAGGTCCGCGCCGCGCCCCGGTGGATGGTGCGGGCGAAGGGACTCGAACCCCCACGACTTGCGTCACAAGATCCTAAGTCTTGCGTGTCTACCAATTCCACCACGCCCGCGATTCGCTTGCGCGGCGCTGGGGAACGGCCGCTTAAGACGGCGTTTCTATAACACAATTTCCGCGCCCGGCGACAACAAACCCGTGACCCGCAGGGCCCGAATGTTAGCGTTTCAGGCAGGCCGCCGCGCACGCATCGAGAATGGCGTCGGCGTCGATCCGATAGGCGCGATAGAGGTCGTTGAGGTCGCCCGATTGGCCAAAATGATCGACGCCCAGCGGCACTACGCGGTGCCCGCCGACCGAGCCGAGCCACGAGAGCGTGGCCGGGTGACCGTCGATCACGGTGACGACCGCGCATCCCGGCGCGAGGTCCGCGAACAGGGTCTCGATATGCGCGCGGGCGCCCTGCTCGCCCTGGCTTCGCGCTTGTTGTACGTGGCTCCAATCCTGGAACAGTCGATCCGGCGAGGGCACCGCCAGGAGCCCCGCACCGGGAATATCCTCGAGCACGGCTGCATGTGCCGCCATCGCCTCGGGCGCCACCACGCCCGAATAGGCGATCACGAGTTCGGCGCCGGTTGCCGGTGCGTGCTGCCAATAGGCGCCGGTTAAAATCGCCCGCATGAGGTCGGACGTCATCGACCGCGCCGGCTGCTCAAGGGTCCGGGTCGAAAGCCTCAAGTAGATTGAGCCCCCGTCTTCGGCCTGCATGTGCTCGAAGCCCCAACGCATGACGACCGCGAGCTCATCGACGAAGGCGGGGTCGAACGAGGCGAGCTTGTCCTGACCCATGCCGACCAACGGCGTCGAGATCGACTGGTGCGCGCCGCCTTCGGGCGCGAGCGTGAGGCCCGACGGCGTCGCCACCAGCATGAACCGCGCGTCCTGGTAGGTCGCGTAGTTCAAAGCGTCGAGTCCGCGTAGAATGAAGGGGTCGTAGAGCGTGCCGATCGGTAGCAATCGCTTCCCGAACAGCGGGCCCGACAACCCGAGCGCCGCCAGCGCCAGAAATAGATTGTTCTCGGCGATCCCGAGCTCGACGTGCTGGCCGTCCTGCGACATATGCCAGCGCTGTGCCGAAACGACCTTCTCGGCCTTGAAAACGTCCTCGCGGTTGTGGCGATCGAAGATGCCGCGGCGGTTGACCCACGGGCCCAGGTTGGTCGAAACCGTGACGTCGGGTGAGGTGGTAACGATCCGCGCGGCGAAATCGGACTCTTCCTTGCCGAGTTCGTTCAAAATGCGACCGAACGCCTCTTGAGTCGACATCTGCGGACTCGCCTGGAAGGCGAGCTTTGCCGGCACCGCTACCGGCGGATCGTCGTAACGGCGAACGCCGCCTTTCGCGAATTCGACGCGGTCGAGATAGGCGCGCAGTTTGGCCGCCGGCAGCGATAGCCCCGCGAACGGCTCCCACTCCTCGCCGTCCCTGATCTGCTGCGACTTCTTGTAGGCCGCCATCTGCTCGACATTCATGAGCCCGGCGTGATTGTCCTTGTGGCCGGCAAACGGCAGCCCCCAGCCTTTGATCGTGTAGGCGATGAAGCAGTGCGGGAGATCGTCCTCGACGGCGGCAAACCCTTCGAGGATCGATTCGAGGTCGTGGCCAGCGAGATTGGTCATCAGCGCGTGCAGCGCCGGATCGTCGTGTTCGTCGAGGATCGCCTTGATGCCGACGGTGTCGCCGAGATCGCGCTTCAGGTGCTCGCGCCAGCTCGCGCCGCCCTTGAACACCAGCGCCGAGTAGAGCGAGTTCGGGCAGTCGTCGATCCACTTGCGCAGCGCATCACCGCCGGTGCGCTTGAACGCCTGCTGTAGGCGCTTGCCGTACTTCAACGTGGTGACGTTCCAGCCGGTGGTGCGGAAGATGTCGTCAACGCGTGCGAACAGGCGGTCGCTGGTCACCGAATCGAGGCTCTGACGGTTATAGTCGATCACCCACCACAAGTTGCGGACATCGTGCTTCCACCCTTCGAGCATCGCCTCGAACACGTTGCCCTCGTCGAGCTCGGCGTCGCCCATCAGCGCCACCATCCGCCCCGCCGGTTGCTCGGTGGGGATCATCCGCTTCATCCGCAGATAGTCCTGCACCAGCGACGCGAACATCGTGATGCCGACGCCCAAGCCGACCGAACCGGTCGAGAAATCGACGTCGTCGGTATCCTTGGTCCGTGACGGATACGACTGGGCGCCGCCAAAGCCGCGGAAGCGCTCAAGCTTGTCGCGAGTTTGGCGGCCCAAGAGGTACTGGATCGCGTGGTAAACCGGGCTCGCGTGCGGCTTGACCGCTACCCGATCGCTCGGCTTTAGGACGCGGAAATAGAGGGCGGTCATCAACGCGACCATCGAAGAGCTCGAGGCCTGGTGACCGCCGACCTTGAGCCCGTCGCGGCTCGGGCGCAGGTGATTGGCGTTGTGGATTGTCCACGCCGAAAGCCACAGCACCTTGCGCTGCAGTTCGCGCAGGATTGCGAGCTCGTCGGGCGTAACGACGTTGGACGCGCTTCTCACGTCGTGAGTCTTGCTCTGCGCAGCCTGCGCCGGCGAAGCCATGATGGTACCCCTCCCCGAGGCGCCCGTCGT
>CAMDOQ010000040.1 GCA_945903685.1 Rhizobium sp. Q54
AGCTCGAAGGCACCGAGAACCGGATCGCGGTGGCGCGGCGGGACTATGTCGAGAGCGTCCGCGCCTACAACATCGAACTTCGCACCATCCCGGGGCGGTGGTGGGCCGCGCTCCTTTATCCGGAGGCCGCGCTCAAGCAGAGCTTCGCCGCCGGCCCCGACGCGCAGGACGCGCCCAAGGTCAAGTTCGGCAGTTGATGACCCGCGTCCTGGCGGCGTTCGGCCTCGCCGCGACGTTGATCGCGACCGCAGCGGCGGCGGACGACCCGACCCAACTCACGCTCAGCGGCCGTGTCGTCGACGGCGCCGGCGTCTTGAGCGTGCTCGCCGAACAGGCCTTGGTCCGCCAACTCGAAGAGCACGAGCGTCGCACGACCAACCAGATCGTCGTCGCCACCCTGCGTTCGCTCGAAGGCCGGACCATCGAGGATGTCGGTTATCGTCTGGGCCGGCGCTGGGAGCTCGGGCAAAAAGGCAAGAGCAACGGCGCCATTCTCCTGGTGGCGCCCGCCGAGCGCCAGGTACGTATCGAGGTCGGTTACGGGCTCGAGGGCCAGCTCACCGACGCGCTCGCCCGCACCATCATTGAAGCGGCGATCTTGCCGCATTTCCGCAAAGGCGACGTCGCGGCCGGGATCGAGGCCGGCGTTACCGGGATCGTTCATCTGCTCGAAGGCGGCGCGCCGCCGACGGCCCCGCCGAAACCGCGCCCGGCGGACGCGGACGAGGTCGAACCCGTGCAACTCATCGGCGCGCTGGTGTTTGCACTCTTCGTGCTGTTCTTGTGGATGCGGCTCGACGCGCCCGGCCGCTACGGCGGCGGCGTCGGACCCTGGGGCCGAGGCGCCGGCGGGTTCGACAACCGGGGTTTCGGCGGGGGCGGCGGCTTTCGGGGCGGCGGTGGCGGCGGTTTCGGTGGCGGCGGCGCGTCGGGGCGCTGGTAGAGAGGAGAGGGCATGGCATTCGTCCCAGCATCCGATCGCGCTCGGATCGTTCAGGCGATCAAGGACGTCGAGCGACGCACATCGGGTGAGATCGTGACCGTCGTCGCGGCGCGTGCGTCCGACTATCGCTTCATCGCGCTCTCTTGGGGCGCCGGTCTCGCGCTCGCGGTGCCGGCGTGCGTCCTGCTAGCCTGGCCGGCGATGCCGGCGTCCGCGCTCTACCTCTACCAACTCGCGGTGTTCGCGGCGGTCGAGATCGTCCTGCTCTACCGCCCGCTCCGGCTTCTCCTGGTGCCGCGTTCGGTCAAGGAGCGGCGCGCGCGCCAGCTCGCGTACACGCAGTTCTACGCCCAGGGCGTCCATCTGACCGCGGGCCACACCGGCATTCTGCTGTTCGTGGCGGTCGCCGAGCGGCACGTCGAAATCCTGGCCGATGGCGGGATCGACGCCAAGGTCGGCCCCGACACCTGGCGCGGGATCGTCGATCGGTTCGTCGCCGCGGGGCGCGCGGGCCGCGTCGCCGATGGGTTCGTCGCGGCGATCGCCGAGCTCGGGGCGCCGCTCGCCCGGCATTTCCCGGCCGTGAAGGGCGATGCCGACGAACTTCCTGATCGTTTTATCGAACTCTGAGCCGGCTCGACCGCCGGTACCCGCGGGGAGTATCCTTCCGCCATGAAGCCGACCGCGCACAAGGGCTGCCTCGCCCGACTCAATCGCATCGAAGGCCAGGTCCGCGGCATTGCCCGCATGATCGAAGACGAGCGCTACTGCATCGATATCGTCCAGCAGCTCCAAGCGGTGCGCGCTGCGCTCAAGCGGGTCGAGGACGAGGTCCTGAAGGACCACGTCGAGCACTGCGTCGACCACGCGATCCGTTCGGGCGACAAGCGCGAGCAGCGCGAAAAGGTGACCGAGCTTCTGGCCATATTCGGGAAAACGCTCGGGCGTTAACGCCGTCCGTGATCGTCATCGACGGTCCGGCGGCAAACGAAGACCGGAAACAATAGGAGGCTGACGATGGCGGAAGTCCTGACCGCACGGGACCGTATCCTCATCGGTGCGGTCGGCGGCGCGATTGCCGCCGCGGTTACATTCCCGATCGCTGCCTATGACGTCGTCCTCGCCTTCACCAGGGACCCGACCGAGCTGATTGCGTTCGCCTTGCGCGTCGCGGGATCGGCTGTCGTCGGCGCCGGCTGGGTGTGGGGGGCCGAAGAAAAGTCGGCCAACCGGCCGCAGCTTTTCAAGGCGGGACTCCTGGCGCCGGCGCTGGTCCTGGGGTTGTTGTCCGCCAATGCACCCGGTACCAAGCTCGACGCGATGGCGGCGGTACCGCAGCCGCCGCCCAGCCCAACCGTTTCGGCGCCTGCGCCCGGAGCGGGACAGCCCGCGCCTGCCGGCGCGTTAAAAGGGATCGACTGGTCGCGTTTCCTCTTCGCCACCGTCGGCCGCGTTCCCGGCGCGTAAGGCGCCCGCGCGCCGCACCGGCATAGTCCGGCGCTATCGAAACGGTAGCCCCGAAGAACTACCGTGGGCGCAGGCGCCCTGCGGCAATCGCGTCATCAGCAAACGGAGCGCGCCATGGTCACCACCTTCGACGCCATCGTCATCGGCACCGGCCAGTCCGGGCCCTCGCTCGCCGAGCGCCTGACCGCGGCCGGGAAGAAGGTCGCGGTGATCGAGCGCAAGCGCTTCGGCGGCACCTGCGTCAACAACGGCTGCATCCCGACCAAGACCATGGTCGCTTCGGCCTATGCCGCGCACGCGGCGCGGCGCGCGGCGGAATACGGCGTCGCGATCGGCGGTGCGGTCACGGTCGACATGAAGAAGGTCAAGGCTCGCAAGGATGCGATCGTCCAGAAATCGACCCGCGGTGTCGAGCAGTGGCTCAAAGGGATGGCCAACGCGACCGTGATCGAAGGCCACGCCCGGCTCACCGGGCCGCATGCGGTCGTGGTTGGCAACCACGCGCTCGAGGCGCCCGCGATCTTCCTGAACGTCGGTGCGCGGGCCGAGACGCCGAAGATCCCCGGACTCGACCGGGTGCCCTACCTCAACAACTCCTCGATCATGGAGGTCGACTACCTGCCCGAGCACCTGATCGTCCTGGGCGGAAGCTATATTGGCCTCGAGTTCGGCCAGATGTTTCGCCGCTTCGGTGCCCGCGTCACCGTCGTCAACCGAGGTCCGCGCCTGCTCGCGCGCGAGGACGACGACGTCGCCGAGGCGGTGCGCGCTATCCTCACCGAGGAAGGGATCGAAATCCTGACCGACACTGCCGATCTCAAGGTCGAGGGGAGCGGCACCGACCTGCGGCTCTCCGGATCCGCCGGTGGCCGGCCGTTCGCGGTCTCCGGCTCTCACATCCTCGCCGCGACCGGGCGGCGCCCCAATACCGACGATCTCGGGCTCGATACGGCCGGGATTGCGACCGACAAGCGCGGCTTCGTCGCGACCGATGAGGGCCTGATGACTAACGTGCCCGGCGTCTGTGCCTTGGGCGACTGCAACGGCCGCGCCGCTTTCACCCACACGTCCTACAACGACTTCCAGATCGTCGCCGAGAACCTCTTGGACGGCGCACGCCGGCGCGTGAGCGAGCGGATTCTCGCCTATGCGGTCTTCATCGACCCGCCGCTCGGGCGCGTCGGCATGACCGAGCGCGAGGTGCGGGCCCGCGGCCGACCGGCGCTGATCGCCACCATGCCGATGACCGACTCGGGCCGCGCCCGCGAAAAGGGCGAGACCAAGGGCTTCATGAAAATTCTCGTCGACCCGGCGAGCGAGCGGTTCCTCGGCGCGGCGCTGCTGGGCGTCGGGTGCGACGAGGTCGTGCACACGCTGATCGACGTCATGACCGCCGACGCGCCCTATACCGTCGTCAAGCGCGCTGTGCACATCCACCCCACCGTTTCGGAAGCGCTGCCGTGGCTCATGGGCACGCTCAAGCAGCTGCCGTGACTGGGGTCGCGAAGGTGGAGGCCCGGGCCGGAATTGAACCGGCGTAAACGGTTTTGCAGACCGCTGGATAGCCACTCTCCCACCGGGCCCTAGGCGGGCGGCGCCGCTACCGACGCCGGGCTTTCCGTGTAGTCAGTCCGTCCGGCTTTGGCAAGCCGGGCGCGCTCGCGCGCCCTGGCCGAATCGGTTACCGTCGTCGGCCGTGGGGGTACCCGTGGACAACAAACCGGTCGAACGCCGGCTCGCCGCCATTCTCGCCGCTGACGTTGTCGCCTATAGCCGGCTGATGGGTGCGGACGAGGTCGGCACGCTCGCCGCGTTTAAGAGGCATCGCGCCGAGCTGATCGATCCCGCGATCGCCGCCCACCACGGCCGCCTAGTCAAGACCACCGGCGACGGCCTGCTGCTCGAATTTGCGAGCGTGATCGATGCCATCAGCTGCGCGGTCGCGATCCAGCGCGGCATGCTGTCGCGCAACGCCGGGGTACCGGCGCCCGAGCAGATCGTACTCCGGATCGGCATCAATATCGGCGATGTCATTGTCGAAGGCAGCGACATCTTCGGCGACGGCGTCAACGTCGCGGCCCGCCTCGAAGCGCTGTGCGAACCGGGCGGCGTCTGCATCTCGCGCGCCGCCAACGAACAAGTGCGCGACAAGCTCTCGCTCTCGTTCTCCGACCTGGGTGAACACACGGTCAAGAACATCGCGCGTGCGGTCGGGGTGTTCGGATTAGCCGCCAAGGACATCGCCGAACTTCCCGAAGTGCCGATCGCGTCTTCCGGTTCCCGGGCGGGTGCCGCGCCGCGAACGCTCGGCCGCCGTCTGGCCGTCCCTGCGGCTGCGGCCGCGGCTCTGGCGCTGGTCGTCGGCGGCGCGCTCGCGTGGTGGCTCGCGGGAGACTGGTTTGCGCCCCCGGAGAGCCTCGAAGCGCAGGTCGCCGCCGCGCTGGCACGCGCCGTGCCGGCCGCGCAACCCAAGTACCGCGCCGACGTTGCCAAGGGCTTCGTTGCCCTTGGGGCCCACCGCGCGCTCGTGGTCGCGCCCAAGGCGGCGGGCACGTGGCGAACCGGTGACTGGGCGACGCCGGAGGCGGCCGAAGAGAAGGCGCTCGAACGCTGCCAGCATCAAATGGATGAGCCGTGTGCGCTGCTCGCGCTCGGCGACGCGGTGGCGCCGGCCGGCGCCGACGGGCGCTGGCCGATCCGCGATATGCCGCGTGTCCGCTACGCCGGCGGTTTCAATCCCGAGCGCATTCCAGGGGTACGTGCCCGCGATCTGCGCAAGCCCGAGGTGGCCGCCTACGCGAGCGGACCGGCACCCAAGGCGCTGGCGTACCACGCCCTCGCCGGCCTGTTCGCGGCGAGTGGAACAAGCCAGCGCGCAGCCGAGGAAGCGGCGCTTCGCATATGCAATGCCGATCCGGCGCGAAAGGGCGTCGATGGTCCCTGCTACCTCTATGCCGCCGCCAATCAGGTTGTGTTACCGCTCCGGCAGACCGGTGCCATGACGGCCGCGACACCGACCGGTTCACCGCCGCCGCAACTGCCGGTGTCGGCTGCTCCAGGAACAGTCGACGGTGCAGCGCTGCGCGAGGGTCTCGCGGCGACATTGGCCAAGGTCGCGCCGGAACACGCGGCCAAGGGGCGCGACATTCAAATTACCGGCTACCTCGAGGCGCGCGCGCACAAGGCGCTCGTCGCGCATCCGCCCGCGAACAGCTGGCGCACCGCCGGACGGGCGAGCGCGGCCGTCGCCGAAGAACGCGCGCTTGAGGCCTGCGAGGTCCGCTACGGTAGCCCGTGCGTGGTGATCGCAGTCGACGACATCCTTCGGCCGGCGTCGGCGGATGGGGCGTGGCCGCGGCGGGCGACGGCGCGTGCGGCGTACGAAGGCCCGTTCGACCCAGCCCGCATCCCGGCCGCCAATGACGGCGTCCGCCAACGCGCCGACGTGATCGGGTATCGCGCCCAACCCGGCGCGAAAGCTGCGGCCTACCACCCGTGGGGGCGGATCTTCATCGTCACGGCCGCCAGCCAGAATGCGGCCGAGGTGCAGGCGCTCGCTGCATGTAACGCCGATCCGGATCGCAAAGGCGAAGCCGGTCCATGCCTGCTCTATGCCGTTGGCGATCAAGTCATACTGAGCAAGCGGGCGACGACGCCGCTAACGCCACCCTAACGTGTCGTCTGGTCGCGCCCGGTTGCCAGCGCCGCCGCGCTCAGCCTATATACGGACGCTGGCGCGGATTTCGCGCCGGCCGAAATGAGGTCGGGGATGGCGATCGATTTCGCGGCCGCGCGCCGCAGCATGGTCACCAATCAACTGGTGCCGAACCGGGTCAGCGACGAGGGCGTCACCGGCGCGATGGGTGCGGTTGCGCGCGAACTGTTCGTGCCTGAAGCGTTTCGCGCTGCGGCTTATGCCGACGAGGACGTGGCGCTCGGCCGCGGCCGCTACGTCATGGAGCCCCGGGTGTTCGCCCGGCTTCTCCAGGCCGCCGCCGTCGGCGCCAACGATCTCGTGCTCGATGTCGGCTGCGGTACCGGCTATTCGAGCGCCGTCCTCGCCAAACTCGCCGCGACCGTGGTCGCGCTCGAAGAGGACGCCGAGCTCGCCGCCCGCGCCACCCAGACACTCGCCCGCACCGGCGCCGACAACGTGGCGGTCGTGACCGGGCCGATCCGCGAGGGCTACGCCCAGCAAGGCCCCTACGACGTCATCTTCGTGAATGGCGCCGTGCCGGCGATCCCCGATAGCCTAACCGCGCAACTGGCCGATGGCGGCCGTCTGGTCGCCGTGGTCGGCGCCGCGCGGCTCGGCAAGGCGACGCTCGTCGTCAATGTCGGCGGCGTCGCGGGCGTGCAAGCCCTGTTCGATGCCGCGGTACCGGCGCTCCCGGGCTTCGCCGAGCCGCCCAAGTTCGTGTTCTGACGTGACCGCGGCGAACGGCGGCGCCGAGCCGCCGCTCCAAATCGACGTCGCCCAGCTCGCCGCGTTTAAGACGAGCGCCGCACCGCACCGTGTGCTCGACGTGCGTGAGCCGTGGGAGCGCGACCTCTGCAAGATCGCGGGCTCGATAGATATCCCGTTGAACGAGATTCCGGAGCGGATCGATGAGGTGCGGGAGGGGGAGGGACCGCTCGTCGTTATTTGCCATCACGGCATGCGCAGCCTCAATGCAACCGTGTGGCTGCGCGGGCAAGGCGTGGCGGCAGCAATCAACCTGAAGGGCGGCATCGACGCTTGGGCCCGCCAAATTGATCCGACGCTGAAGCTGTACTAATGTCGCTCGACGTTCGCGCCCCGGTCCTTATCCTTTTCTCGTTGCACTAGAGGTTCGATGCAGCCTGATTCCCGCCGCGCCTCTCCTTTTTTCGTTCGGTTGCGGGCCGGAGTCGCGGCCGGCGCGCTGGCGCTCGCCCTGGCGACGACCGGCCCGGCGACGGGCGAAACGCTGCACGATGCGTTGATCGCGGCTTATTTGAACAATCCGACCTTGCTCGCGCAGCGCGCCAACCTGCGCGTGACCGATGAAGGCGTGCCGCAAGCGCTCTCGAACTACCGCCCGACGGTCACCGCCGAAGGCTCCGCCGGTCGTACCGAGCGTTCGGACTCGACCTCCGGCAGCACCGGTCTCGACCCCAAAACCGCGGCGCTCCGCGTCGTTCAGCCGCTTTACCGCGGCGGGCGGACGGTGGCGAGCGTGCGCCAGGCCGAGAACCTCGTCCTCGCCGGGCGTATGGACCTGCGCACCACCGAGCAGTCGGTCTTGCTCCTCGCCGTTACCGCCTACATGAACGTCGTCCGCGATCAGGCGGTGTTGCAGCTCCGCACCAACAACGAGACCGTGCTCGCGCGCCAATTGCAGGCGACCCGGGACCGCTTCGAGGTCGGCGAGGTGACGCGCACCGACGTCGCCCAATCCGAGGCACGTCAGGCGCGCGCCCGCTCCGATCGCATCCAGGCCGAGGGCGATCTGACCTCGAGCCGCGCTAACTACCGGCGCGTGGTCGGCGTCGACCCTGGCCGACTCGAGCCGGCACCGGCGCTCGCCGACGTCCCTGACTCACTCGAAAGCGCGATCGTCCTCTCGGTGCGCGAGAACCCGAGCCTCAAGTCGGCCGAATACATCGAGGCCGCGAGCCGGGACGCGGTCGACGTCGCCAAAGGCGCGTTGCTGCCGACCGTGAACCTCAACGGCGATCTTACCTACGCCGAAGAAGCGGCGGTGCAGAACCTTCGTACCGAAGCCGCGAGCATTACGGCGCGGCTCACGATTCCGCTCTATCAAGCCGGCGCCGAGTACTCGTCGGTGCGCCAAAGCCGCGAGGCAAACACCCGCCGCCGCATCCAGGTCGAGGAAGCGCGGCGCTCGGTCATGGAGGGCGTTACCACCGCCTGGCAGCGGCTCACCACCTCGAGCGCGCGAATCGTCGCCCAGCGCGAGCAGGTGCGAGCGTCCGAACTCGCTTTGGACGGCGTCCGCCAGGAGGCGGAAGTCGGCGCGCGCACGACCTTGGACATCCTCGATGCCGAGCAGGAGTTTCTGAACGCGCAGGTGACCCTGGTCCAGGCCCAGCGCGACGAGTACGTAGCGGCGTTCGAACTCAAGTCGGCGGTCGGGCGGCTTACGGCCCAGGGAGTCGGGCTTGGCGTCGAATCCTACGATGAGACCGATTATTACCGCCGGGTCCGCGAGCGCTGGACCGGCCTCAACGGCGAGCTTTTCGACGGCGGCTTCGCCGGCGGCTTACGCGAGCCGCGCCAGCCAACCCCCTGATTCCAGGGCTAGCAGCCTGAAATAACACTAGCTATAGTGGTAAAACCATTTCGTAAGACAGGATTCTTGGATTACAGTGACGCCGGTCGCGTTCGGGCGAGCGCCGCTAAGGGTAAGGGATGAGCGACCCGAAGACGCAACAAGAGCCGACGATGGAGGAAATCCTCGCATCGATTCGGCGCATCATTTCCGAAGACGACAAGGCCGCCCCGGCCGCCGGCGAGGACGCCGCAGCGGCAGCACCGGCACCGGTCGATGCAGCGGAAGAGGAAGCCCCGCCGCCACCACCGCCTCCCCCCATGCCAAGGCCTGCGGCCAAGCCCGCGGTCGCCGCGGCCCCGCCGCCGCCGCCACTACCACCGATGCCTAAGGCCCAACCTGCGGCAGCGGCCGCACCGGCCATGCGCGCGGTCGAGCCGGCGCCCGCCGCCGATGTCGGCGAGCCGTCCGAGTTCGACGACAGCGTCCTCGAACTCACTGAAATCATCGAAGAGGGGGCCGAGGCCCCGCCGGCGCCGCCGCCCAAGGTCGAACGTCCTAAACCGCGGATCGTCCCGGCACCCGAACCGGAACCGGAACTGGAACCCGAGGCCGAGCTTGAACCCGCGATGATGGCCGCGCCAAGGATGGCAACCTCGAGCGCCGCGGCGATGCGGGGTGGCATGGATTTGTCGGCGCTGGTTTCCGATGCCACTGCCGCGGCCGCGGAAACGTCGTTCGCCGGCTTCGCCAATCAAGTGCAGCAGACCATGGGGGTCGCGCTCGGCGGCGGAACCCGGACCCTCGAAGAACTGGTCAAGGACCTGCTCCGGCCGATGCTCAAGGACTGGCTCGATCGCAATCTGCCGCCGCTCGTGCAGCGGCTGGTCGAGCGCGAGATCGCCAAGCTCGCCGGGCGCGCCGAAGAGAAGTGAGCCGGCCGCTCAGGCCTCTCGACCGCGCCCACCTCGCCATCTGCTGAGTCCCGGCGCTCGCGCGCGAAGCCCTTGATTTAGCGCGAACTTCGGGCGATGTTCCGCGCTCTTTTGCCAACCCGCGACCGCCCGAACCGCCATGCTCGACAAGACCTATAGCCCGGCCGACGTCGAAGCGCGCCAGTACGCGCGCTGGGAGCGGGCGAATGCGTTCGCCTGCGGCCAGCGCCCGGGTGCCCCGACCTATTGCATCGTGATCCCGCCGCCCAACGTGACTGGCAGCCTGCACATGGGCCACGCGCTCAACAACACGCTCCAGGACGCGCTCGTCCGCTACAAGCGCATGCGCGGGTTCGACGTGTTGTGGCAGCCCGGCACCGACCACGCCGGGATCGCGACCCAAATGGTGGTCGAACGCCAGCTCGCGCTCGAGCAGAAGAACCGGCGCGATCTCGGGCGGCCCGCGTTTCTTGAACGCGTCTGGCAGTGGAAGACGGAATCTGGCGGCACCATCTCGCGTCAGCTCCGCCGCCTCGGCGCCTCATGCGACTGGTCGCGCGAGCGCTTCACCATGGACGAAGGCTTGTCCAAGGCGGTGCTCAAGGTGTTCGTCGATCTCTATCGCGCGGGCCTGATCTACAAGGACAAGCGCCTGGTCAATTGGGACACGCGCTTCGAATCGGCGATCTCCGATCTCGAGGTCGAGAACCGCGAGGTCGACGGCCACCTCTGGTACTTCAGGTATCCGATCGCGGACACTCCCGACGCATTCATCACGATCGCGACGACCCGGCCCGAAACCATGCTCGCCGACACCGGCGTCGCGGTGCATCCCGACGACGAGCGCTATCGCCACCTGGTCGGCAAGCACGTGGTGCTGCCCTTGACCGACGGTCGGCGTATTCCGATCGTCGCCGATGCCTACGCCGATCCCGAGCAAGGCTCAGGCGCTGTCAAGATCACGCCGGCCCACGACTTCAACGACTTCGAGGTCGGTGTCCGCCACAACCTGCCGCGCCTCAACATCCTCGATGCCAAGGGCGTCCTGAACGAGAACGCGCCCGCGCCCTACCGCGGCCTCGACCGGTTCGAGGCGCGGAAAAAAGTCGTCGCCGACCTGGAGGCTTTAGGCCTGGTCGAGAAGATCGTGCCGCACCGACACATGGTGCCCCACGGCGACCGTTCCGGCACCGTGATTGAGCCGTGGCTCACCGACCAGTGGTACGTCGATGCCAAGAAGCTCGCGGTCCCGGCGATCGAGATGGTCGAGCAGGGCCGCACCCGGTTCGTGCCGAAGACCTGGGAGAAAACGTACTTCGAGTGGATGCGTAACATCCAGCCGTGGTGCGTTTCGCGCCAACTGTGGTGGGGCCACCAGATCCCGGCGTGGTACGGACCGGACGGCCAGGTGTTCGTGGCGACCAGCGAAGCCGAAGCGGTGCAAGCCGCGCGCGCGGCCTACGGCAAGGACGTGACGCTCGCCCGCGACGAAGACGTACTCGATACCTGGTTCTCGTCGGCGTTGTGGCCGTTCTCGACGCTCGGTTGGCCCGAAGCGACGCCCGAGCTCAAGCGCTACTACCCGACCAGCGTGCTGGTCACCGGCTTCGACATCATCTTCTTCTGGGTCGCACGGATGATGATGATGGGGCTCTACTTCACCGGCGAGATTCCGTTTCACGACGTCTATGTGCACGCGCTGGTGCGCGACGCGCGCGGCCAGAAGATGTCGAAATCCAAGGGCAACATCATCGACCCCCTGGAGCTGATCGATAAATTCGGCGCCGACGCGCTGCGCTTCACCTTGGCGGCGATGGCGGCACAGGGTCGCGACGTCAAGCTCGCCGAGAGCCGGGTCGAGGGCTATCGCAACTTTGCGACCAAGCTCTGGAACGCGGCTCGTTTCTGCGAAATGAACGAGTGCCGGCCTGTCCCCGGCTTCGATCCAGCGGCGGTCACCACCACGCTCAATCGCTGGATCGTCGGCGAAGCAGCGGCAGCAATACGCGCGGTCGCCGACGGCTTGGACGGCTACCGCTTCAACGAGGCCGCGGATGCCGCCTACCGCTTCACCTGGGCGACCTTCTGCGACTGGTATATCGAGTTCGCCAAACCGGCGCTCACCGGCGGCGATGCCGCGATCAAGGCCGAAACGCGTGCGACCGCGGCGTGGACGCTCGACGTTATCCTCCACCTCCTGCAGCCGTTGATGCCGTTCGTGACCGAGGAAATCTTCGAGCGGTTTTTCGCCGGCGACGGGCGGCTCTTGATGCTCGACCCGTGGCCGACGGCCGTAGCCGGTTGGGGCGATGCCGCGGCCAGTGCCGAATTGGATTGGGTGGTACGGATCGTGACCGAGGTGCGGTCGGTGCGCTCGGAGATGAACGTGCCGGCCGGCGCCAAGGTGCCGCTCGTCTTGATGGGCGCGAGTGCGGAGACCGCGGCCCGACTCGAACGCCACGGCGACGTGATCGTGCGCTTAGCGCGGCTCGATCGCGTGACGCTGGGCGGCGAGGTGCCGAAAGGCTCGGCCCAGATCGTGCTCGACGAGGCGACCGTGGTGCTGCCGCTCGCCGGCATCATCGACATCCCTGCCGAGCGCGCCCGACTCGAACGCGAGGTGAAGAAACTCGCTGGGGAGATCGCCGGCATCGACAAGAAGCTCGCCAACCCGGCGTTCGTCGCCAAGGCGCCCGAAGAGGTGGTCGCAGAGCAGCACGAGCGCCGCGCCGACGCCGAAGCGGCGAGCCGGCGCCTCGCCCAGGCGGTCGCGCGGCTGGGATAGCGGCCACCGGCATGGGCTGGTGCGTTAGCCTCATCCTTCGACTGGCTCAGGATGAGGCCCAATAGAAAAGCCGTCATGGAAGCGCTCATGGTGAGCCCGTCGAACCATGAGGCGGATCCTGGAATAGCGCCACCTGGTACGGATCGGTCTACCCGCGCGGCAATCGTTAATGTCGATCAAGGCGGTGCCGTTATCCCGAAGCGGATAGTGGCGGCTCATGCCGACCGTGCCCGAAGTCCGGGTCTGGGACCCGATCGTCCGCCTTATCCACTGGGTGCTGGTCGCCGCGTTCATCGTCGCTTATGCAACCGGGGACGACTGGCTGACGCCCCACGTCTGGGCCGGCTACGTTGCCGGCGGCGCGGTCGCGCTCCGCTTGGTGTGGGGCTTGATTGGAACCAAGCACGCCCGCTTCACCGACTTCGTCTACGGGCCGCAGGCGGTGAAAGGGTACCTGGTCTCGCTCGTGACCTTCTCGGCGCGGCGCTATGTCGGTCACAGTCCGGCCGGCGGCGTCATGATCGTCCTGCTGTTGGCGGCGATGGCGATCACGGTCGTGACTGGGCTCGTCCTCTACGGCGGCGCCGAGCAGGCTGGTCCGCTCGCGCCAATCGTGGCGCCCCGGCTCGATCCGAGCCAGGCGCCCGGTCGCGCGCGGAGCGTCGTTGGCGATAGCGACGACGAGGACCATGTGCGCGGGGTCAAACGCGGCGAGCGCGAGCACGCGCTCGAGGAAGTCCATGAATTCTTTGCCGATCTCACCTTGTTCCTGGTGCTGATCCACGTCGCCGGCGTCCTGGTGATGAGCCTCGCGCATCGCGAGAATCTGGTGCGGGCGATGGTGACCGGGCGCAAACAGGCGCCCGAACCCGACCCGGGCCGCCCCGGCTCTTGAGCCGAGGCGGAAGGCGCGCTACACGCTTATACCGCGCGGCAGATTTATCCGCGCGAGGGGAGGGAGCGATGGCAAACATCTACGGTAACCCCGAGGGCATGGCGGCGCCGCTCGGGTTCTATTCGCACGGCGTGGTCATTCCGCCGGGTGCGCGGGTCCTGGTGTCGGCTGGGCAGGTCGGGGTCGCGCGCGACGGAACGGTGCCCAAGGACTTCGCCGCCCAGGCCGAAAACACCTGGTACAACCTCACGCTCATCCTTCAAGACAACAAGATGACGGTGAACGACCTAGTCAAGATCAACCACTTCCTCACCGACACCGCCAACATCCAGGCCTATCGCGGGATTTTCACGAAGTATCTGGGCCGGGTGCGCCCGGCCTCGACGCTCTTGATCGTCGCCGGCTTGGCCCGGCCGGAGTTTTTGCTCGAAGTCGAGATCGTCGCGGCGGCTAGTTAAATAGTATGACAATTAACTAACTAATCAAATAGTGAGGACGCCATGGACGCCAAGCGCTTCGACAAGGCCAAACTGCCGAGCCGGCACGTCTCGGTCGGGCCCGAGCGCGCCCCGCATCGCTCGTACTACTACGCGATGGGACTGACCGCCGAGGACATCGCCAAGCCCTTTGTCGGCGTCGCCACCTCCTGGAACGAGGCCGCGCCCTGCAACATCTCGCTCGGGCGTCAGGCCCAGGCGGTCAAGAAAGGCGTCAACGAAGCCGGCGGCACACCGCGCGAGTTCACCACCATCACCGTGACCGACGGCATCGCCATGGGCCACGAGGGCATGAAGTCCTCGCTGGTCTCGCGCGAGGTGATCGCCGATTCGGTCGAACTCACCGTGCGCGGCCACTGCTACGACGCGCTGGTCTGCTTGGCCGGCTGCGATAAGGCGCTACCCGGCATGATGATGGCGATGTTGCGCCTGAACGTGCCGGCGGTCTTCATGTACGGCGGCTCGATCCTGCCCGGGCGGTTTAGGAACCGCGACGTCACCGTGGTCGATGTGTTCGAAGCGGTCGGCATGCATTCGGTCGGCAAGGTCGACGACGCGTACCTCCACGAGCTCGAATGCGTCGCCTGCCCGTCGGCCGGATCGTGCGGCGGCCAGTTCACCGCCAACACCATGGCCTGCGTCTCGGAGGCGATCGGCCTCGCGTTGCCGGGCTCGGCCGGGACCCCGGCGCCTTACGAATCGCGCGACACCTTTGCCGAGGAATCGGGCCGCGCCGTCATGAATCTCTTGTCGCTCAACTTGCGGCCGCGCGACATCGTGACGCGCAAAGCGCTCGAGAATGCGGCCGTGGTGGTCGCGGCCTCGGGCGGCTCGACCAACGCCGGGCTGCATCTCCCGGCGATCGCGCACGAGTGCGGCATCAAGTTCGACCTGCACGATGTCTGCCGCATCTTCAAGAAGACGCCCTACATCGCCGACCTGAAGCCGGGCGGAAAATACGTGGCCAAGGACCTCTACGACGTCGGTGGCGTGCCGATCCTGATGAAGGCGCTCTTGGACGGCGGCTACCTCCACGGCGATTGCATAACGGTGACCGGCAAGACGATCGCCGAAAACCTGCGCGGCGTGACCTTCCCCAAGAACCAGGACGTGATCCGTCCGACCTCGGCGCCGCTTTCACCGACCGGCGGGGTGGTCGGCCTGAAGGGCAACCTCGCGCCGCAAGGGGCGATCGTCAAAGTCACCGGCATGAAGCGGCTCAAATTCACGGGACCGGCCAGGGTCTTCAATTCCGAGGAAGAAGCCTTCGCCGCGGTCAAGGCCGAGAAGTACAAAGAGGGCGAGGTGCTCGTCATCCGCTACGAAGGTCCGCGCGGCGGCCCCGGCATGCGCGAGATGCTCTCGACCACGGCCGCGATCTACGGCCAGGGCATGGGCGAGAAGGTCGCGCTCATCACCGACGGGCGCTTCTCTGGCGCGACCCGCGGCTTCTGCATCGGCCATGTCGGGCCCGAAGCGGCCGTGGGCGGCCCGATCGCGCTCCTGAAGAACGGTGACACGATCGAGATCGATGCCGAAAAAGGCGTGCTCAAGGTCGACCTGACCAAGGCCGAGCTCGCCAAGCGGCGCAAGGTCTGGAAGCCCCGGAAATCCGACTTCCAGTCAGGCGCGATCTGGCGCTATGCGCGGAACGTCGGCGACGCCGAGCAGGGCGCCGTCACGCACCCCGGCGGCAAGGCCGAGACTCACGTTTACGCCGACATCTAGGATTAGGGGCGGCCAGCGAGGAGGGGCGACAACCGGAGCGCGAGGCGAAGGCGCTGGATTTCGGCGTTCATCTCCGAGTAAGGTTTTCCCCGTAGTCTCTAAGGTTCGCACCCAATCCAGCAGCGAGCGGCGGTTTTGCGTTTAGTTTGGACGTTTTACAACTGGCTGGCGCCGTTGTTCGAGCTGGCTGAGCGCTGGTCGGGCGAGGCGCGGCGGCTGCGCATCCGGCCCAAGGTCGCGTACGCGATCTCGCGTGAAGCGGTGGCGATGGGCGATCGGCCGCGCGAACTCGCACTGATCGCCAGGAGCAGCCTCTCGACCCCGACGCTCTGCCTGGTTATCGATAATGTCGGGCGCGAGGCGGTGACGATCGACGAGGTCGGCTTGGCCGGCTGGTTCGACCACCCGATGCTCGGCATGACTGAGCCGCTGTTCCACGATTCCCTGGGTTGGCCGCGTACGCTCGA
>CAMDOQ010000041.1 GCA_945903685.1 Rhizobium sp. Q54
GGCGCTGCATCCTGGTGACGTCGCCGCTTGACGAGGTCGCCGAATGGGTTGAAGCGCACCGCGCCTTCTGGGAGAGCCAGTTCGACTCGTTGGCTGATTACCTGAAGAAGCATCTAGAGGAGGAACCGCCGCATGGCACTCGCAAAGACTAAGGAAAAGCCTGCCGCCGACACCAAGCTCGACATCAGCCGCGTGTTCAAGGCGCCGCGCGGCAAAGTGTGGGAGGCGTGGACCGACCCCAAGGCGATCGCCAAATGGTGGGGTCCCGAGGGCATGATTCCGATCGTCGAAAAGTTCGAGGCTAAGGTCGGCAAGGTCTATCGCACCGGCATGCGCGCCGCGAACGGCGACACCGTCTGGGTGAGCGGTTCGTTCAAAGAGGTCGTGCGCGAGAAGCGGCTGGTATTTTCGTGGGCGTGGGACCACGGCGATCGCCATGTCACGAAGGTGACGGTGTCGTTCGACGACGCGCCGGGCGGTACCAAGGTTCGCCTCGTTCACGAACTCTTCCTCACCAAGGATGATCGCGACAACCACGAGACCGGCTGGGCAAGTACGCTCACCTGCCTCGGCGCCGCGCTAGCCGGCAAAGGCAAAGCGGCGGCTTGAAAATTGAAGGAGGAAAACATGACGGACCATTCGATCGTCGGACACGAACAATGGATCGCGGCGCGTCAGGCGCTGCTGGCGAAGGAAAAGGAATTCACGCGGCTGCGCGACGAGCTCAGTCGCGAACGGCGGGCGTTACCGTGGGAGCGGGTCGAACGGGCCTACTCGTTCGCCGGGCCGCGCGGGACCGAATCGCTTGGCGATCTTTTTTCCGGCCGCAGCCAATTGATCGTCCAGCACTTCATGCTCGGCCCGGACTGGGAAGAAGGCTGCAAGAGCTGCTCGTTCTGGGCCGACGGCTACAACGGCTTCGTCGATCACCTGGCACAGCGCGACGTCGCGATGGTTACGGTCTCGCGCGCGCCGCTCGACCGGATCGAGGCGTTCAAGCGCCGCATGGGCTGGACCTTCAAGTGGGTGTCGTCGCTCGGAAGCGAGTTCAATCGCGACTACCACGTGAGCTTTCCGCCTGACCAGCTTGCCGCTGGCACGGCCTACTACAACTATCGAAACGGGAAATTTCCGGTCGATGAGGCGCCCGGCATCAGCGTGTTCTTCCGCGACGCGTCGGGCGCGATCTTCCACACCTACTCGTGCTATGCCCGCGGCCTCGACATGATGAATGCCGCGTACCACTACCTCGATCTGGTCCCTAAGGGCCGCGACGAGGACGCGCTCCCCTATTCGATGAGTTGGCTGCGCCATCGCGACCGCTACGGCAGCTGACGCATCGCCCACCGCTATCCGCTACCGATCCAATCCAGCCAGGAGGAAAACCATGGCCAACGTCACCGTCTACGGTCCGCCCCAAAGCACGTACGTGCGCACCGCTCGGATCGCGCTCGAAGAGAAGGGGGTCGCCTACGAACTCGGACCGGTCGAATTCGGGCAGCCGTCGCATCTAGCCCTGCATCCGTTCGCCAAGATCCCGGCGTTCACGCACGGCGACGTCCATCTTTACGAAACGATCGCGATTACCACCTACATCAACGACGCCTTCAAGGGTGCGGCGCTGTTGCCGGCCGATCCGGCGGCGCGGGCGCGGGCATTTCAGTGGATCAGTGTCACCAACGACTACATTTACGGGATCGCGATTCGCGATCTCGTCATCGAACGGTTCGTGAAGCCGATGCGCGGCGGGACGCCCGACGAAGCGCTAATCGCGCGTAACAAGCCAACCCTGCTCGCGCGCTTCGACATCGTCGACAAGGCCCTGCAGGGGAGTTCGTATCTCGCCGGCGAGTATTCGCTAGCCGATATGTTCCTGTTGCCGATCGTCGCCTACTTGCCGGCGCTGCCGGAAGGGCGCGAGGTGCTGGCGCGCTGCCGCAACATCGACGCTTGGCTCAAGCGGGTGATGGCGCGGCCGGCGGTGACGAAAACCGCGCCGCCCGTCCCGCAAGCCGCAGAGTAGCAGCCCCGCCCGCACCCAACCGAGCGCCACGGCTGGCGTCAGCGAAGCGCCGCGCCGGGGGTCCTGCCCCCCGGCGGGCCGGGCGCGAGCCGCACGGCTACGGATGCCGCCACCGGCGGCGTCAGACGCTCAAACTGCCCGATCAGCGTTGCCGCCGGAATCGAACACGGCGCGATCCGAACGTCGATGTGGCGGGCGGCAAGCGCTTGCAGCGATACCGGATCGATGAAACCGCAGATCACGTGCTGCGCGTGCTCAGCGACGATGGTCCGGCAGACCCACTCGCGCGACCATATCTGGTTGGCGATGAAGACCGTCTCGCGTCGCCCGGTGTCGACGACGGCAAGCCAGCGCGCCTTGGCGAAGAACGGCGACAGCGAGGCGCGCAAGCTGCGGTCGAGCAGCGTCAGCGCGACGCGTCCCAACGCCGGGTGAAAAGAAGTTTCGGGGACGTTTTCCATTGCGCTATGATCGTCGTTCAAACGCCAGCGACCCCTGATCTAGATCAAGTCGTGTGTCATGCCGCGTCGAGGCACAAAGAAGCCGTACATCCCGATCGATGGCCAGGCCTGCCAAGTGCGGGACATCGGCATCTGCGCGCCGTTCTCCGGCGAAGCGCTAGGCGCGCTCGAGACCTTTAAGGCGGCCGAACGGATGTACGCTCCGGGCCGCGACTTCCTGGTTCAGGGCGAATCGGCCGGCGAGTTCTTCACCGTGCTCGACGGCTGGGCCTTTCTTTATGAGCTGCTCGAGGACGGCCGTCGTCAAATTCTCGACTTTTGCCTGCCTGGTGCCTTCCTTGGTTTTCAACCCGATTTGAGCGCGCCGGTGACCTACTCGGCCCAGGCGCTGACCGATATGTCGGTGTGTGTGTTTCCGCGGTCGCGCGTCGCCGATTTCGTGCGCCAGCATCCCGAACTCGGACTGCGGATGGCGTGCGTGGCCGCGCGCGATCAGTATCTCGCGTTCCGGCACCTGAGCAACGTCGGGCGGCGGACGGCGCGCGAGCGAGTCGCGAGCCTGCTGCTCGAATTGTTCTTCCGCGTACGCCTGCATTCGCCGGCCTCGAGTGGCGACAAGATCGTCATTCCGTTGACGCAGGAGCACATCGGCGACGCTCTGGGGTTGACCTCGGTCCACGTCAACCGAACGCTGCGTCAACTGCGCGAGGAAAAGCTGCTAACCCTCAAAGGCGGCAGTTTGCAGGTGCTCGATCCCGACCGCCTGGCCGAGGTTGCCGGCTTCGAGTCCGACGTCGCATTCCTCCGCCACTGACCGCGCGGGCGGCGGTTGACCTAGATCAAAGCGATCCGGAGGGGCGTTTTCTAGAGTTTCGCCATCAGCGGCGGAGCTCAGAAAATGACCATCACCAACATTCTCCTTCACCTCGATCGCGATGCCCGCAACCGCGAGCGCGAAAAGGTCGCGTTCAACCTCGCCCGGGCATTCCAATCCCACGTCACCGGCCTGTTCATTCTGCCGCCGCCGCCGGCTTTCGGTTACGCCGACGCGTACGTCGCCGACGAGATCATCCGCAAGCACCGCGCCCAGGCCCAAGCCGACGCCAAGAAACTGCAAGGGGAGTTCGAGCACGATGCCAAGGCGGCGGCGATCCCGTCCGAGTTTCGCCTTGAGGAAGGGCAGGACTTCCGGATCATCGCCTTCCAGTCGCGCTATGCCGACTTGATCGTGGTCGGGCAGTCGGATCCCGACGACGCGACCGACTATCGTGCCTACAATCTACCGGAAGAAATCGTGATGATCGCGGGGCGGCCGATGTTGAGCGTGCCTTACGCCGGAACGTTCGACAGCATCGGCAAGCGCGTGATGGTGGCGTGGAACGCGAGCCGCGAATCGGCGCGCGCGCTTTCCGATGCCATGCCGTTGCTCAAGAAGGCCGAGCATGTCGACATCTACTGCGTCAACCCGCCCGACACCAAACAACACATACCGGGTGCCGATATCGCGACCCATCTCGCCCGACACGGGGTTGCGGTCGAGGCGCACCACACCATTGCCAAGGACGTCGACGCCGGCAACGCCCTGCTCTCGGCCGCATATGACCTCAGTTCCGATCTGATCGTCATGGGGGCCTACGGCCACACCCGCTTGCGCGAACTCGCGCTCGGTGGCGTCACCCGGTATCTCCTTCGCCATATGACGGTACCAGTGCTCTTCTCGCACTGAACTTCCGGCTCGGAGCGATCGGCTCGAAGGTCGCGACCGCGGCCTGCGGTTTTTTCGGTTTGGACGCCGCTCGCGCTTAGCGCGTACGTGCTAGATCCGGATCCCACGCCTCCGCCGGGTACGAATTAGTGCTGCGGTGATCGCGATCACCTTGCCCAGCCAGGTCACAACGTAAAAACGTTGCGATCTTAGATATTTACGGCTAGTTCTTGGGTGATCCTATCTAGCGAGCGCCCGCTTAGTGCTGCCATTCCGACCGAATAGACGTGGCTTGTGACCTTCCCCGGTTTCTGCGCGCCAGTTGGCGGACTAGGGAAAACCTTTATATACGGATTGCCGAGATCGTCGTGAAAACGCTAGAAATTGGCCGCGCTTAGGCAGCTTGGGACATGGCTTTCAAAATTAAGTTCTGGGGCGTTCGCGGCAGCATCGCTTGTCCGACTCCTCGCCACATCGCCTTCGGCGGCAATACCAGTTGCATCGAAGTCGCGATGGGCGGGCAGCGCGTCATCCTCGATTGCGGTACCGGCATGCGCGAACTGGGGCACTGGTTCCTCAAGAAGAACGTCCGCCGGGCCTCGATCCTGATGACCCATACCCACTGGGACCACATCAACGGGTTTCCGTTCTTCTCGCCGGCGTTCCGGAAGGACCGCAACTTCACGATCATGGCCGGTCACCTCAACGAAAAGGGCGGAATTCAGCGCATCTTGGCCGGCCAGATGTCGCAGCCGACCTTCCCGGTACCGCTCGACATGATGGGCTCGAAACTCGACTTCGAGGATTTCCGGTTCGGCGACTCATTCAGCTTGGGCAAGGGAATCCGCGTCATCACCAAGCCGCTCAACCATCCCGACGGCGCCACCGGCTACCGCATCGAGTATCGCGGCAAGTCGATGTGCTACATCACCGATACGGAACATGTGATCGGCAAGCCGGACGAAAACGTCCTCGCGCTGATCGAAGGTGCGGATCTGGTCATCTACGACTCGACCTACACCGACAAGGAGTTCCCTGATCGCGTTGGTTGGGGCCACTCGACGTGGCAAGAAGGCGTGCGCCTGAGCCAAGCCGCCAACGTCAAGACCTTGGCTATTTTCCACCACGACCCCGACCATGAAGATTTGTTCATGGAGCAGCTCGAACGCCTGGCGCGCATGACCTGGCAAGGGGCGGTGGTCGCGCGCGAGCACATGCGCTTCAATCTGCTCTAACTTTTCGTTCGACCTGCATTCGATCCCGCCTCAGGGTGCGCTATGATCGCGCCCCCTGAAATCGTGTGCGGGGTGACATGAGCGACCCGATCACCGTTGCGATCGTTGGCTCGGGGCCGGCGGGGTTCTACACGGCCGAAGCGCTGCTGCGCTCGGGGCGCGCGGTCGCAATCGACATCGTCGAGCGCTTGCCCACGCCTTACGGCTTGATCCGCGGCGGCGTCGCTCCCGATCACCAGACGACCAAGAACGTGACCCGCAAGTACGAGGAGGTCGCCCTCGATCCGGCCGTCCGCTACTTCGGCAACGTCGAGGTCGGACGCGACGTCAGCCTGGACGAACTACGGGCCGCCTACGATGCCGTCGTGCTCGCGATCGGCGCGCCGTTCGACCGGCCGCTCGGTGTATCGGGCGAGGACAAGAAGGGCGTTTACGGAGCTGCCGCCTTCGTCGGCTGGTACAACGCCCATCCCGACTTCCGGAACCTCGACCCGGCGCTCGACGTCCGCGCCGCCGCCGTGATCGGCGTCGGCAACGTCGCGATCGACGTCGCGCGGGTCCTGGTCAAGACCCCGACCGAGATGACGAAGGCGGACCTCCCGGACTACGCGGCCCGCGCGATCCAGGCTTCGCCCCTGACCGACGTTTACATGTTCGGCCGACGCGGGCCAAACGACGCCAAGTTCACTAACGTCGAGCTCCGCGAAATGGGCGAGCTCGACAATTGTGTGCCGCAGCTCGACGCAGCACAGCTTCCGAAAACGGTCGAGGGCGAGGCCTCCGATCGCGACCGCCGGCTGAAGGAAAAAAACCTGGCAACGCTTTGGGAATTCACCAAGCGCCGCGCCGACGAGAAGCCGAAGCGGGTTCATTTTTGCTTCTATGCGGCGCCGGTCGCGATCCTAGGCGGCGAGCGGGTCGAAGCCCTTCGCCTCGAACGGACACAGGTCGTCGCTGGCCAAGCCAGGGGTACCGGCGAATTCTTCGAGGTGCCGTGCGGGCTGGTGCTGCCCTCGATCGGCTATCGCGGAGCACCGCTCGAAGGCGCGCCGTTCGATGCCAAGGCCGGGATCGTCGCCAATCGCGACGGCCGCGTCGCCGACGGCCTTTACGCCGTCGGCTGGATCCGGCGCGGCCCTACCGGCGTGATCGCGACCAACCGACCGGACGGGGTTGCGGCCGCGGCCTTCATCGCAGCCGACTTCGCGCACGGCCGCAAGCCGGGCCGGTCGCAGCTCGAAGCGTTGCTCGCGAGCCGCGGCGTGCGCGCGATCTCGTTCGCCGAGTGGAAAAAGATCGAGGCGGCAGAGGTCGCCACCGCGCCGCCCGGCGCGCCGCGGCGTAAATTCGCGACCGTCGCCGACATGCTAGCGCTACTCTCCGGAAGTTAGTCAGAGCGGGACCGCCTGGTTGTATACTGGGCGGGAGATTTAGGAGGCCCACCCTCGTGAGCACGGCCGTTGCCTACGAACCCCAGCGCCACGACCGGCGCGAGTTGGAATCGGTCGTCGTCCGGTTCGCCGGCGATTCCGGCGACGGCGTGCAGGTAACCGGCGCCCAATTCACGCAAACGACGGCGCTGGCTGGCAACGACCTCGCCACGTTCCCCGATTTTCCGGCCGAGATTCGTGCCCCGACCGGAACGACGTTCGGGGTCTCGGCGTTCCAGATCAATTTCGGCGCGCGCGACATCAAGACCGTCGGCGATGCCCCCGATGTCCTGGTCGCGTTCAACCCCGCGGCGCTCAAGGTCGAACTCAAGAGCCTGAAACCCGGCGGCGTCGTCATCGCCGACAGCGGCACCTTTACCGATCGCAACCTCGAAAAGGCCGGCTTCGGCGACAACCCGCTGACCGACGGCTCGCTCGCGAGCTACCGCCTCATGGCGGTCGATATCTCGCAGCGCACGCTCGACGCCTTGAAGACGAGCGGCCTCAGCAAACGCGAGGCGCTCCGCTGCAAGAACTTCTGGGCGCTCGGTCTCGTTTATTGGATGTTCGGGCGCGACCGCAAACCGACCCACGCCTGGCTCGCGCAAAAGTTCAAGGACCGCCCCGATCTCGGCACCGCCAATACCGCGGCGCTCGACGCCGGCCACGCCTACGGCGAAACCGCCGAACTGCCGGAGGGCGTCGAAGCCTATGTGATCCCGCCGGCCGTGATCGCGCCGGGGACTTACCGCAACATCACCGGCTACGAGGCGATCGCCTTCGGCCTCGCCGCCGGCGCGCAGTTGGCGGAGCTGCCGCTGTTCTTCAGCTCGTACCCGATCACCCCGGCTTCGACCTTGCTCCATGCGTTGGCGACGATGGCCGAACTGGGCGTGACCACGTTCCAAGCCGAGGACGAGATCGCGGCCGCGTGCGCGGCGATCGGTGCCTCTTACGCCGGCTCGATCGGCGTGACCTCGAGCTCGGGTCCCGGCGTCGCACTCAAGACCGAAGCGATCGGCCTCGCGGTCGCGACCGAGCTGCCCTTGATCGTGGTCAATTCGCAGCGCGCCGGGCCCTCGACCGGCATGCCGACCAAGACCGAGCAGTCCGATCTGTTCCAGGCCGTGTTCGGGCGCAATGCCGACACCCACGTCGTGGTGCTATCGGCCCACTCGCCAGCCGATTGTTTCGAAGTCGCGATCGAAGCGGTGCGGCTTGCGACCAAGTACATGACGCCGGTTATCCTGCTGACCGACGGGTATATCGCCAACGCCGCCGAGCCGTGGCCGCTTCCCAAGATCGACGCGCTGGCCCCGTTTCCGGTCAAGTTCCGAACCGCGCCTGAAGGCTTCCATCCGTTCCTGCGCGACCCCGACACGTTGGCCCGGGTGTGGGCGGTACCGGGCACGCCGGGCCTCGAACATCGGATCGGCGGCATCGAGAAAGCCTACGACAGCGGCCACATTTCCTATGAGCCCGCCAACCACCAGCGTATGACCGACGTGCGCGTGGCCAAGATCGCCGGTATCGCCAACGATATTCCGCTGCAAACGGTCGATTCCGGCGCGACCTCGGGCCGAATCGCGGTGGTGGGGTGGGGCTCTACCTACGGGCCGATCAGCCGGGCGGTCGACAACGTTCGCGCCAACGGCGGCGCGGTTGCGCACATCCACCTTCGCCACATGTGGCCGATGCCACGCAACCTGGCCGATGTGCTCGCCGGCTACGACAAAGTGCTGGTCGCGGAGATGAATAAGGGTCAACTCGCGACCATCTTGCGTGCGCAGTATCTGGTGCCGGCGGAGAGCTTGTCCAAAGTCAACGGCCAGCCGTTCAAGATCGCGGAGATCGAAGCAGCGATCAACCGTCTCCTGGAGCAGTAACATGAACGCGCCGATCAAGCTGACACCCAAGGACTTCGCGACCGACCAAGAGGTGCGTTGGTGCCCGGGCTGCGGCGATTACGCGATCTTGAAGTCGGTGCTGGGGGTGCTGCCCGATTTCGGGGTACCGCGCGAGAAGACCGTGTTCGTGTCGGGCATTGGCTGCGCGTCGCGCTTTCCCTATTACGTCTCGACCTACGGCTTCCACACTATCCACGGCCGCGCACCGGCGATCGCCACCGGGATCAAGCTCGCCAATCCGGAACTTGACGTTTGGCTGGTGACGGGCGACGGCGACGGGCTCTCGATCGGTGGCAACCACCTGCTTCATGTATTGCGCCGCAACGTCAACATGCAGATCCTGCTCTTCAACAACGAGATTTACGGCCTGACCAAGGGCCAGTACTCGCCGACCTCGCGGCCCGGCACGCGCTCTCCCTCAACCCCATTCGGGTCGTTCGATCCGCCGGTGATCGCCGCTGCCTTCGCGCTCGGTGCCGGGGCGCGTTTCGTCGCCCGCTCGATCGACACCCTGCAAAAGCACCTCCCGATCGTGCTCAAACGCGCGCACGACCACGTCGGCGCCTCGTTCGTCGAGATCTTCCAGAACTGCATCGTATACAACGACGCGGTGTTCGACGATTTCGCCGCCAAGGACGTCGCCGCCGAGCGCCAAATCCACCTCGAGCACGGTAAGCCGCTCCTGTTTGCCGGGGGCCGCAAAGGCTTGCGCGTCAAGCCGGGCAGCCTGGCGCTCGAGGTCGTCCACGTCGGCGAGGGCGGCGTCGGCGTCGGCGAGGTTCTGGTGCACGACGAGACCAACCGCATCCTCGCCACCATGCTGGCGACGATGGAGGGAGCCGAATTTCCAGTCGCGCTCGGCGTGCTCTACTGCAATCCGGCCGCGTCCTCCTACGACGCCGAGGTCGACAAGCGGATCCGGAAGCGGGTGAGCCCGGATCGGCGGGCGGCGTTGACGCGAATGCTGGCACGCGGCGCGACATGGACGGTGCGCTGACCGTCGAAAAACCCGATTTATCCGAATCGTCTTCGACAAACCTAGGCTCGCCCGGGCCGCGCCCTATTGCTTCGACTGAGCACTCGGAGTAAAGCCTTCCCTCCCACGCCACGCCCATCCAGCCATGTCCGCGGTTGCCTCCTACGATTTCGAACGCTTCGCCATCCTCGTGGTCGAGGACAACGGCTTCATGCGGCATCTCATGACGTCGGTGCTCAAGAACCTCGGCTTCGGCCGGGTCGACGCCGCCTCGCACGGCGGCGAGGCGATCGACTTCCTCCGGGCGATCGGCAAGAGCCCGTCGCGCGGCGGCCTGATGTCGATTGATATGGTCGTTTCGAACTGGCAGATGGAGCCGGTCGACGGCCTCGAGCTTCTCCGGTGGGTCCGGCGCGCCAAGGACTCGCCCGATCGCTTCGTCCCGTTCGTGATGGTGACGGCCTTTGCCGACATGCCGCGGCTCCGCCAGGCGCGCGACGCCGGCGTGACCGAGTTCATGATCAAACCTTACTCGATCGCGACGCTCTGCAACCGCGTTCTTGCCGTCATCGAACGCCCACGCCAGTTCGTTTCGTCACCCAAGTTCTTCGGCCCCGATCGCAGGCGGCGCGCGCTCGAAGTCGAGGGCATGGAACGCCGGGTGGTGAAGGACAAGGACGCCGACGTCGTCTACGACCAGAATTGACGCGATGAGCGACAGCGACAATCCCGATTGGGACGAGCACCCGCCCGAAGGTCACACGCGGGTCCGGTTCTACCGTTTCCGCAACCGTCTCCGCGATAAGGCGGGCGGCGCCGCCAACCAGTCGGTGATCATCCTGCCCGAGGTGATCGCGCGAGCCGAGGCGACGTTCCAACGCGCCGGCAAGGACTATCCCAAGTACGTCCGGGGAACAGTCGAACACCTGGTCAAGCTGTGCGCCGATGCCGCCGGCCTCTCGCCCGACCAGCGCGACGAGCATTTCCGCCAAATCAACCAGGCCGCGCACGAATTCAAGGGCCAGGGCGGTACCTTCGGGTATCCGCTGATCACGACGTTCGCCGATTCGCTCTATAAATTCACCGTGGTCGACGCGCCGCACACCGACGCCTATCTCGAACTCGTGCGCGCTCATGTCGACGCGATCAAAGCCGTGATCGTCGGACAAATCGCAGGCGACGGCGGCGAGACCGGACGGGAGCTGCAGCGCGTGCTGCAACGCGCGATCAAGAAGTACGCGCCGCCGAACGCGTAATCCGGGAGGAAACGCATGCGCCTTGTGGTTGCGATCACCGGAGCGACCGGCTCGGTCTACGGCGTCCGCCTGCTCGAAGCACTGGCGACGGCCGGGGTCGAGACCCATCTGGTGGTCAGCAAATGGGGCCAGCAGACGCTCGAACACGAGACCGGCCGCGCCATCGACGACGTTCGCGCTCGCGCGCACGCCTGGTACCAGCCCGGCGACTTCGGCGCGGCGATTTCCTCAGGCTCGTTTCTGACCGCCGGCATGGCGATCGTGCCGTGCTCGATGCGGACGGTGGCGCAACTCGCGCATGGCCTGTCCGACAACCTCGTCCACCGCGCCGCGGAGGTCGCGTTGAAAGAGCGCCGCAAGTTGTTATTGGCGCCGCGCGAAACGCCGCTCACCGCGATCCAACTCGAGAACATGGCCAAGCTCGCGCAGCTTGGGGTCGTCATCATGCCGCCGATGCCGGCGTTTTACGGGGCGCCCACGACGATCGACGACCTCGTCGACCACTTCGTCGCCCGCGTGCTCGATCAGTTCGGAATCGACAATCGGTTTGGACGCCGCTGGGACGGCGAGGTCAAAGCGGGGGCGCGCGTGACACCGCTCCGCCGCGCTGACTAGCGCGGGCGTTTCAAGCGCTCTTCGGCGCGCTGGTTGGCGTCGTTCCAGGCGTTGACCGTCTTGAAGTAAGCGATCGCCCCCGGGTGGTAAGGGATCGGGTTGGTCGGCGCCGCTAGTTCGGCCGTACGGTCCTGACTGGCGATCGTTCCCTCCACCGGACGCAAGACCGGATGCCGCTCGTCGAGCTCCGCCTGTTTCTCGGTCATCTGCTTGAGGATCGCGCCGACGGTTGTGTCGCTCAGCTGTGCGTGGCCGATCAAAAACACGTCGAACGCGACGGCGCGCGTCGGTTCTTTTAGCTCGGGAATGCGCTCGTCGGGCTGCAGCTCGACGACATACAGGCCGGGCAGCAGGTTAGCGAGAAAGTCGGTCGTCGCGTTGGGACCGAACAACGAGACGTAGTTGACGCCGCCTTCAATGCCGAGCCGAGCCTGCCGGACCAGGGGAACCCCGACCGCGATCGGCACCGCTTCGAGCTCACCCGAGGTCAGGCGCCGGATCCCGTCGGGAAAGCCGGCGATCTCCGACGCTTTCATATCGCGGGCGCCGAGCGCCACGGTCTTGAGCAAGACGGCGTTGACTTCCGACAAGGTTGGGTTGCCGGTCACGTCGAACCCAACCCGGCGGCCGCGCAAGCCGGCCAAGTTCTTGATCCCAAGCGCGCTCCGCGCGAGGTAGGTGTAGCGGATCGTCCACAGGCGGCCGAGTGTACGCAAGTTGGTCAGGCGTGCGGCTTCGTCTTTCGCCCGGAACGAGGCACCGGCGTCGATGCCGATCACGAATCCGACGCCGACCTCGCCCTTGTCGATAGGCCGCAGGTACTCAGTCCAGCTTTTATATGGCTTGACCTGGGCCGCAACGCCGGCCGCGTTCAAATACTCTGCGAGCGACGTTCCGATCTGATGGTAGCTCGAGCCCTCGGCTTGAGTGGCGATCGTCAGTGCTCCCTGGGCTCGTGCCGGGAGCACGGCGGCTTGCGCGAACAAGAAGCCGGTGAGGGCCGCTGCGGTCAGTGGCAGAAAGCGTATTTGCATTGTCGAATCGTTCCTGTGCGTATCGTCGGGATCAACGGAATATGGGATGAGGCCGGCGCGCGTACAAGCCAGGAGCGCTACAGCCAAGCCGCGAGCCGTTTGCTGACCTCCTCGACCGTGAGTTCGGCTAGGCGAGGGCCCCGGAGCACCTCGACGCGGGGACCCCTAGGCGCCGTGATCGCCGGGTCGGATGCGGCTGAAAACAAGACGATAACCGGACAGCCTACGACCGCCGCCGCGTGCATCGGCCCGGTGTCGTTGCCGATCGCGAGCGTGGCACCCTGGGCCAGCCCGACGATGTCGGCGAGTTCGGTGCGTCCGCCGAGGTCGATGGCACCGGCGGTCCGGGCGATCCCGGCGAGAAGATCGCGCTCGCCGCTCGATCCGATCAGAACCGGGGCGATGCCGCGGGCGCGCAGCTCGTCGGCGATGGCAACGAAACGTTCGGCCGGCCAGCGCTTCTCCGGGCGGTGTGCGGCGCCGCCGGGGGCGACCAAGGCGTAGCGCGGCGGCAGCGCGAAACGGCTGACGTCGCTTGGCACCCAATCGAGGTTCGGCGGCGGGGTCGAAGCGATACCGGCCGCCGCGAGCTGCTCGGCCTGACGCTCGATCGTATGGAGGAAATCGCGCCGCGGATTGGCATGGGGGTGCGAGCAGCCGCGGGCGATTCCCGACCATTGGAGCCGAGTTCCGCACGCGAGCACGCGGTAGATGAGCGCGCTCCGGTCCGAGGTCTGAAGATCGTAAACGCGATCAAACCGTGCCGCGCGCAAGCGACGAAACAGGCGCCACCACGCTACGACGCGCCAAAATTCCGGCCGATCGTCGATCCAGATGTCGTCGAAATAGGGCGAAGGCGTGAGGAATGCGGCGAACGACGACGCGGTTAGCAGCGTGATGGAGTCGCCGGCGTGCGCATCGCGAATTGCGCGGAACGGCCCGGTCGCGAGCACGATGTCGCCCAACGCGCCGTGCTTGATCACGAGGATGTGTCGCATGGCGGTTCCGTAGGCGAGCGTGGCGCGGCTGTCAAACCGCGCGCATCGCTGGCCGCCGTGGCGGGGGCCGAGTTTATTGCTATGGTGACGGCCGGAATCACGAACTGCCGGTCATGGCTGAACCATCGCTCGATCGTGAAGCCTCGCTCCCGGACGATGCGGGCAAGCTGCTCGCGATCGTGCGCGCGCTCGCGGTCGAACTGCGGCCGCAATCGGTGCACCTACGGGTCGCGCTCGAAAGCCGCCTCGACAGCGATTTGGGCTTCGACAGCTTGGCCCGCACCGAGCTGGTGCTCAGGGTCGAGCGTGCGTTCGCGGTACGCGTGGCCGAGCGCGCTTTTGCCGAGGCCGAGACGGTTCGCGATCTGCTGGTTGCGGTCCACGGCGCGACGCCGGGTGCGTCGCCGGCCGCGGTCCATGCCGTCACCGCGGCGCTCGGGCCGGCCGAGGCGGCACCGGCTTCGGCGGAAACGTTGATCGACGTGCTTGCCTGGCATGTCGCCGCGCATGGCGATCGGCCGCATATCTGGCTGGTCGATCCCGAATCAGGCGATACCACGATCACCTACCGAATGCTGGCCGAGCGTGCCCAAGCGGTCGCGCGCGGCCTGATCAAGCGCAACATCGAGCCCGGCGATCGAGTCGCCCTGATGCTGCCGACCTCGGCCGAGTTCTTTCCGGCGTTCTTCGGTATCCTCTACGCTGGCGCGACCCCAGTTCCGATCTATCCGCCAGTACGCCCGGCCCAGCTCGCCGATCACATGCGGCGGCAATCGACCATTCTTGCGAACGCGGGCGCCAAGCTCCTCATCACGATTCCCGAAGCGCGGAACCTCGCGCTCGTCCTTCGCGCCCAAGTCGTATCGTTGGCGCGGATCGAAACCGTCGCTGCCTTGGCGGCCGAACCAGCCGCGCCGACGCGGCCGCGCCCGGTGACGCGCGACGACATCGCGCTCATCCAGTACACCTCGGGCAGCACCGGCGACCCCAAAGGGGTCGTCCTTACCCACGCCAATCTGCTCGCCAACATCCGCGCCATGGGCGAGGCGATCCGGGTCGATCCGACGCGCGATGTGTTCGTGAGCTGGCTGCCGCTTTATCACGACATGGGTCTGATCGGAGCGTGGTTCGGCAGCCTGTATTTCGCGATGCCGGTCTCGATCACCTCGCCGCTCGTGTTCTTGGCGCGGCCGGAAACCTGGCTTTGGGAGCTGCATCGGCGCCGCGCCACGATCTCGGGCGCGCCCAATTTCGCCTACGAACTCTGTGCCAGCCGGATCGACGACGCCAAGCTGGTCGGGCTCGATCTGTCGTCGGTGCGGATGACGGTAAACGGTGCCGAACCGGTCAATCCGGATACGTTGCGGCGCTTCACCGAGCGCTTCGGCCGCTACGGGTTCAAGCCGGAAGCGCTGGCGCCGGTATTTGGGTTGGCCGAGTCGAGTGTCGGCCTGGCGTTTCCGCCTCCCGGCCGCCGTTATGTCATCGACCGCATCGACCGCCGGGCGTTGGCGGAACGCGGCGAGGCGACCCCGGTCGGGCCCGACGCGGCGGACGCGATTGAAGTGGTCGGCTGCGGCCTCGCGCTGCCGCGTCACGAGATGCGGGTGGTCGATGCGACTGGCCGCGAAGTGGCGGAGCGGCGCGAAGGCCGGCTACAGTTCCGCGGGCCATCGTCGACCCAGGGTTACTACCGGAACGATGCCAGGACGCGCGAACTCTTCGCCGGCGATGGATGGGTCGAGACCGGCGATCGCGCTTATCTTTGGAACGGGGAACTCTTCCTCACCGGGCGGGTCAAGGACATCGTCATCCGCGCCGGGCGTAATATCTATCCGCAAGAGATCGAGGCCGCGGTCGGCGAAGTGTCGGGAGTCCGCAAGGGTTGCGTCGCTGTATTCGGGGTTCGCGACTCCCGTACGGCGACCGAGAAACTAGTGATCGTCGCCGAGACCCGCGAGACCGCGCCCGACCGCCGCGCCGCGTTACGCGCTGCGATCGACGCGACCGCCGCCACGATCCTGGGCTCGCCCGCCGACGACGTCGTACTGGCGCCGCCGCACGCTGTGCTCAAGACCTCGAGCGGCAAATTGCGGCGTAGCGCTTGCCGCGAGCTCTATGAGAAAGGAACGATCGGCGCGCAGACCAAGACGGTGTTTCGCCAACTGGCCGGTTTGGCGGCGGCGAGCGTCGTCGAGA
>CAMDOQ010000042.1 GCA_945903685.1 Rhizobium sp. Q54
CCGGCGCTCTCAAGGCGGCGGGCAATGCCGAGGACGTCGCCGGCTTCCGCCTCGAGGACTTCGGCCTCGCCGCGGTGCAAGTGGAAGTGTTCGCCAACATGGTGTTCGTGAACCTCGACCCGCGCGCGCCGGCGCTCGCGGTCCAGGCCGCCGGACTCGACGCCGATATCCGCGCCCGAGTCAGAGGCTACGACGACATGATCTCGGTCCGCGCCGATGCTCGTCCGCTCGCCTGCAATTGGAAGTACATTCTCGACCAGAACGAGTGCTACCACTGCCCGGTGCTGCACCCCAAGGTCGGGTTTGGCAGCCGCAGCAAGACGCGGTGGATCAACGAGCAGCACGCGATTTGGTCGCGCCACATCAGCCGCGCCGATCCCGACGAGATCGATGGCAGCGGCGACGGCATCATGCCGAAGGTCGACGCCGATTCGCCGCTCATCTACGAGACCTACATCTGGTTCCTGTGGCCTAATCTGGTGTTCTTGAGCCACCGCGGCGCCGCAAACTTCAAGATCCAGCGGGTCGTGCCGACCGGCGCGGAAAGTTGTGTGTTCAGCGTCGACAATCTCTGCCCGAGCGCGGTGCCGACCGACCGGGACATGGAAGGCATCGATTTCTACTGGAACATCGTTGTACCGCAGGACGTTGGCGCCATGGAAGCGCAGCAGCGGGGGGCGCACGCGCGCGGCTACACCCAGGGACGCCTCATGGTCGATCGCGAGCGCGGCGTACGGAGCGAACACGCCGTCCATCACTTCGACGATCTGGTGTGGCGCGCACTCAATAGTCCAAACTACCGACCGTAATTCGGGCCGGATCGAAGCGCCGCCATGAACGACCGCACCAATCCGCCGGAAACGCTTTCGCCCCATGCCACCCGGACGCTTGCGCAGTTCGGAGCCGGCTTGCGCCTTCGCGATGCACCTCCCGCCGTTCTGCAGCAACTCAAGCGTTGCGTGCTCGATGCGTTGGGGTGTTGCGTGTTCGGGGCCAACCTGCCGTGGACCAAGACCGTGGCGGCGATGGTCGAGGATCAAGGCGGGCGACCTGAAGCCTCGATTTTCGGTACCTCGATCCGGACATCCGCGTCCTTCGCCGCGCTCGTCAACTCTACCGCCGGACACGCCTTCGAACTCGACGACATCCATCGGGCGGCGATCTTCCATCCGAACTCCCTGACGGTGCCGGTCGCCTTGAACCTCGCCGAAAGGCAAGGCGGTGTAACCGGCCGTGCGCTATTGACGGCGATCCTCGCCGGATACGAGGTCGGCACGCGCATCGGCCGCGCCGCCGGACAGGCGCTTTTTTTTCGTGGCTTTCATCCGCAGGGAACCTCCGGGACGTTCGCCGCCGCCGCGACCGCCGCACGCTCGCTCGGCCTCACGCCGGTGCAAACGCAGAATGCTCTCGGCATCGCTGGCTCCCAGGCCGCCGGCCTCATGGCCGCGCAGGAGGGCGCTGACGTCAAACGCTTCCACTCCGGACGCGCCGCGCAAAGCGGGGTTTACGCCGCGCTCCTCGCCCAGCGTGGTTTTACCGGCATCGGCGATATCGTCGAGGCCCCGTATGGAGGGTTCTTGAGTTCGCTCGCGGGCGCGCCCGATGTCTCGCGGCTGGTGTCGGATCTCGGAGCAAGTTGGGAAGTCCTCGCGGTCGGGTTCAAGATGCACGCCGCCGTCACCAGCATTCATACCGCCCTCGACGGTCTGCGTTCGATCATGGATGAGAACCGTATGACAGCTGCCGATGTCGACCGAATCGACGTGGGCGTGAGTTCGTTGACCCACAAGCATTGCGCTTGGCCGTACAACGCGAAGAGCGTGACCTCGGCGCAAATGAATCTGTATTACGGCCTTGCGGTGATGGCGCTCGACGGCCAAGCGTTCGTCGACCAGTACCGCGCCGCGCGTCTAAGCGACCCAAACGTCCTGGCGCTGGTAAATCGGATTGAAGCGCGCATCGACCCGGCGATCGACGCGCGCGGCGCTGAGCATCGCCATGCCTGCACCGTCACCGTCACGACTCGTGACGGTCGATCGATCGCGAAGGAAGTTCTACGGCGGCGCGGCGGTCCGGAGAGCCCGGTGTCGGCGGCGGACATCGAGCAAAAGTTTCGAGCCCTCGTGAAACGACGCTTGCCGAACGAAACGGCGGATAAGATCATCGATCTCGTCAACGATCTCGAACATCTCGACAATACGAACCGGCTGGTGGTCTTGCTGCGGATTTCGGCTAAGAAACCCAAAACAGCTCGTCGGCGCCGAAAACCGTACCGAGCGTCGTCGCATGGCTCCGGCCGGTCCTGACGAACGCTGGAGGAGGTCGAGTTGCCCGAATATGACGTGATCGTGGTCGGCGCCGGAAATGCCGCGTGCGCCGCGGCTGTTTCCGCGCGCGAACAGGGCGCCAAACGGGTATTGGTGCTCGAGAAGGCCTCGGAGGCGATGCGAGGCGGCAACACGCACTACAGCGGCGGATTGTTTCGGATCGCATTCGATCGGACCGAGGAGCTGCTACCATTGGTTCCCGACGTCGAGCGAAAAGCGCCGGGATTCGTGAAGGGCGTCCCGCCTTACCCAGCTGCCGAATTCACGCGCGACTTGAAGCGCGTTACCGGCAATCGCACCGACCCCGAACTTTCGACCATTCTCATCGACCGCTCCTTCGCAACGATCCTGTGGGTCAAACAACAGGGCGTTCCGATGGAGGCCGCAGTCTCCTTGAGCGCGATCAAGATCGGCAACGAGATCAAATGGCCAACCGGCGCCGTCATCCGCGCCGAGCACGAGGGCGTCGGGCTTTCCAAACACTGGTTCGCCATCCTCGAGAAACGGGGCATCGAGATACGCTACGAAGCGGCCGTCGCTCGGTTGATTCAGGACAAGAAAGGCCGCGTTACCGGCGTCGTCGCCGACGGCAGCGACGGCTACACCGAGATATCGGCCAAAGCGGTCGTTCTCGGTTGCGGCGGATTCGAGGCGAACCCGGAATGGCGCGCCCGCTATTTGGGCCGCCCCTGGGATCACGCCAAGGTCCGCGGTACACCGCACAATACCGGCGACGGACTGCGCATGGCGATCGATATCGGTGCGCTGCCCTACGGGCACTGGACCGGCTGCCACTCGACCCCGATCAACGCCGAGGCACCGGCCTATGGCGATCGCAAGTTGACCGACAAGACCAATCGCCTTTCCTACCCGTTCGGCGTTCTCGTCAACGGACAAGGCCGCCGTTTTTTCGACGAGGGCGAGGATTTCCAGTGGTACACCTACGCCAAGCTCGGCGGCATCATCCTCAACCAGCCGGGCGGCGTGGCGTATCAGTTCTTCGACTCGAAAGTGCTGCACCTGCTCGAAGGTCGTTACAAGACCTCCCAACCGGTCAAGGGTGAAACGCTGGCCGAGGTCGTCGGCCAACTCGATGTCGATCGATCGGCGTGTCTGCGAACGCTCGCGGAGTACAACGATGCCGCGCGTAACGACGGCTTCGACCCGACCGTGCTCGACCATTTGGCGACAAAGGAACTGGCGCTGCCCAAATCGAACTGGGCACTCCGGCTCGACACGCCGCCGTTCGTCGCCTACCCCGTGACCGGCGGCATCACCTTTACCTTCGGCGGCGTCCGCATCGACAGCACCGGCCGTGTGATCAATGTCGCCGGCAAGCCGATTGCCGGCCTTTTTGCCTGCGGCGAAATGGTCGGCGGACTGTTTCACAACAACTATCCGGGCGGCACCGGACTCGTGTCCGGTGCGGTCTTCGGCAAGATCGCCGGCGCCGCGGCGGCGGCAGCTTGAACGTCGAGCAGTGACGCAGATCCGCATCCCGGCGGTCTTTATGCGCGGCGGCACCAGCCGGGCGCCGGTGTTCCATCGCCGCGACTTGCCGCTGTCCCGCGCTGACTGGGATCCGATCTTCCTGGCAGCCATCGGCAGTCCCGATCCGAACGGGCGCCAGCTCGACGGCTTGGGCGGCGGCATTTCCTCGCTGTCCAAGATCGTGGTGGTGGGTCCACCGTCGCGCGCCGACGCTGACGTCGACTACACCTTCGGCCAGGTTCTTGTCGGCGAGCCGGTCGTCGACTACAGCGGCAATTGCGGCAACATGTCATCGGCGGTCGGGCCGTTCGCGGTCGACGAAGGCTTGGTCGCGCCGAGCGGAAGCCGCGCCACGGTGCGCATTCACAACACCAACACGAACAAGATGATCGTCGCCGAATTCCCTCTGCGCGCGGGTCGCGCCGACGTCGAGGGCGATTACGAGCTCCTCGGCGTCGCCGGACGCGGCGCCCGTATTCGGCTGGAATTTCTCGAACCCGGCGGCGCCGTCACTGGCCGCCTGTTGCCGACCGGCCTGGCGCGGCAAGCATTGCCCGTCGCCGGACTCGGATCGATCGAGGTGTCGCTGGTCGATGCCACCAATCCCTGCGTGTTCCTTGCCGCCGCGGCGCTCGGATTGGCGGGCACCGAGTTGCCGGAGGCGATCGAGCGCGACCGCGCGCTGTTGAACAAGATCGAGGCAATTCGCGCGGCTGCCGCTGTCGCTATGGGCATTGCCAAGACCCCCGAAGCAGCCAGCCGCTCGTCGCAAGCCAATCCGAAAATCGTGCTGGTGGCGCCGCCGGCGGATGCGACGACTCTTTCCGGCACGTTCGTCAGCGCGGGCGCGATGGACCTCACCGTCCGGATGCTGTCGATGGGACGACCGCACCGCGCCGTCGCGCTCACGGCGGCGATGTGCACCGCGGTTGCGGCCCGCGTCGAAGGCACCGTTGTCCATGGCGTGGCTCGACCCCCGAGCGCGTCGGGCGCAGATGTCCGCCTCGGCCATCCGTCAGGAACCATCGACTTGGCTGCCCGCGTGCAGGGCGGTGCCGACCCGATCGCGGAAAGCGTGGTCGTCTACCGCACGGCGCGGCGGTTGATGGAAGGATCGATTTTGATCCCCGGCTCGCGGGTACGAAATGCCTGACTTGGCGTGCGACATCGTCGTGGTCGGCGGCGGCAACGCGGCGCTCTGTTCGGCGCTGGCCGCGCGCGAAAGCGGGCTCGATGTGATCGTTCTCGAGCGTGCTCCGCTCGATGAGCGCGGCGGCAACAGTCGCTTCACCGCCGGCGCGATGCGCGTGGTCTATCGCGGCATCGACGACCTGGTCGCGCTCATGCCCGATTTGAGCCCCGACGAGCGGCGCAACACCGACTTCGGCGTCTACACGACCGAGCAGTATTTCGACGACATGGCGCGCGTCACCCAGGACCGCGCCGATCCCGACCTCACCGAGCTGTTGGTGACGCGGAGCTTCGACACCCTGGCATGGATGCGCGGCAAGGGCGTGCGTTTCGCGCCCATGTACGGCCGACAGGCGTTCAAGATCGACGGCCGGTTCAAATTCTGGGGCGGTCTCACGGTCGAAGCCTGGGGCGGTGGCCCGGGATTGGTCGAGGCGCTGTACGGCGCGGCGGCGAAAAACGGCATGCGCGTCGTCTATGGCGCGCGAACGTTGAGCCTTCGCCGCGACGATGACGGAATCGCGGGCGTCGAGGCTCGGATCGCCGGCCGCACGACGACGATCGCGGCCAAATCGGTGGTGCTCGCCTGCGGCGGTTTCGAGGCCAACGCCGAGTGGCGGACCCGCTACCTCGGCCCCGGCTGGGAGCTGGCGAAGGTACGCGGGAGCCGATTCAACACCGGCGATGGCCTGCGCATGGCGCTCGACATCGGGGCCATGCCGTGGGGCAACTGGTCGGGCTGTCACGCCGTCGGATGGGACATGAACGCGCCGCCGTTCGGCGATCTGGCGGTCGGCGACAATTTCCAGAAGCACAGCTACCCGTTCGGCATCATGGTCAATGCCGAAGGCCGGCGATTCGTCGATGAGGGCGCCGATTTTCGCAACTACACCTACGCCAAGTATGGCCGCGTCATACTGAACCAACCGGGGCAGTTCGCGTGGCAAGTCTTCGACGGCAAGGTCTTGAAGCTGTTGCGCGACGAGTACCGCATTCGGCAGGTGACGAAAAAGACCGCGCCGACGATCGAAAAGCTCGCGACCAAACTCGACGGCGTCGATGCCGCATCGTTCGTGCGTACTGTCGGCGACTACAACGCCGCGGTCATGACCGGCGTCCCCTTCAATCCGACGGTCAAGGACGGTCGCGGGACCAAAGGCCTGGCCGTGCCGAAGTCGAACTGGGCCAACGTCCTCGATACGCCGCCGTTCGAAGCCTATGGCGTCGGCTGCGGCATCACCTTTACCTTCGGCGGCGTACGCATCGACAACGATACGCGGGTGATCGATTCGGACGGCGCGCCGATTCCCGGCCTCTTCGCCGCCGGCGAAATGGTCGGCGGCTTGTTCTACTTTAACTATCCCGGCGGCACCGGACTTACGTCGGGCGCGGTCTTCGGTCGGATCGCCGGCACAACCGCAGCGGCCTACGCCAACGCGGCTGGGCGATAACGCTCGGACGGCTCTCAGCCTTGCGGCGTGCCCGGACCAAACCCCATGAGCTGGCAGTAATAGCGCCAGAACCCGCGAATCGGGACCTCGGTCACCGTATGATCTTGATCGATGATGTCGCCGACGCCGCCCATCTCGATCACCGAGTGGTCGTGACGTTCGCGCCGGATCGCGCGCTGTACTTCGACCCCTGATTCGCCGTCTTCCATCGAAATCAGGCCGGCCGGTCCGACCAAGTTGACCTGGCGCAGGCGCATCTCGCGCATCGCCGGATCGTCGTCGGCATAACCGAAGAAGGTCCAGTACAAGTCGAACTCGTCGGGGTTGCGCGGTCGGATTTGCCGCGTTGCGAGCGAGTTCGACAGGCGCTGGAACATCACGCTGGGGAACAGCGACATCATGTAGATCGCCTGTCCAGCGTCGCCCTCTTCGGTGCGATATTCAACGATCGAAGGGTCCTGCAGCCTTAGCGATGCGTTGTAGACGCCGGTGCCTTGATAAGCCGTTTCGACCGTCGCGAGATCATCGCTGTCGAGGTGGGCGTATTGGATTTGATGGCGGCGCAGATCGTCCATGATCGTGCCGCCTTTCTGCGTCTGACGGAATAACCCGAACGTCGTTTGGAACTGGTGCAAAAGCCCGGCGTGATAGGGGTCGGTGAGGTTCTCGAAGTAGGCCTTCCAATTCGAGGGCATGCGCTGGCGGGCATAGCCCAGGACTTCAACCGGCTTCGCGAACATGCGATCGAAAAATGCCAGCATCGGCGCGCCCAAAAATTCTTCGAGCGGTTCGACTTGATCCGAGAACGTGCCGAATACGACGCCGCGGTAGCTCGCAACGCGCAGCATTTTCAATCCGTGTTGGGCTTTGTGGAACGTCGACGGCATGCCGCCCTGGCCGTTGATGCCGCGCTGGAACGGCACGCCGATCAGTTTGCCGTTCAGGTCGTAGGACCAATGGTGGTAGATGCAGGTGTGGTCTTTGCGGTTACCGGCATTTTCCCGCACCAACGTCGATCCGCGATGCGCACAGCGATTGAGGAAAGCGTAAAGCGAGCCATCGAGCGCGCGGTTGACGACCACCGACCGGTCGCCGACGAACACGGTCTTGAAGTCGCCCGGTTTCGAGACCTCGGTGTCGAGGCAGAGGTAACACCAGACCGGTCCGCGAAATACCCGTTCCTGTTCGAGCTCGAAGATGTCGAGATCGCCGAATACCGCGTAGGGCACGCGGCTGAAGTCGGCCGCTGGCCAAGAAATATCGGAAAAATCGCGCATCGCCATTCTCCGGTTGCGAGAGAGGGACGCTAGTATCCGCTGGATGCGAACGGTTGTCATCGAGCGACGCCGGCTCGGTGAGGTACGGAGTTTTGTGTCAGGGCGGGAAGGGGTACTCCGAGTGGAGATCTGACGTCCGCAAGCAGGAGCACCCCCATGTCAGCAGCTGCGACGATCGAGCGTGGAGCGAGTGCCCGGGCAGGTTGTGTTCGTTGATGCCCTGTGGTGGTATGCCGCGATGACCGAACGCACTCCCACGAACCGCATCATCTCGGGCGACTCGCACGTGATGGAGCCGCTCGATCTGTGGGCCAAGGCCCTCCATGCGCGGTTCGGCGAGGCGACGCCCCGGCTCATACCGGAGTTCCGCGGCGTCGCCGGTAAGTTCTTCTACATCGGCCGCGAGGTGATGCGGCTGGAGCGAATCGACGACGAAGCGAAAGCGTCGGGCTACGCCGCGGCCGGGTTCGACCCGGCAGTGCGGGTCGCGTTCCAGGACGCGGCCGGGATCGAGGCCGAGGTGATGTACCCGACCCAAGGCATGGTGCTGCTGCGCTCGTGCCGCGAGGACGTGCTCAAGGACGCGGCCCAGGTCTACAACGACTGGCTGCTCGAATTCGCCAGTCACGCGCCCGAACGCCTGATCGCGATCGGCCTCGTGCCGATGCACGACGTTGACTTCGCCGTCGCCGAGCTCGAGCGCATCGCCGCGCGCGGCGTCAAAGGCGTCTTGATCAATATGGACATGCCGGCCTGGTACCCGCCCTACCGCGACAAGGTCTACGACCCGTTCTGGGCCGCGGCGGAAGCACTCGACATTCCCGTTACGCTCCACAGCGCCTCGGGCCAGATTTTTTCGCCGTTCCACTACCACGACCGCAAGGACCAGGAGAGCGCACCCAAGGCGATGCTCGCCGTGTTCGCCGAGGCCGCCAATGTGACCGCCAACGAGTTCATCTTCGGCTGCATCTTCGACCGCTTCGAACGCCTGAAGATCGTGCTCTCGGAGTTCGAACTGTCGTGGATGCCGCCCTGGATGTGGCGCCTGGACCAGATGCAGTCTTCGTTCGGGCACCGCATGCCGATCCCGAAGCTCAAGCACAAGGCGAGCGACTACGTGAAAGACCGGCTCTGGCACTGCATGATCGACGACCCACTGGCGGCGCAGGCGCTTGAATCGCTCCGGCTCGATCGGATCCTGTGGGGGTCGGATTTCCCGCACGTACGCTCGATTGGGGTCGACGCCAAAGGCGTGGTCGGCGCGCTCCTTCAGGACCTGACGCCGTCGGCGCGGAGCGGCATCATCGCCGAGAATACGGCCGCGCTTTACCGCCTTTAGGCGTCCGCTGCCGAAACGCCGTACACTTTAGCGCACGTCTTTCCCAGCACCCACGCCTTGTCCGATTCCGACAGGCCGGCCTTGTCGATCTCGGCCAGCGTATTCGGATAGATGCCGTTCGGCAGGTTCGACTGCCGCCACGTCGAACTCCAGTCGGTACCATAGATGACCCGGTCGGCGCCGAGTTCGCGGACTGCGCGCGTGACGTGCTCGCTCGGAGCTTGAACCGTGTCGAGATAGACGTTGACGTGCTTGTAGGCGACCGCGAGCGCGATCTCGAAGATGAATTGGTAGCCGCGGCCCATCTTGGTGATGATGATCGGCACTTCGGGGAACGCTTCAGCCAAGTCGTCGACGAAAAACGGCACCCCGTGATAAAGCGCGGTTGCGAACTGCGTCCACGCCGTGGGCACCATCAACGGTAGCCGGTGGTCGGCGAGGATTTCCATCAACGGCATCAGGTCCTCGGCGATGAGTTCGGGCGCGGAGTGCCGCGAGAATCCGACGATTTCGCCGCAGCCTTTGAGGCTGTCGCGTTCGACCCAATGCTTGATCTTTTGCGCCCACTCTTTTTGGTTGGCGCGCGTCACGCGCCCCTTGTCGGTCCGCCGATAGACGACCTCATCGTCGGCAACCGTGAAAAGCCCGATCAGCCGTTTAGGGTTGCGCTTGACCGCCGCAATCACGCCATCGACGCCGCCACCGATATTCGGGGGAACGACCCCGATGTCGCCGCCGGTTGCCGGTTGAACGACCGCCATAGCGACACCGGCCGCGTCCATGTCGGCGATCATGAGGTCGGTTACATCGTGCATGTTGGATCGAAGTTTTTGGAAAATCTTCGGGTGACGAAATCGAAGCGTAAGGGCATCGCCCTTCTTCCGAACGACGCCGGTTAGGTCGACATTGGGGCCGGCGAATGGATGCGTGTGGGCGTCAACGATGAAGGGCATGGATATGGACTCTCTCTTGATTTGGGCGGTCAACGGATCCGTTCTTGTTCGAGCATGCGCCAGTGCATCACGCGCCGCTCGCATAGCGCCACCAGCTGGGTGATGCCAATCCCGAGCAAGCCGAGCATGACGATCGGTACGAGCATTTCGGCGATCGCATGCTGGTGGGAGTAGGAGATGATCAAGCCGCCAAGCCCGGTGATCTGGGTGAAGAATTCGGCGAGTATCATGCCGATGATCGCAAGCCCGACCGCCAGTCGCACGCCGGCGAGAACGAACGGCGCCGCCGCCGGAAGCACGACCTTGACGAAGGACTGCCACCCGTTGGCTCCGAAGGCGCTGGCAATCTCAAGCAATCCTCCGCGCACGTTCTTGACGCCGGCGTAGGTATTGATGATGACCGGAAAGATCGCCACCAGGGTCTGAATGACGGTCTTGCCGGCGAGATCGAGCCCGAACCAGAGAATAAGAAGGGGAACCAGCGCGACGCGTGGAACCGCGATCAGCGCATTGACGAACGGGTCGATCACATATTCGAGCGGCCAGAAATACCCCATCAGAACGCCGAGTATGAATCCGCCGGCGATCGTCACGGCGATGCCGACGGCGAAAGCGGTCGAACTTGCCAACAGCGCGCTCGGCAATTCCCCGCTTACGGTCATCTCCCATGCGGCGACCGCCACCTTGGATGGCGTCGTCATCAGGAGCGGGTTGGCGTCGCCGGCCGCCCATTCCCAGACCAAGAAAAAAACGAGTACGACCGACGTACGGACGAAACCGGGGTGACCGCGAAGAAAGCGAATCGCCTGAGCGACCAGTGAGGGCAAGGCGCCGCCGCGGAAAGCGGCCATCGCGCGGGCGCCCGATCAGATCTTGCCGAGGTCCTTGATCACCTCGTCCACAAGCGACGGATCGACGATTTCCTCGTACTTGACCTCGCGGGCGTAGAGGTCGGTTCCGCCGTACTCGACGTGGACGCGGGAAGTGAATTCGGTGACCGATCGCTCGACCCCGCCGTTGTGAGGCCACAGCTTGAGTTCGTTGAGCTTGACGATCGTTTCTTCGACCAGGTCGGGCTCAAGCTTGGGCAGGCGCTTCATGATGCCGGCGGTCGCCCCTTTTGGATTCTGCATCACGTAGCGGGCGCCTTTGACCAGCGCCTTGACATAGGCCTTGAGCGCCTTGCGCTTGGCCGGGTCTTTCAAGCTATCCGCGCGTACGACGTCGTAGCCCAAACCGAAGCCCGGGAACTCGGCGGGGATACTGGCTAGAATCTTTGCATCGCCGCCGCGGACACCTTTGAGCGAATTGAATAGGTCGACGGCGGCTGCGTCGAATGTACCGGCCGCGATCCCCTGTAACCGCGCGGCGACCGCACCCGACATGATCCACTCGATCTTGTCGGTTCGGGCTCCGTGCTTCTTCAGGAGCGCCATCGGCTCGATCGACGTCAGCGCCCCGGCGGTGAGCGTCGCGATCTTCTTATCGGCATAGTCGGCGATCCGACCGCTCCCCTTGGCGGAGACGATGAACTGATGGTCGGAGATCGGCTGCACCGAGCTGATCGCGCGCACGTTGGCTCCGGCGAGAATGCCGCTTTGAACTACGCCGTTCGCGACATATGCGATGTCGCCCTGACCGGAAACGAGCAACCGAAAGACGTTGCCGCTCCCGCTTAGATACTTGGTTTCGATTTCGAGGCCTTCGTCCTTAAAAAAGCCCTGGTCGATGGCGGCGTTGTACGGTGCGTGACCGATCTGGGTCGGCGTCGGAAACAGGAACTCGAGTTTCATTGGCTGGGCTTGGGCGGCGCCCGAGCCGATGGCGACCGCAAGGCCGGCGAAAAAAACGCGCAAAGCCGACAAGAGTTTCATCGTCCCTCCGACGCTACGCTGCATTTACAAGAAAAATTATTGCATCCGCGTGGTGGGAAAGATAGCGCTTTGTCGCCGTAGCGGTGCTCCTCCAGGGACCTACGCCGGCAGCGCGGAGCGGAATCATCGCCGAGAATACGGCCGCGCTCTACCGCCTTTAGACTGGCGGAAGCGCGGCAGCACTTCGCTCACGACTGCGCCACCTGCGTCTGTTGATCGATGGCGCCGAAGCGGCAGACGACGGCGGTGACGCTGGCCTCGGTAACGTCTCGATCCAGCGCGCGACCCGGTCGGGGGTGCCGATCGGGCCCCATTCGTCCAAGTCGAGGGTCTTGTTGCGCGTCATCTCCGGGTAGTACTGCGAAATGTACTGATCGATCCCGGCGCGCGCTTCCGCCTCGGTCGGCGCGACGTTCATCGTCACCTGATAAGCGATCGCGAGCCCTGCTGGATCGCGCCCGGCGTCCGCCATCGGCAGCGCCAGGCGGACGACGTCGACCGCGATAAACGGCGTGAGCTCGCGGAAAGTAGTCGCGATCGGCACCTCGGCCACGATCGCTTTCAGGACGAACGACCATGTCGTTCGCGGCCGGCCTTAGCGGCGACGCGTCCCTAGTTCAGGCCGGTTTTCGCGCGCGTTCTGATCGTGGCGAGTATTTCTTCGACGTCGAACGGCTTGAACAGCATGCCGGTCACAGCACGCGAGCGCAGCAGCTCCGAGCGCGGCCGGGCTTCGGGATAACGCTTGACCAGGATCACGACCGGCTGAACGTTCCCTTCCTTGCGCGTGGTGAGATATGCGTCGATCGCAGTTACGACGGGCCGCTCGAAATCGAGCACCAGGAGATCATGGCGATCGGCGCGGGCCGCCGCGCCCGCTTCGGGTTCGCTCTGCACGATCGACACCTCATAGCCCCCGGCCGTCAACTCGCGGCCGATCGCCGCCGCCGCCGCCGGGCTGTTGTCGAACACCAGCACGATGCCGTCGGGTAGCGCCGAATGGACGGCGCCGCGGAGGTCGTCGCCTTTATAGGGTTTGACCAGCGTGGAGACGGCGCCGCCGCCCTGGCGGACCACGCGCCGCAACACCTCCTCGAGGTCGAGCGCCGTCATCAACAGCAACTCGCCGTTCAACCGGAAATCCTTGAGTGCATAGTGCATGTCGATGCCGCCGAGGCTCGGCATCTTGATATCGACGAACGCGACATCGAAGGGCTGGTCGCGGAACCGGCGGATCGCTTGCGACACCGTCGGCAGTACGGTCGCATCGTGACCGCACGCGGAGATGAGATCGGCCAACCCGGCCGCGAAATCGTTGTCGTCGTCGACGATCAAGGTCTTGAGCGTTTTCATGCGGCTGACGCCTCTTGAACGTCGACGAGCGGAAGCCAAAGCGTGACCTCGGTGCCGGCCCCCGAGACGCTACGGATAACGACGTCGCCGCGATGCTGGCGCAACGCTTGGCGCGCGATCGTCAGTCCCAGCCCGACCCCGAACTCCTTGGTGCTATAGAGCGGTTCGAACAGCCGCGGCATGCGCGCGGCGTCGATGCCGGCACCGGAATCGCCGATCGCGATTTCGAGGCGGTTGGCGGCCACCGTCGTTGCGATCCGCACGAACGGCCGATCGGGCGCTGTTCCGCCCTCGACCCGCGCCTGCACGGCTTGGACCGCGTTCTCGATCACGTTGACGAGCGCGCGCCGCATCCGCTCGCGGTCGAATTTCAGGACGCAGTCGCCGGCTCCCGGCAGCCAATCGATCGCGACCGTTTCCGGCGTCGCGAGTTCGCCCAGCACGTCGGTGACCCACGCATCGACCGTAGTCGGCTCGATCTCGAGGTTGGGGTCGCGGGTGAAGTCGAGCAGCTCGGCGATGATGCGGTCGCAGCGCGCGATGTTGCGTCGGATGCGCTCGAGCGGCGCCCGCAATGCGTCGCCGGCCAGCGAGCGCGCGATGGTCTGAACCGAGCTCTGGATCGTGCCGAGCGGATTGCGGAGCTCGTGACTCACGGTCGCGACGAACCGTCCGAGCGTCGCCAAGCGCTCGTTGCGCAGGAGCTCGGCGTGGGCGCTGCGCAGTTCGCGCCGACTCTTCACGACCCGGTTCGACAGCCGCTGATTGAGCCGCTGAATCTTGGCCGCGGCCGCTTTCTGGTCGGTGATATCGCGGAGCGTGCAGATGTAGACGTCTTTCTGCAGCCGTGCCGAGCGGACCGGCAGCCCGGTCGCGCTCACCTGCGCGCGGCCGATCGCGAGCTCGACCGCGAAGACTTCGCCGTCAGCGCGCTGCGCGCGGGCCTCGACCCGGCGCTTGCCGGTCGTCGCACCGAGCGACTGCAGGAAGCGCACGGCCCCCCCGCCGACGCTGCCGTCGATGGCGTCGGGAAACAGGATGGTTGCGTCCCAACCGATCGTATCGGCAGCGGCGTAGCCGAAGATGCGTTCGGCCGCCGGGTTGAATGCCTCGACCTTACCAACGTCCGAAAGGGCGACGATCGCATCGAAGCTTTGCTCGACGATGGCGCGCGTGGTAGCGCGGCGATACCCGGCCTCGACCGCATCGGCAACCAGGCGGTTCGCCTGACGATCGATCGCGCGCACCAAGCCGACGCCGTAGGACGCGGCCGCGGCGGCGATCCACGGCACGACATCGAGCGCGACCGGCGCGATCGCTTGAACGGCGACCGCTCCCCCGACACTGCCCACCGTTACGACGCCAACGCCGGCCAGTCCGTTCGGCCAGCGCCACGTCGCGAATTTGGGTCCGAGCACCAGAGCGAGAAGGAGCGCGATCACGGCCGATACGAACGGCGACACGCGCGCGATCGCGCGGCCTTGGATCAGGGTCTCGTACGCCAGCGCTTCGACATAGACGCCGGGTAGCGTCGCGAGCCGCGGCACCGTGATGTGATCGCCGAGTTCGACCGCGGTCGCGCCGACCAGAACGGTCTTGCCGCGGACGGCGACGGCATCGAACTCGCCGGCAAGCACGTCGGCATAGGACAACCGCGCGAAGGCTTCAGCACGAATCCCGAAGTCGACGTAGTACTCGCTCGGCGCCGGCGCCGGGACGCGCGCGAGCCAGGCGGCGAGCGAGGGGATGGTACCGCTCGGCCACGCCTCGGCGTAGGCGACGCGGCGGACGATACCGTCGGCGTCGGGGCGAACATTGATCGACGCGACCCCGGTATGGCGCGCGAATTCGGGTCGCGGCGCCGTCTCGACCAGGCGCGCGCTGTCGACGCCGAGCCCGGCCCGTTGCCGGAATACCGGAAGCACGACGTTAGCGCCGTGGGCGGCGAGCGCGGTCGCGAGCGCCGCATCGCCCGCGGGCGTCGAGCGCGAACTGATATCGATGTCGAAGGCGATTTGCCGCGCGCCGGCGGTGGCCAGACGCTCGAGCAAGGCGGCATGGTCCTCGCGCGGCCACGGCCACACGCCACGTTGGGCGAGACTGGCGGGGTCGATCGCGACGATCACGACATCGCCGCTTGGCGCGCGGTCGAGCCAGCGATAGCGAAGGTCGAGAAGCTTGAGTTCGAGGAACTCGAATCCGTCGAACACGGCGATCGCCGCGCAGAGGGCGCCGATCGTGCCGTACAGGAGGCGGGCGCGGAGCGTCATCTCCGGCCTGCGCCTTGGCCCTGGCCGCCGCCTGCACCACCGGCTCCGGCGCCACCAGCTCCAGCACCGCCAGCTCCAGCACCGCCAGCTCCAGCACCGCCAGCGCCAGCACCGCCGGCGCCACCAGCTCCAGCACCGGCGCCACCAGCCCCAGCACCGGCGCCACCAGCCCCAGCGCCGCCGGCCCCAGCTCCAGCACCGCCAGCGCC
>CAMDOQ010000043.1 GCA_945903685.1 Rhizobium sp. Q54
AATCGTCCGCACCGCCAAGGAAATCCACCGCGCCGACGGCAGCGCGATCCGCTTCGACCGCAACGCCGCCGTGCTTATCAATCCACAGGGCGAGCCGATCGGCACGCGCATCTTCGGCCCGGTCACGCGTGAGTTGCGCGCCAAACAACAGATGAAGATCGTGTCGCTCGCGCCGGAGGTGCTGTGATGGCGGCGCGCATTAAAAAGGGCGACAACGTCGTCGTTCTTGCCGGCAAGGACAAGGGCAAGAAGGGTAGTGTGCTGCGCGTGGTCGCAGCCGGCGGCCGCGCCGTGGTTCAGGGCGTCAACATGATCAAACGGCACACGCGGCCGCGGCCGGGCGAACCGGGTGGCATCGTCGAGAAGGAAGCGCCGCTCCATATTTCGAACCTCGCCCACGTCGATCCCAAGTCCGGCGGCCCAACCCGGATCGGTTTTCGCGTTCTCGACGACGGCCGCAAGGTTCGCTTCGCCAAGAAATCCGGCGAAGTGATCGATCTCTGAGGTGGATGCCATGGCTCAGCCCCGAATGCGCGAGCACTACGAGACGACGGTCAAGCCGGCGATGGTGGCCAAGTTCGGCTACACCAATGCCATGCAGGTGCCGCGGCTTTCGAAGATCGTCGTGAATATGGGCGTCGGCGAGGCGCTCAAGGACGGCAAGAAGATGACGGCTGCCGCCGACGAGCTTACCGCCATTGCCGGCCAGAAAGTGCTGGTCATCAAGTCGCGCAAGGCGATCGCCAACTTCAAGCTTCGGATCGATGCCGAAATCGCCTGCAAGGTGACGCTCCGTCGCAATCGGATGTACGAGTTCTTCGATCGGTTGATCACGATTGCACTACCGCGGGTACGCGATTTCCGCGGCGTGTCGCCCAAGAGTTTCGACGGGCACGGCAATTTCGGGCTCGGCCTTAAGGAGCAGATCATTTTCCCCGAAATCGATTACGACAAGGTCGACGAGATTCGGGGTATGGACGTGGTGATCGTGACGACGGCACGGACCGATGACGAGGGGCGCGAGCTTCTCGCTCAGTTTGGTTTGCCGTTCCAGAAATAGCCGGAGAGGCGTCATGGCAAAGAAAAGCTCGATCGAACGCAACCGCAAGCGCGAGCGCATGACCAAGCGCTTTTCCGTCAAACGAGCGCGGCTCAAGGCAATCGCGGGCGATCGCGAGGTGCCGCCCGAGGAACGCTTCGCGGCGCAGCTCAAGCTCGCGGCGTTGCCGCGCAACAGCTCGCGCGTTCGCATCCGCAACCGCTGCGAGCTGACCGGACGGCCGCGCGCGGTCTATCGCAAGTTCAAGTTGTCCCGCATCAAGCTTCGCGAACTGGCCTCTCACGGCCAGATCCCGGGCATGGTCAAGGCAAGTTGGTAAGGGGAGCCGAATGGCGATTTCCGATCCGTTGGGCGATCTGCTCGCTCGTATCCGCAACGGGCAGCGTTCGCGCATGGCGACGGTCCTGTCGCCGGCGTCGCGGCTGCGCGAAAGCGTGCTCGACGTGCTGAAACGCGAGGGCTACATCCGCGACTTTTCGCGGAAAGCCGAAGAAGGCTCGTTCGACGCGCTCGTGATCGAACTCAAGTACCACGAAGGCGAGCCGGTGATCCGCGACATCGAGCGGGTGTCGACGCCGGGTCGGCGCGTCTATTCGAAGATCAAGGAGCTGCCGCGCGTCGCTGGCGGCCTCGGCATCTCGATCCTGTCGACACCGAGGGGCGTAATGTCGGATGCCGAAGCGCGCGCCCAGAATGTTGGCGGCGAAGTTCTCTGTAACGTGTTCTAAGGCAACGCCATGTCACGGATTGGCAACAAACCGATCGCGATCCCAGCCGGCATCAACGTCGAGGTCAGCGGTCAGAAAATCGCGGTGTCGGGCAAGAAGGGCAAGGCCGAGATGGTTCTGGTCGGCGATCTCTTGGCCAAGGTCGACAAGAACGCGGTATCGGTCTCGCTCAAGGAGGACACCAAGCGCGCCCGCATGATGTGGGGCTTGTCGCGGACCTTGATCAACAACATGATCAACGGCGCGGTCAACGGCTACACCACCGATCTCGAAATCAACGGCGTTGGCTACCGTGCCGCGGTCGCCGGCAAGACCCTCAATCTTCAGCTCGGCTTCAGCCACGAGATTGCGTATGCGATCCCGGCCGGCATCGAGATCAAGTGCGAAAAGCCGACGGCGATCCGCGTTTCCGGCGCCGACAAGCATCTGGTTGGTCAGGTTGCGGCCGAGATTCGCGCGTTCCGGGGCCCGGAGCCCTACAAGGGCAAAGGCATCAAGTACGCGGATGAAGTCATCCATCGTAAAGAAGGCAAGAAGAAGTAGCGCGCCATGGCCAACCGCAAAGACAGCACCGCTCGCCGCCAGCGCCGGACCCGGACCAAGTTCCGCCTCCGCCGCAACGGGCGGCCGCGGCTCTCGGTGTTCCGCTCGCACGAACACATCTACGCTCAGATCATCGATGACGTTGAGGGCACGACCCTGGCGGCGGCGTCGAGCCTGGAGAAGGACATGCGAGCGAAGCTCGCCAAGGGCGGCAACAAAGACGCGGCCGTCGCGGTCGGCAAACTGATCGCCGAGCGCGCCACCGCGAAGGGCATCAAGGACGTCGTGTTCGACCGCGGCAGCTATATCTATCACGGTCGGGTCAAGGCATTGGCCGACGCGGCGCGTGAAGGCGGCTTGAACTTTTAAGGAATCAGCGGATGGCGCGTGGCGACGATAGACGGGATCGGGGCGATCGGGGCGAGCGTGGCGACGGCGAACTCGTCGATAAGCTCGTCAGCATCAACCGTGTCGCCAAAGTCGTGAAAGGCGGCCGGCGCTTCGGCTTTGCCGCGCTCGTCGTGGTCGGCGACCAAAAAGGCCGCGTCGGCTACGGTAGCGGCAAGGCGCGCGAGGTACCGGAAGCGATCCGCAAGGCGACCGAGTACGCCAAGCGGCATCTGGTCAGGATCCCGCTCCGCGAAGGCCGCACCATCCACCACGATGCGACGGCCAAATTCGGTGCCGGCCATGTCGTGATCCGTTCCGCTGCCGCCGGCACCGGCATCATCGCCGGCGGGCCGATGCGGGCGGTGTTCGAGACGCTCGGTATTCAGGACGTCGTTGCCAAATCGATCGGGTCGGCCAATCCGCACAACATGGTCAAGGCGACGTTCGCGGCGTTGCAGCGGGTGTCGTCGCCGCGGTCGGTCGCGGCGCGGCGCGGGCTCAAGGTGTCGGACATCCTGAGCCGCCGGCGCGATCAGAGCGAAGGAGAGGAATAGGCTATGGCCGCCGCGGGGAAGATCAAGGTAACGCAGATTCGCAGCCCGATCTCGCGGCCGGCATGGCAGCGCACGGCGCTGATCGGGCTCGGGCTCAACAAGATGCACCGCTCGCGCGTGCTCGAGGATACGCCCTCGATTCGTGGCATGATTGCCAAGGTTCATCACCTGGTGAAGGTCGAAGAAGCGCGCTAGCGCGGGATCGCCGCGCGAGCGCCCGGTATTGACGACGGTCGCGCGGGCTTGGCCTGCGCATGAGGAGTAGGGCGATGAAACTCAACCAGCTTTCCGACAACCCCGGTGCGCGCAAAACGCGCATCCGCTGGGGACGCGGCATCGGCTCGGGCAAAGGCAAGACGGCAGGTCGCGGCCACAAGGGTCAGTTGGCACGCACCGGCGTCTCGCTCAACGGCTTCGAGGGCGGCCAGATGCCGATCTACCGGCGCCTGCCCAAACGCGGCTTCATCAACCCATTCGCCCGCAAGCCTGAGATCGTCAACATCGGCCGCATTCAGGCGGCGATCGACAGCGGAGCGCTCGATGGCGCCCAGCCGATCACGATCGACGCGCTCAAGAAGGCCGGGATCGTCGGCAAGGGGCTCGACGGTGTGCGCTTGCTCGGCGACGGCATCATCAAAGCCAAGGTTGCAATCGAGGTATCGACTGCGACACCTTCGGCAGTCGCGGCAGTCGAGGCGGCCGGCGGGACGGTCAAGACCCTCGAACTGCGCAAGTCGGCCGAGCCGCCCAAAGAAAAGAAGAAAAAGAAAGACAAGAACGCGAAAAAGAAAACCGCCGCCGCCGAGGAATAGCGCACCCCTCCGATGCCCTCGGCCGCCGAACAAATCGCCGCCAACATCAACTTGGGCGCCTTTGCCAAGGCGACCGAGCTCAAGAAGCGTATTTGGTTCACGCTCGGCATCCTGCTGGTGTACCGGCTCGGGACTTACATCCCGGTACCGGGGATCGACCCGCAAGTCCTGGCCGAGATCTTCCGGCAACAGCAGGGCGGCATCCTCGGCATGTTCGACATGTTCGCGGGCGGCGCGCTCGGGCGCATGACGATCTTCGCGTTGAACGTGCTGCCCTACATTTCGTCCTCGATCATCATCCAGTTGATGACGACCGTCTCGCCCCACCTCGAGGCGCTGAAGAAAGAGGGCGAGCAGGGCCGCAAAAAGCTCAATCAGTACACGCGCTACGGCACCGTGCTGTTGGCGGCGATGCAGAGCTACGGGATCGCGGTCGGCCTCGAGAGCATGTCCGGATCGACCGGGGCGGCGGTAGTCGAGGCCGGGCTCTTCTTCCGCGTCAGCACCGTCATCACGCTGACCGGCGGCACCATGTTCCTGATGTGGCTCGGCGAGCAAGTAACCGCGCGCGGCATCGGCAACGGCATTTCGCTCATCATTTTCGCCGGCATCGTCGCCAACCTGCCATCCTCGATCGCCGGCACCCTCGAACTCGGCCGTACCGGCGCGCTGTCGCCGCTCCTGATCATCGCGCTGATCGCGCTCGTGTTCGCGACCATCGCGGTCATCGTCTTCCTCGAGCGGGCCCAGCGGCGGCTGGTGGTGCAGTATCCCAAGCGCCAGGTCGGCAGCCGCATGTTCGGCGGCGAAAGCTCGCACCTGCCGCTCAAGCTCAATACCTCAGGCGTAATCCCGCCGATCTTCGCGTCCTCGCTGCTGTTGTTGCCGGTGACCGTCGCGAGTTTCTCGGCTCAGGGCGGCCCGAGCTGGCTGATCGATATCACCGCGTTCCTCGGCCGCGGCCAGATCGGCTACCTCTTGATCTACGCCGCGCTCATCATCTTCTTCGCCTTCTTTTATACCGCGGTCGTCTTCAACCCGGCCGACACTGCCGACAATCTGAAGAAGTACGGCGGCTTCATCCCCGGCATTCGTCCCGGCGCCAATACTGCCGAGTACCTCGATTACGTGCTGACGCGCCTCACCGTCGTCGGCGCCGCCTACCTCACGACCGTCTGCCTCTTGCCGGAGATCCTGATTTCGCAGTACAGCGTGCCGTTCTATTTCGGCGGAACTTCGCTCCTGATTGTCGTCAACGTGACGATGGATACGATCGCGCAAATTCAATCGCACCTGATCGCCCATCAGTACGAGGGGCTGATCAAGAAGTCGAAGCTTCGGGGCCGCAACAAGTGATCCTGATCCTGCTCGGCCCTCCGGGCGCCGGTAAAGGCACCCAAGCCAAACGCATCGAGGAGCGCTTCGGCTTACTCACGCTCTCGACCGGCGACATGCTGCGCACTGCGGTCCGCGAAGGTACCGAAGTCGGCAAGCGTGCCAAAGCGGTGATGGACGCCGGTAAGCTGGTCTCGGACGAAATCGTGGTCGCGATCGTCGATGAGGCGATCGGACGGCTCAAGCCGACCCAGGGATTCATCTTGGACGGCGTGCCGCGCACCACCGCGCAGGCCGACGCCATCGGCGCAATTCTCAAGAAACGCGGCCGCACCCTCGACCACGTCATCGAGATGAAGGTCGATGACGCGGTTCTGACCGAGCGCATTACGGGGCGCTTCACCTGCGCCAAGTGCGGCACCGGGTACCACGACACCTTTAAGAAAACCAAGGCCGCCGACGTTTGCGACAAATGCGGGAGCCGCGAGTTCGCGCGACGTTCCGATGATAACGCCGACACCGTCAAGGCCCGACTCAAGGCCTACCACGCCGAGACCGCGCCGCTCCTCGACTACTACCGGCAGCGCGGTCTGATCCGCGTCGTCGACGGCATGGCGGAGATCGATCAAGTGACCCGCCAAGTAGAACAAGTGCTTACGCGTAACTAGTTGAAGTGAAACGATAAGTTGGGTATCGATTGACTTGACTCGGCTGCGCCTCTAAAAAGACGCGGCCGCACCCAGGTCCCACATCGACAAAGACTACCCAACGTTGCTGAAGGAGAGCGAACGTGGCTCGTATTGCTGGCGTTAATATTCCGACCAATAAGCGCGTCGAGATCGCGCTGCGCTACATCTATGGCGTTGGTCAGACCCGCGCGTCCAACATTTGCAAGCGGCTCAACATTGGGACCCAGAAGCGGGTCAGTCAGTTGACCGAAGGCGAAATCATCCAGATTCGCGAGTTGATCGACCAGGAGTACACGGTCGAAGGCGATCTCCGCCGCGAGACCGCAATGAACATCAAGCGGTTGATGGATCTGGGTTGCTACCGCGGTCTGCGCCATCGTCGCGGCTTGCCGGTGCGCGGCCAGCGCACGCATACCAACGCGCGTACCCGGAAGGGCCCGGCGCGCGCGATCGCGGGCAAGAAGAAGGCGGTCGTCTGACCATGGCTAAAGAACCTCAAGAAGCACCGGCTCCTGCAACGACGCCCGCACCGGCCGCCGGCGGCGGCGCGGCGGCGCCCGCGCAAGGCAGCGGTCGCGTCAAACGCCGCGAGCGTAAGAACATCACTTCGGCCGTCGCCCACGTGAATGCGACGTTCAACAACACCATGGTCACGATCACCGATGCACAGGGCAACACCATCGCGTGGTCGTCCTCGGGCCAACAAGGGTTCAAGGGCTCGCGCAAGTCGACGCCGTTCGCCGCCCAGATGGCGGCGGAAGCGGCCGGGCGCAAGGCTCAGGAGCACGGCGTCAAGACCCTCGAGATCGAGGTCAAGGGGCCGGGCTCCGGGCGCGAGTCGGCGCTGCGCGCGTTGCAGGCGGTCGGGTTTCAGATCACCGCGATTCGCGACGTCACCCCGATCCCGCATAACGGCTGCCGGCCGCCCAAGCGTCGCCGGGTGTAACCCTCTGGTGTGACGGCGGCTGCGGGGTCGCAGCCGCTGCCCTCGTTGAGTCTCGCGTCTGGCCAAGACGCTCACGCCTATAAAGGAAGCGATAACGTGGTTCAGATCCAGAAAAATTGGAAAGAACTGATCAAGCCGAACAAGCTCGTGGTTGAGTCGGGCGACGACGCCAAGCGTTTCGGCACCATCGTCGCCGAGCCGCTCGAGCGCGGCTTCGGCCTGACGCTCGGTAACGCGCTTCGGCGCGTGCTGCTGTCGTCGCTACAGGGCTCGGCAGTGACCGCGCTCCACATCGACGGCGTGCTGCATGAGTTTTCGTCGATCCCGGGCGTGCGCGAGGACGTCACCGACATCGTCCTCAACATCAAGGCGTTGGCCCTGCGCATGCACGGCGAGGGCCCCAAGCGGATGAAGCTCGCCGCGACCGGCCCGGGCGAAGTCAAGGCCGGGCAGATCGAGGCCGGCCACGACATCGAGATTCTCAATCCCGAGCTCGTGATCTGCACCCTCGACCAGGCGGCTAAGCTCAACATGGAGCTCACCGTCAAGAACGGCAAAGGATACGTCTCGGCCGATCGCAACCGGCCCGAGGACGCGCAGATCGGGTTGATCCCGATCGACGCGATCTACAGCCCGGTCCGCCGCGTCTCCTACCGGGTCGAGAACACCCGCGAAGGCCAGATCCTCGATTACGACAAGCTGTCGATGCAAATCGAGACCAACGGCGCGGTCGCGCCCGAGGACGCAGTCGCATACGCCGCGCGCATCCTGCAAGACCAGCTCCAGCTCTTCATCAGCTTCGAAGAGCCGGTCGAACGGCCGCGCGAGGACAAGATCGTTGAGCCTCAGTTCAACCGCAACCTGTTGCGACGGGTCGACGAGCTCGAGCTCTCGGTGCGCTCGGCGAACTGCCTCAAGAACGACAACATCGTCTATATCGGCGACCTCATCCAGAAAACCGAGGCCGAGATGCTGCGGACCCCGAACTTCGGCCGCAAGTCGTTGAACGAGATCAAGGAAGTGCTGACCGCGATGGGCCTCCACCTGGGCATGGAAGTAGCCAACTGGCCGCCGGAAAACATCGAAGAGATGGCGAAGAAACTCGAGGAAAACTTCTAGGCGTAGCGTTCCGGCGCGAAGCGAGGGAAAGAGTCATGCGTCACCGTATGCACGGCCGGCGATTGGGCCGGCCGACCGACCACCGGCTGGCGATGCTCGCCAATCTGGCGGCGTCGCTGATCAAGCACGAGCAGATCACGACCACGCTGCCCAAGGCGAAGGAACTGCGCGCGGTAGTCGACAAGCTGATCTCGCTCGGCAAGCGTGGCGATCTCCATGCTCGCCGCCAAGCGCTGGCGTTCCTGCCCGAACGCTCGACCGTTTCTAAACTGTTCGCGACGCTCGGACCGCGCTATGCCGCGCGTAAAGGCGGCTACACCCGCGTCCTCAAGGCCGGCTTTCGCTATGGCGACTCGGCGCCGCTCGCGATCATCGAGTTGATTGACCGCGATCCAGCCGCCAAAGGCATCGACTCCGGGCCGACCGCCGAGCAGGCGGCCGCGACGCAGGAAGAACAGGCCGCGGCGACCTGAGGGGGCCTAACCCGCCGCCCGACCAGGGCAGCCGTCCGGCTGCCCTTTTTCGTTTCCGGCGCTAGATTGAAGGTATGAAATCCACCGGATGGCCCCGCGTAGCTGGCGCCGGCGCGGCGTTCGCCGCCGCGCTGCTCCTCGCCGCGCCGGCCCCCGCGCAGAAAGCGGTACCGGCCACCCGCGCCGCGGTCGAGGCGTCCTACGCCCCGCTGGTCAAGAAAGCGGCGCGGGCGGTCGTCAATGTCTTTAGCCGCCGGGTGGTCCGCCAGGCGCGTTCGCCGCTGCTCGAAGACCCGTTCTTTCGCCGCTTCTTCGGCGAGGACTCGCCCCTCGGCCAGCCGAGCCAACGTATCCAAAGCTCGCTCGGCTCGGGCGTCATCCTCCGGTCCGACGGGGTGATCCTCACCAACCACCACGTCATCAAGGACGCCGCCGAGATCACCGTCGCGCTCGCCGACCGGCGCGAGTTCGAAGCCAAGCTCGTCCTCGCCGACGAACGCACCGATCTCGCCGTGCTCAAGATCGTCGTCGTCGGCGAAGCGCTCCCCGCCCTCGAGCTTCGCGATTCCGACGAGGTCGAGGTCGGCGATCTCGTGCTCGCGATCGGCAACCCGTTCGGCGTCGGTCAGACCGTGACCAGCGGCATCGTCTCGGCGCTGGCCCGCACCCAGGTCGGGATCACCGATCTCCGTTTTTTCATTCAGACCGACGCCGCGATCAATCCCGGCAATTCGGGCGGCGCGCTCGTGACCATGGACGGCAAGCTCGCCGGCATCAACACCGCGATCTTCTCGCGTACCGGCGGTTCGCTCGGGATCGGCTTCGCGATCCCGGCCAACATGGTCGGAGTCGTGCTCAATGCGGCGATGGCCGGCGGTCGGGTCAAACGGCCGTGGCTCGGCGCTGGCGGTCAGCCGGTGACCCAGGACTTGGCCGTCTCGCTCGGCCTCGAACGGCCGGGCGGTGTGATCGTCAACAGCGTCCAAAAAGGGAGCCCGGCCGAGAAAGGCGGCCTACGCGTCGGCGACGTCATCTTGGCGATCGATGGATACGACATCATCGACCCCGGCGGGCTCGCTTACCGGATCGCGACCCGGCAGGTCGGCAGCGCCGCGACGTTCGCGATCGTTCGCAACAAGACGCGGACGACGCTCAAGGTCGCGTTGACCGAACCGCCCGAGGATCCGCCGCGTGACGAAGCGGTGCTCGAAGGACGCCACCCGCTCGCCGGCGCGACCGTTGCCAATCTTTCGCCGGCGGTCGCCGACGAGATCGGGATCGCCGGCGCCGCGGCCGGCGTGGTGGTGCTGAAGGTCGCGGCCGAGGCGCCGGCTGCCCGCTTCGGCGTCAAGTCCGAGGACGTCATCGTCGAAGTCAACAGCATTGCTATCGATAGCGTCGCGACACTGCGCGCGGCGGTGGCGCGACCGGCACCAACCTGGCGCCTCGCCATCCGGCGTGGCGAGCGTCTTATCGCCGTGACGATCCAGGGATGAAGACGCTGTTTGAAGCTGCCGGGATCGACGACGAGGCACCGCGCCCGCTCGCCGATCGTCTGCGTCCGACCGGGCTCGATCAGGTTCTTGGCCAGGATCACCTGCTGGCGCCGGGCGCGCCGCTCCGGCGCATGGTTGAGTCGGGCCACCTGCGCTCGCTCGTCCTGTGGGGACCGCCGGGATCAGGCAAGACCACCATCGCCCGCATCCTGGCGCGCCAGAGTGGAATGGACTTCGTTCAGCTTTCGGCGGTGTTCTCAGGCGTCGCCGAGCTTCGCAAGGCGTTCGACGAGGCCCGCGCTCGCCGCCGCGACGGTCGTGGCACCGTCCTCTTCGTCGACGAAATCCATCGCTTCAACCGCGCCCAGCAGGACGGATTCCTGCCCGTTGTCGAGGACGGCACCGTCACCCTGATCGGCGCCACCACCGAAAACCCCTCGTTCGAGCTGAACGCGGCGCTGCTGTCGCGCTGCCAGGTGCTGGTTCTGCGCCGGTTAGACGACGCCGCGCTCGAATCGCTCCTGGTCCGCGCCGAGGCAACGCAGAAGCATCCGCTCCCGCTCGAGCCGGATGCGCGTCAGGCGTTGAAGGCGATGGCCGACGGCGACGGGCGCTATCTCCTCAACCTGGCCGAGGAAATTGCTGAATTTCCTACCGCCAAGCAGCTCGATACCGCACGCTTGGTCGAGGCGATCCAGAAACGGGCACCGGTCTATGACAAGGCGCAGGAAGGCCACTACAACCTGATCAGCGCGCTCCACAAGTCGCTGCGCGGATCAGACGCCGATGCCGGACTTTATTGGCTCGCGCGCATGCTGGTCGCGGGCGAGGATCCGCTCTACGTGATCCGCCGGCTGGCCCGGTTCGCGGTCGAGGATATCGGGCTCGCCGATCCCGAAGCGCTGGTTCAGGCGATCGCGACCAAGGACGCGTATGACTTCCTCGGCTCGCCCGAGGGAGAGCTTGCGATCGTGCAACTCGTCGTCTATCTCGCGACCGCGCCTAAATCGAACGCCACCTACCGCGCCGAGGCCGCCGCCAAGCGGGCCGCGCGCGAGCACGGCTCACTCATGCCGCCGATGCACATTCTGAATGCGCCGACGCGGCTGATGGCGGATATCGGATACGCCAAGGGCTACGTTTACGACCACGACACCGCCGATGGGTTCTCGGGCCAGAACTACTTCCCGGACGGCATGGCGCGCGAGCGCTACTTCGAGCCCGGCGAGCGCGGCTTCGAGCGCGAGGTCAAGAAGCGCCTCGACTTTTGGGACAAGCTCCGCGCTGATCGCGCCGCCAACCCGCAACCCGGCCACGGCAATAAATCGTCATGACGCAGCGCATCGTAACCGTCGAACCGGACGATGGCGGCGTGCGCCTCGATCGCTGGCTGCGCCGGCGCTTTCCCGCCCTCGGCAACGCCAAGGTTCAGAAGCTGCTGCGCACCGGGCAGATCCGGGTCGATGGCGGCCGCGCCAAGGCCAACCAACGCCTCGCCGCCGGCCAAGAGGTGCGCTTGCCGCCGTTCCTGCGCGAGGATGCGGCGCCGGCCCGTCCGCCCCCGCGCCAACGCGACATCGACGCGGTCAGGCGCCTGATCCTTTACGAGGACGAGCAGGTGCTGGTGCTCGACAAACCGGCGGGACTCGCGGTTCAGGGCGGGAGCGGACTCTCGCGCCATCTCGATCAAATGCTGGAAAGCCTGGTCGGCGCCAAGGGCGAGCGACCGAAGCTCGTCCACCGGCTCGACAAGGAGACGAGTGGTATCTTGGTGTTGGCCAAGACCGTCAACGCTGCCGGCTCGCTCACCCAGTCGTTTCGCACCGCTGCAGCGCGCAAGATCTACTGGGCCTTGGTCAAGGGCGTGCCGGCGCCGCGGAGCGGCTTGATCGAAAAGCCGCTCGCTAAGCAATGGACGCCGGCCGGCGAGCGCGTGGTGGTCGCCGCCGACGGTAAACCGGCGCGAAGCCGCTATGCCGTGATCGACACGCTCGGCAAGGACCTTGCCTGGCTGGCGCTGGCGCCGCTCAGCGGCCGCACCCACCAGCTTCGTGTCCATTGCGCCGAGCTCGGGCACCCGATCGTCGGCGATGCCAAGTATGGCGGCGAGATCGCGCTCGCGATCGCCGGTCCGATGGGACCGCTTCTCCACCTGCATGCCCGCGCGATCGATATCCCGCACCCTTCGGGGAAACGGTTGCGGGTGATGGCGCCGTTGCCACCGGCGCTGCGTGCCTCGTGGCGGACGTTCGGGTTCGATCCCCGCGATGGCGATGACCCGTTTGCGCCGATCCGCTTCAAGGACCGCACCTCCCGAGCATGACCGCGCCGCTCCGCCTCGTCGTGTTCGATTGGGACGGCACCCTCGTCGACAGCGCCGGCGCGATCGTCGCCGCCATGGACGAGGCGTTCGCGGCCCACCGCTATCCCGCTCCCGATCCGGCGGCGGTACGCCGCATTATCGGCCTCGCGCTCGAGACCGCAGTCGAACGTCTGCTTCCCGCCGACCACGCCGGCGCGGCGCCCGCGATCGCGGCGAGCTATCGCCAAGTATACGCCGCGGCGCGCGCCCGGCCGGAAGACGTCGAGTCGGTCGTCGTTGCCGGTGCGGTCGCCGAGCTCGATTACCTTGCGGCGCAGGGCTACCTCTGCGCCGTCGCGACCGGAAAGTCGCGCCGCGGCATCGCCCGCGCCCTCGAGCGCACCGGGCTGCGCCGCCACTTCGTCGCCTGGCGCACGGCCGACGATGCGCCGGGAAAGCCCCACCCCGGCATGCTCGAGCAGGTGATGGCCGAAGTCGGGGCCGAGCCCGGCGCGACCGTGGTTGTCGGCGACACCACCTTCGATATCGAAATGGCGCGCAACGCCGGCGCCGGCGCCATCGGCGTCGCCTGGGGCTACCACCCGCCCGCCGAGCTCGCGGCCGCCGGGGCTGACCGGGTCATCGACCGTTTCGATCAGTTGTCGATATCGGTCGAGCGCGCGCTGACAGTGCGATGACCGCACGCACGATCACGCGGTTCTATAAGGCGGTCACGGTCGCGGCGCACGCCCCAGGCGAATGGCGCGTTCTCCTCGATGGCCGGCCGGCGCTCACCCCGGGTCGACGCCCGCTCGGCGTTCCAAGCCAGACGCTCGCCGCGGCGATCGCCGCTGAATTCGATCGGCAAGCCGAGCGACTTGCGTTCGCTGCGATGCCGATCGTGCGCCTGGCCGGGGCAGCGCTCGATCTCGATCCGCCGGTACGCGAACGCCTGATCGATCAACTGGCCGCTTTCTGCGACACCGATCTCCTGTGTCACCGTGCCGAGGAACCGGCCGAGCTCACCCTGCTCCAAGGCGCCGCGTGGGATCCGGTGCTGGCGTGGGCGCGGGGCCGGTTCGGCGCCGCTCCGGTAATCGTTCGCGGGATCGTCCCGGCACCTCCCGTGACCGAGGTCCGGCGAGCCTATCGGCCGGTCGTCGCCGCGTTGGGCCCGTTCCGCCTGGTGGCGTTGAAGGCATTGGCCTCCGCGACCGGATCGCTGCTCCTCGGCCTCGCCGTGCTTGAAGGCCGCCTCGATGCCGAGGGTGCTTGGCAAGCGGCGGAGGTCGACGAGAAATATCAGATCGAGCACTGGGGCGACGATGCGGAAGCGCATGCGCGGCGTCTCGCGATCCGTGCCGAGATCGGTGCCGCCGCGGTGGTAGCCCTATCCGGGGGCGATCTCACAACTTATTGATATAGATGAGAACTTTGACTGCGATCGCCGCCATGATCGGCGTGCTGGCCCTCACCGGAGCGGCCTGCTAATACTCAAAATACATCTGTCGTGACGAGCGCAAAGGTTCGATGGCGAAACTCAAAGAGCTGCTAAGCGATCTCCTCAAGCGGCGCGAAGTCGCGTTTTGGGGCGGCGGCCTCGACAAGGCCGAAGCGCGGCACGCCAAGGGCCAGATGACGGCGCGCGAACGGCTGCTGACGCTGTTCGCCGAGCACACGTTCCAAGAAATGGGTATGCACGTCGAACACGACACGCGCGAGTTCGGCATGCAGGATAAGAAGCTGCCGGGCGATGGCGTGGTCACCGGTGTCGGTTACGTCGATGGCCGCCCGGTGGCGTCGTTTAGCCAGGATTTCACCGTTGCCGGCGGCTCGCTCGGCAAAGTCCATGCCGACAAGATCTGCAACGTCATGGACTACGCCGGACGTGCTGGCATGCCGATCGTCGGCTTCAACGACTCGGGCGGCGCCCGCATCCAAGAGGGCGTCGAGTCGCTCGCCGGCTACGGCCGCGTCTTCTACCATAACGTCCTGATGTCGGGCGTAGTCCCGCAGATCGCCGTGATCGCCGGCCCGTGCGCCGGCGGCGCTGCCTATTCGCCGGCGCTGATGGACTTCATCATCATGACGCGGCACAACGCCCACATGTTCATCTGCGGCCCCGATGTCATCAAGGCGGCGACCGGCCAGTCGACGACGATGGACGAGATCGGCAGCGCCGTCGCTCACGCCACCGTCTCGGGCAACATTCACTTCATCGCCGACGACGATCATCACGCGATCGAAATCGTGCGCCGCCTGCTTTCGTTCCTGCCTGCCAACAACGTCGTCGACCCGCCGCACAACCCGACCGATGAGCTCGTGCTCGAGGACGACCACGACATGGACGGTTTGGTGCCGGAATCGCCCAAGGATCCGATCGACGTCCACAAGGTGATTGCCAAGCTCGTCGATGGCGCCGACTTCCTCGAGGTGCAAAAGGAATTCGCCAAGAACATCGTCGTCGGCTTCGCGCGGATCGGCGGCATCGTCGTCGGTATCATCGCCAACCAGCCCAAGGTCAAGGCCGGGACCCTCGACATCGACGCCTCCGACAAAGCGGCGCGCTTCATCCGCTTCTGCAACTGCTTCAACGTTCCGATCGTGACCCTGGTCGACGTCCCGGGATTCCTCCCCGGTGTCACCCAGGAGCTTGGTGGCATCATCCGCCACGGCGCCAAGATGCTGTTCGCTTACGGCGCTACCACGGTACCGAAGATCACGGTCTTTATGCGCAAGGCCTATGGCGGCGCTTATTTGGCGATGTGCAGCCGCGATATGGGCGCCGACTTGGCATTCGCGTGGCCGACCGCCGAAATCGCGGTGATGGGGGCCGAGGGTGCCGTCAACATTCTCTACCGGCGCGAGCTGGCCGCGGCGCCGAACGCGCGCGAGCTGCAGCAGCAACTGGTCGCCGACTACCGGGCGAAGTTTTCCTCGCCCTACCTGTCGGCCGCCAAGGGCCTGATCACCGACATCATCGAGCCATCCCGTACCCGTGCGGCGGTCGCGCTCGGTTTGCGCAGCCTGCTCACGAAGCGCGAAACGCGCCCGACCAAGAAGCACGGCAACATCCCGCTCTGAACTCGGCACCGCGATGACGCTCGGCCTTTTGCTCGTCGCCATCGCCGCCGGCGGTGGGGCGTTTTTCCTGCTCTGGCAGCGGGTCCAGACCCTGGAGGGGA
>CAMDOQ010000044.1 GCA_945903685.1 Rhizobium sp. Q54
CGGAGAGCAGCATGGCTAAGCCGCATCTTCCTCTTCGCCCAAGTAGGCGCGGATCACGACCGGGTCGTGCTTGATCGCTTCGGGCGCGCCGGCGGCGATCTTGCGGCCGTAGTCGAGGACGACGATGTGGTCGGAGATCCCCATCACCACGCTCATGTCGTGCTCCACTAACAAGATGGCGATCTTCTCCTCGCGTTTGATCGAGTTGAGGAGGTCGTTCAGCGCCGCCGATTCGCGCGGGTTCAAGCCCGCCGCCGGCTCATCGAGGCATAGCAGTACCGGGCGCGTGCACATCGCGCGCGCGATTTCGAGCCGGCGCTGCTCGCCATACGGGAGGTTCTGTGCCTCTTCGTCGGCGCGATCGGTGAGCCCCAAGCGGTCGAGCCAGGACTTGGCGAACTGGATCGCGTTGCGCTCGGCGGCCTTGTAGCCGGCCACCCCGAACAGGCCGCCCACGGAAAAGAGCGACGCGGTCATCAGCGGGTTGTGCTGGGCCGCGACCAGGTTCTCCAGCACCGACATCGACGGAAACAGGCGGATGTTCTGGAACGTGCGGGCGACGCCGACCTGGGCGATGCGAAAGCCCTCGACCCGCTCGAGGTAGCGGGCGCCGAGCCGCGGATGATGGAGCGTGAGCCGCCCGACCGTTGGCCGATAGAAACCGGTCAGGCAGTTGAAGACCGTAGTCTTGCCGGCGCCGTTCGGGCCGATGATGGCGGTGATCTTGGCGTCCTCGGCGATGAAGGAGAGATCGTCGATTGCGGTCAAGCCGCCGAACCGCATCGTCAGGTGTTCGACCGTGAGAAGCGGCGCCGCCATCACGGCCCCCGCGCCTTGGCAGGATTGAGCCGGATGGTGGGCTCGCGGAACGCCAGGAGACCGCGCGGCCGCCACACCATGATCGCGACCATCGCGAGGCCGAACAGCACCATCCGGTACTGAGCGAACTCGCGCCCGAACTCGGGCAGCAGCGTCAGCACCGCGGCGGCGGCGACGACGCCGATCTGGCTGCCCATGCCGCCCAGGACCACGATCGCCAGGATGGTCGCCGACTCGATGAAGGTGAAGCTCTCCGGGCTGACAAAGCCCTGGCGCGTGGCGAAGAACGAGCCGGCGAAGCCGCCGAACATGGCGCCGATTCCGAACGCGGTGAGCTTGGTGTTGGTCGGGTTGATGCCGAGCGAACGGCACGCGATCTCGTCTTCGCGCAACGCCTCCCAGGCGCGGCCGATCGGCAGCTTGCGAACGCGCAGCGTGAAGAAGTTGGTGATGAGTGCGAGCGCGAGGATCAAATAATAGAGAAAGACAATGCGATGGATCGAGGCGTAGTCGATGCCGAACAGCTCGTGGAACGCAGTCTCACCCTCGCGCGGCGAATTGGTGAAGGGATAGCCGAAGAACGACGGCCGCGGCACGTTGCTGACGCCGTTGGGTCCGTTCGAGAGGCTGGTCCAGTTCAGGAGAATGATGCGGATCATCTCGCCGAAGCCAAGCGTCACGATCGCGAGATAGTCGCCGCGGAGCCGTAAGACCGGAAAGCCCAGGATCACGCCCGCGGTCGCGGCCAGGAGCCCGGCCAGCGGCAGGCAGATCCAGAACGAAAGATCGTAGGTGGTGGCGAGGAGCGCGTAGGAATAGGCGCCGACCGCGTAGAACGCGACGTAACCCAGGTCGAGCAGGCCGGCCAGCCCGACCACGATGTTGAGACCCCAACCCAGCATCACGTAAATCAAGAGCGTGGTGCCGGTGTCGACGATGTAGCGGTTCGAGAACGGGAGGAACGGCAGCACAATCGCGAACGCGACCGCGCCCAACCCGATCCAGGTGTTGAAGGCGGGGCTGGCGCCGATCCGGGCGAAACTGGCCGAGACCGCCGCCTGCGGCCGCCACGCCGCACGCGCGAGCCCGAGCGCGAGCCGCCCGAGGAACACGGCCGCCGCGCCGATCAGCACCCAATCGAAGCGGTAGTTGACCCGGAGCGCGCGATCGTCGCCGGCGGTGACGGTCTCGAAGCCAACCAGGGGAAAGGCGAGCGCCAGCGCCACCACCGCCGCGACCGCCGCCTCTTTCAGCAGCGCCGGCAGATCGAAGACGCGGCGCGGGACGGCGAGCGCGGCATCGGTCATGGCTAGACCTTCTCGGTCTCGGGCTTACCCAAGAGCCCGGTCGGCCGGAAGATCAGCACCAGGACCAGGATCGAATAGGCGGCGACGTCCTTGTACTCGATCGAGAAATAGGCCGACCAAAACACCTCGATCACGCCGAGGATCAAACCGCCCAGAACGGCGCCGGGGAGCGAGCCGATCCCGCCCAAGACCGCAGCGGTGAAAGCTTTAATGCCGGCGAGGAAGCCAATGTAGAAATCGATCACGCCGTAATAGAGCGTCACCATCATCCCGGCCACGGCCGCGAGCGCGGCGCCGATCACGAAGGTGAGCGAGATGGTGCGGTCGATGTTGACGCCCAGCAGCGCCGCCATCGTCAGATCCTGCTGACAGGCGCGCTGGGCGCGGCCCAAGGCAGTGCGGGCGATCAGATAGGCGAACAGCGCCATCAACCCGACCGTCACCACCAGGATGAAGATCTGGATGTTGGACAGATGGACCACGAACCCGTCGGCTTCGGCGATCTTGACGCCGCCGGTAACGACCGGGGCGAGCGGTTTGAGCCGCGCGCCCTGGACCAGCTGTACGTAGTTCTGGAGGAAGATCGACATGCCGATCGCCGAGATCAACGGCGCCAGCCGGGGGGCGCCGCGCAGCGGCCGATAGGCGACGCGCTCGAGCGTCCAACCGTAGATCGCGGCGAAAAACATCGCCGCCACCAGGACCAGCACCAGCGCGAACGGCACCCAGGTGACGCCGATCAATCCGAGGAGCATGAATGCGATCAGCGCGATGAACGCGCCGATCATATAAATCTCGCCGTGCGCGAAATTGATCATCCCGATGATGCCGTAGACCATCGTGTAGCCAATGGCGATCAGCCCATAAATCGCACCGAGCGAAAGGCCGTTGATGAGCTGCTGGAGGAAATACGTCATCGGGCGGGACCGGGACGACGAGCCTACGCGGACCGGCGCGGGCGGGCAACGTTAGCGGCGACGGAACAGGGCCGGCACGATCAGCGCGAGCGCCGCGAGCGCGAGCAGCGCCGCCGCGAGCGGCTGGGTCACGAACACGGTCGGATCGCCCTGGCTGATGGTAAGCGCGCGTCGCATCTCTTGCTCGGCCAGCGGCCCGAGAATCAAGCCGATGATCACCGGCGCGCTCGGGTAATCGAAGCGGCGCATCGCATAGCCGACCGCGCCGATCGCGTAGAGCAACACGAGGTCGACGACCGAGTGGCTGATGCCGTAGGCGCCGATCGTCGCGAACACCAGGATGCCGCCGTAGAGCCAAGGCGGTGGGATTTGGAGGATCCGCACCCAAATCCCGATCAACGGCAGATTGAGCACGAGCAGCATGACGTTGCCGATATAGAGGCTTGCGATCAGCGTCCATACCAGCTCCGGTTGATTCTGGAAGAGGAGCGGCCCGGGGTTGAGGCCGTAGCTTTGAAACGCCGACAGCATGATCGCCGCGGTCGCCGAGGTGGGGAGCCCCAGGGTCAGCATCGGCACCAGCACGCCCGCAGTCGAGGCGTTGTTGGCGGCTTCGGGCCCGGCCACGCCCTCGATCGCGCCGTGACCGAACTCCTCGGGCTTCCGGCAGAGCCGCTTCTCGACCGCGTAGGACAGGAAGGTCGGGATTTCGGCGCCGCCCGCCGGCAACGCCCCGAACGGAAAGCCGATCGCGGCCCCCCGCAGCCACGGCTTCCACGACCGCCGCCAGTCTTCGCCCGTCATCCCGAGGCGTCCGCCGACCGGCAGTACCGTGGCGGTCCGGCCGGCGCCGTGAAGCGCAAGGTAGAGCGTCTCGCCGACCGCGAACAATCCGACCGCAACGACGACGACATTGATGCCATCGAGAAGTTCCGGAAGTCCGAACGTAAAGCGCGGCTGGCCGGTCTGGAGGTCGACGCCGATTAGCCCGAGGCCGATCCCGAAGAAGAGGCTCGCCAAGCCTTTGGCGAGCGAGCGACCGAGGACCGCCGACACCGTCACGAACGCCAGCACCATCAGCGCGAAATACTCGGCCGGCCCGAAGGCGAGCGCGAGCTCAACCACGACCGGCGCGAGGAACGTCAACAGCACGATCCCGATCGTGCCGGCCACGAACGATCCCACGGCCGCGGTCGCGAGCGCAGCGGCGGCGCGGCCTTGGCGCGCCATGCGATGACCTTCGAGCGCGGTGACGATGGTCGCACTTTCGCCCGGCGTGTTGAGAAGGATCGAGGTGGTCGAGCCGCCGAACATGGCGCCGTAGTAGATGCCGGCGAACAGGATGAAGGCCGCGGTCGCGCCGACCTTGTACGTGATGGGGAGCAGAAGCGCGATCGTGAGCGCGGGCCCCAAGCCCGGCAGCACGCCGATCGCAGTCCCGATCGTCACTCCGCCCAAGGCCCAGAGCAGATTGACCGGATCGAGCGCGAGCGCGAAGCCCGCGCCAAGCGCGGCGAGCGTTTCCATTTAGAGGCGCGCGAACACGCCGCTGCCCAGGTCGAGCCCGAGCAGGCGAAGGAAACCTTGGTGGAGGGCCAACGCCAGCGCGAAGCCGACCGCGGCATCGCGCAGCGGGCGCACGCTCCCGAATGCACGCGCGACCGCCGCGAACAGCGCGGTCGACGCGAGGACGAAACCCAACGGCAGGATCAGGACAGCGTTGGCGGCAAGGCCTACCCCGAGCCAGCCGAGCGCCCGGCCCGCGAGCGGATTCGGCGCTGGCTCTGGCTCGACGACAGCCGGCGCCGCGCGCCACGCTTTGAGCGCGAGCACCAGGCCGATCAGCCCCAATCCCAGCGCCGCCGCATACGGAAACGCGCGCGGACCGATCTTGGCGTAGACCGCGGCAACCGGAATAGTGGTCGTTTCGAGCGCGATCGCGCCGGCCGTCAGGATCAGGCCGAGCGCAATTGTGAACTCGCCGACGGCAGCCGGGCGCACCGGACGGACAGACGGCGTTACTTGGCGATGCCGAGCTTGGTCAGGATGCCTTCGATCGCTTTGCTCTCGGCGGCAACGTACGTGGTGAACTCGGATGCCGGCATGTAGATGCCGAGCCATTGCTTCTTGTCGAGTTCGGCTTTCCACGCCGCCGATTTCGCCATTTTGTCGATCGCTTGCGCGAGCGCGTTTTTGTCCGCGTCCTTCAGGCCCGGCGGTGCGAACACGCCGCGCCAGTTGAAGAGCTCGACGTTGACGCCCTGCTCTTTCAAGGTCGGCACATTGAGGCCGGGCGTGCGGGTCCCGGCCGAGATCGCGAGCGCCCGCATCTTGCCGGCTTCGATCTGACCCGCGAACTCGCCCCAGCCGGAGACGCCGGCAGCGACGTGGCCGCCGAGGATCGCGGCTTGCGCGGCGCCGCCGCCCGAATAGGCGACGTAGTTGATCTTGGTCGGATCGACCCCGACCGCCTCGGCGATCAGCCCGACCAGGATGTGGTCGGTGCCGCCGGCCGAGCCACCCGCCCACGCGACCTTGCCGGGATCGGCCTTGAGCGCCGCGACGAGGTCGGCCATCGATTTATGGGGTGAGTTGGACGGGACGACGATCACCTCGAACTCGCCGGTCAGGCGGGCGAGCGGCTGGACGTCGGTCAATTTGACGGCGCTCTTGTTGGCGACGATCGCGCCCGCCATCACCATGCCGCCGACCATGAGCGAGCCGGCCTGGCCTTTCCATTGGTTGACGAACTGCGGCAGCCCGACCGTGCCGCCGGCACCGGGAACGTGGGTAATCTGTACGTTCTTGGCGATGCTCTCGGCCTTGACCACGGCTTCGATCGCCTTGCCGGTCTGATCCCACCCGCCGCCCGGCGCCGCCGGTACCATGATCTTCAGCGTGTCGATGGTCTGCGCCGACGCCAGAGTCGGGGCGAGGAACAAGGCGAGAGCGCCAGCAACGGCATGGAGCGATTTCATCGAAGCCTCCCAGGGAGTTGGCAACCCGTTAGGGCCGTTTCTCCGCGAGCCTAGAGAAGGACACTGGTGAGGGCAAGAAAGCGGGGAAAAAGCCCTCGCGGTCGGGGCTTTGACGACCGCGAGGGCCGGCATGGCGTCCGCGACGCGGGGGATCCGCCATCACCCGTACCGCCAACGTGGCAGCGTCAGCGGACGACGGGATTCGAGCGCCATGCAAAGCGTGCTGAATGCCGGTTTTCCCTCCGCGCACAGAGCCCCGCTCGCGCGCGCCGCCTGTTCGCCGCGCGCGTTGCCTCCCAAGCCCTGTCCGTAGCGCGCGCAGATAGGGGGCGTGTGATCACCGTCAATAGCGCCGCCCGACTTTTTTTTCATCGCTCGCGCTCGCCGCCACGCAGCGCGAGATTCGCTTGAATTATCGAGGTTTTTCTTCGGTGCGACGGTGGGCAACGTCGATACGCGCGCGTCTGGCGCGCCGATGACGAGGGCGGTCTAATTGGGAACCCGACTGGAAGCCGTCAAGAGCAGACGATGACTTTTTTCATCCGAATCGGAATCGACGGTATGCCGCTCCTCGTTTCGCCGTGCGCGTCGCGCGAAGCGCACGACAATCGGCCAGCCTACCGAGCGGTAGACAGCCCGGCGTCGAATCGACCGTGCGGTTGACGAAAGAGTGGCGTCCCCTACGGGATTTGAACCCGTGTTGCCGACGTGAGAGGCCGGCGTCCTAGGCCACTAGACGAAGGGGACGTTGCCGGGGCTAGACATAGACGGAGCGGCCGCCGCGATCAAGCGCGGCCGCGCCGGTCGCGCTAACGCCGCCGTTTCGCTTTGGCCTTGGGCTTGGCCTTAGGCGCCGGCGGCGTCTTGGCCGCGACCACGCCCACCATGTTGCCGGCCGGATCCTTGAACATCGCGAAGCGGATCATGCCTGGAATATCGGTCACCGGCACCATCACCTTGCCACCGAGGCGCTTGGCGGCATCGAGGGTCTTTTGCGGGCTCGGCACGACGGCGTAAATCGTGACGTACGGTTTTGCGTTCTTCATGATCCCGCCGCCGATACCGCGGCCCGACTTCTTGACCATGCCGTAGCCGATCGGGTTATTGGTGTCGATTTTCCAACCAAGCAGCCGGCGATAGAACGCGATCAGCTTCTTGGGCTCGCGGCCGGCGATCTCGAAATGAACGACGGGACTGGGCATGCGGTCCTCCCTGTTACGCGCGGCGACGGCGTTGGCGCGGGTGAGATCCCTTATCGCCGGCCGCGCTCTGCGCAATGGTAATCGTCCGGCGTACGTCCGCAAGCTTGGTATCGAACGCGGTGACGAACCGGAACATCACCGGCGTGCCGGTGTTCCAGCGATGGGCGCCGACCTGTGCGTGTTCGAACGCGTGCGCCACCGGCTCCGGCACCAGCACAAACACCTCGTTGGCTTCGACCGGGTGCACGATCTGCGCGCCTGGTACCGCCCGCAATCCGCGGGCGAGCGCGTCGGCCATTGCGTTGGCGTGGCCGGCGAGCTTCCGCCACAACTCGCCCTCGAGCATCGCTTCGAGTTGGACCGAGGCATAGCGCATCTTCGAGAACAAATGACCGCCGCGCTTGCGCCGGTAGGCGACTTGATCGGCATCGACCGCACCGAAGAAAACCACGGCTTCGGCGGCGAGCGCCCCGTTCTTGGTAAATCCGAGCGAGAGCGCATCGACCCCGGCCTGCCAGGTAATTTCGGCCGGGCGGCAGCCCAAGTGGACGAGCGCGTTGGCGAGCCGGGCCCCGTCCATGTGGAGCTTCATGCCCCGTTTCGCTGCGACCGCGGCGACCGCGGCGACGTCGTCGGGCGTATAGACGGTGCCGGCTTCGGTCGCCTGCGAGAGCGAGACCGCGGCCGGTTTCATGTTATGGGGGACCCGTGCAACCTGCGCGTCGAGCTGGCGCGCGAGCTCCTTGGCCGCGATCTTGGCGTTGCCGCCCGCCACCGTGACCACCTTGGCGCCGCCGGTGAAGAACTCGGGCGCACCGCACTCGTCGGTCGCGACATGGGCCTCTTCGTGCGCGTAGATCGCCCCGTAGGGCGGGGTCAGGAGCGCGAGCGCGAGCGCGTTGGCGGCGGTGCCGGTCGCAACCGGAAAGACCCGGACCGGGTGTTCGAAAAAATCGCTGAACCGGCGCTCGAGCCGGCGGCTCACCGCATCGGCGCCGTAGGCGGCCGCGCTCCCCTCGTTGGCGCGTTTGATCGCCGCCAGGATCTCGGGCGCGACCCCGGCGGTATTGTCGCTGGCGAAGTTCATGCAGGCGTCCTCGGTTGTGCGGCGATGGCGATGGGGCGGAAGGCGGGCGATGCGCCCGCGGGATCGAGCGCGTGCGCGGCGAGCGCTGCGACCCGACCGCGATCGAGCGCGACGATCACCCAGACGAGATCGGGTTCCCAGGCGCGGTCGCGATCGGTCGCCGACGGCGTGGCGTCGCCCTCGGGATGCGAATGGTAAAGGCCCACCACCGCGGTCGGGCCGCCGCGCAGTTCCCGCGTCACATCGAGGCGAAGCTTGGTGTCGATCTCGAACGATGTGCGCGGTGCCGGTGACCGGTTGGGGCTCGGCACCACCTGCGTGACGACGATGGCGGCGGGGTCGCGCCGCCCGATCAGCAGTCCGCACGCTTCCTCGGGGTAGCGCGCGACGCAATCGGCGACCAGCGCCTCACGTTCGCGCGCCGGCAACACGATCACGGCGACTCGGCGAGCGCCACGGTGCCCAACGTACGGCCGGTCGCGAGTTCGTAGACGATGAGCGCTTCGCCGCCCTCGGGCTTCGCGATTCGCAGCACCAGCCGATCGCCGGCCGCTACCGTTTCGACCACTTTGGCGCCTTTGGGGAGCGCGATGGCGGCGGCCTGAAATACCGACGCGCCCGTCGGCGCCCGCCCGGCGGCAACCAGCCGCTCAGCGATGACGCCGATGATGCCGCCGAATCCCATCAGGATCAGGATGCCCATCAGGATGACGAAGGCCTTGAGCGGCTGCATCGATTGCGCGAGTCTCCCTTCATGTCGACGACCCCGGCGGCGACGGCGGTGCGCGCGGCGTGCGTGGCCGATGCCGCGCGCGGCACGCGGCTCGATCGCTGGCTCGCCGCGATCCACCCCGACCTATCGCGCGCCCGCGTTCAAGCCTTGATCGCGGCCGGCCTCGTGGCCGTCGACGGCACGACCTTACGGACCGCGTCCTATCGGGTCAAACCAGGCGAGCGGATCACACTCACGGTACCTCCGGCCGCGGAAGCCGCACCGCTCGCGCAGGCAATCCCGTTGGCGATCGTTTACGAGGATGCCGACGTGATCGTTGTCGACAAGCCGGCCGGCCTGGTCGTCCATCCGGCCGCCGGCAATCCCGATCGCACCCTGGTCAACGCGCTGCTTTATCACTGCGGCGCAAGCCTGACCGGCGTCGGCGGCGTCAAGCGCCCCGGCATCGTCCACCGCCTCGATAAAGATACGAGCGGGCTGATCGTCGCCGCCAAGAACGAGCCCGCGCACCACGCGCTCGTCGCCCAGTTCGCCGCCCGCACCATCGAGCGTCACTACGTCGCCATCGTCTGGGGCGTGCCGACCCCGAGCGCGGGGAGGATCGAGGGCAATATCGGCCGCAGCCCACACCAACGGAAAAAGATGGCGCTGCTCGCGCGCGGCGGGCGCGCCGCCGCCACCCGCTACAAGGTCGTGCGCATCTTGGATCGCGGCGTCGCGAGCGTAGTCGAATGCCGGCTCGAGACCGGCCGCACCCACCAGATTCGCGTTCACTTGAGTGCCCGCGGCTATCCGGTGGTGGGCGACCCGACCTACGGCCGCACGCCGCGCCGCCTGTCCGTCCATCGCCGGACCGAACTCGCTTTCGCGCGCCAAGCGTTGCACGCCGCGAGCCTAGGCTTCGACCATCCGCGGAGCGGGGAGCGGCTTCGAATTGCGAGCGAATTGCCTCAAGATATGAGAGAGTTAATCGATCGTTTAGATCAATCGTAAATATCTTGCGAGGTCCCAACCGACTCTTTAGGATGATTCGTGCGCGTTCCGGCGTTTGCAAGCATCTGCAGCCGCGCCCGCGTCGTAATTTGTGCTGGATGCGGCACACCCAACCCTAGAGGGCACGTTCGCAACGCCGATGGCTTCGCTACCTGCTATTGCCCCTGAAGCAAGCCTGAGCCGCTACCTTCAGGAAATCCGCAAGTTCCCGATGCAGGAGCCGGAGGAGGAGTACGTCCTCGCCAAAAGTTGGCGCGAGCACAACGACAGCGCCGCCGCGCACAAGCTCGTGACCTCGCATCTCCGGCTGGTGGCAAAGATCGCGATGGGGTACCGCGGTTACGGACTGCCCTTGGGCGAGGTGATCGCTGAAGGCAATGTCGGCCTGATGCAGGCGGTCAAGCGGTTCGAACCCGAACGCGGCTTCCGGCTCGCGACGTACGCGATGTGGTGGATCCGCGCCTCGATCCAGGAATACATCCTGCACTCGTGGTCGCTGGTGAAGATCGGCACCACGGCGGCGCAGAAGAAGCTGTTCTTCAATCTGCGCCGGATGAAGGGGCAACTGAACGCGCTCGAGGAAGGCGACCTCGCGCCCGAGACGGTCAAGACGATCGCGACCAAGCTCGACGTCAGCGAGCAGGAAGTGATCAACATGAACCGGCGCCTCGCCGCGCCCGACAATTCGCTGAACGCGCCGGTGCGCCAGGACGGCGATGGCGAATGGCAGGACTGGCTGGTCGACGATCAACCCGACCAGGAAGCGCGGATGGGCGAGGACCAGGAGTTCAGCCAGCGCCGCGAGCTGATGACCGTTGCGCTCGCCGGTCTCGCCGAGCGCGAGCGCGAGATCTTGACCGAGCGGCGGCTCAAGGAAGAGCCGGCGACGCTCGAGGACTTGAGCGGCAAGTTCGGCATCTCGCGCGAGCGCGTCCGACAGATTGAAGTGCGCGCCTTCGAGAAGCTGCAGCGCGCGATGCGCGCCGCGGCGCGCGAGAAGGCGCGGCCGAAAGCGTAGCGACGTTAGCGTTAAAGCGCGTCGGGCCGACGGTCTCTTGGCCGCAGCTCCGGTTAGTCCGCGAACGGATCCTTGACCAGGATGGTGTCGTCGCGCTCGGGACTGGTCGAGAGCATCGCGACCGGCGCCTCGATCAGCTCCTCGATCCGCCGGATGTACTTGATCGCGGTCGCCGGCAGGTGCGCCCAGCTGCGCGCGCCGCGCGTGCTCTCGCGCCACCCCTCGAAGGTCTCGTAGATCGGGCTCAGGCCGCGCTGCTCGGCAGCGGCCGCCGGAAACGTCGAGCGGGTGCGATCAGCGATCCGATAGCCGACACAGACGTTGATCGTCTCGAAGCCGTCCAGCACATCGAGCTTGGTGAGCGCGATGCCATCGATCCCACCGACCTTGATCGCCTGGCGCACCATGACCGCGTCGAACCAGCCGCAGCGGCGCTTGCGCCCGGTGACAGTGCCGAACTCGCGGCCGCGCTCGCCCAGCGATTGACCCGTGGCATCGGTGAGTTCGGTCGGGAAAGGCCCGTCGCCGACGCGCGTGGTGTAGGCCTTGGTGATGCCGAGCACATAGCCGACCGCGCTGGGGCCAACGCCGCTCCCGGCCGCAGCCTGGCCAGCGACCGTGTTCGACGACGTGACGTAGGGATAGGTGCCGTGATCGACGTCGAGCATCGCGCCTTGCGCGCCCTCGAACAACACGCGCCGGCCGCGGCGGCGGAGGCCGGCGAGCCGATCCCACACTGCATCGGCATAGGGGAGGAGCCGGGGCGCGATCGACAGGAGATCAGCGACCAGCTTGTCACCCTCGACCCGGGCGTGGCCGAGCCCGACCCGCAGTGCGTTGTGGTGGATGAGCAGTGCCTGGACCTTGGCGCCCAAGCCGTCCGGATCGGCCAGGTCGCAGAGCCGGACCGCGCGGCGCGCGACCTTGTCCTCGTAGGCCGGGCCGATGCCGCGCCGCGTTGTGCCGACGCGGGTGCCGCGCGCATCCTCGCGGATCGCATCGAGATCGCGGTGAAGCGGCAGGATGAGCGTCGCGTTCTCGGCGACCTTGAGGTTCTCCGGTGTCACCGCCACGCCTTTGTCGCGCAGTGCATCGATTTCGGCCAGGAGCGCCCACGGATCGACCACGACGCCGTTGCCGATGATCGAGAGCTTGCCCGGCCGGACGATACCCGAGGGCAGCAGGCTCAACTTGTAGGTGACGCCGTCGATGACGAGCGTGTGCCCGGCGTTGTTGCCGCCCTGGAACCGAACGACGACGTCGGCCCGCTCCGACAGCCAGTCGACGATCTTGCCCTTTCCTTCATCGCCCCACTGGGCGCCGACCACCGCGACGTTGGCCATGGCTCACCCACCGCCGCGGGGTGTGGCGGCGCCGCCGCGCAAGACATGGCTGCATCCCAGGCGGCGCGCTTCGGCGTCGGGATCGGCCTTGGCATCGAAGCCACCGATCGTGCGCCAGCCTTCGGCGCGGAGCGCGACCGTTTGGCTGCGCGGCGTGCCGGCGGGCACGTACAGGCGCCGGTCGGCAGCGGGCGTCGGCAGCGCGCGGGCGAGCGAATCCAAATAGACGGTGAAGCCGGTCGCGGGTTCGCCGCTTTCGAGCGCGTAGCGTCCGCCGCGGCCCAGTTCGCCGCGTACGCCCTTGGCGAAAAACGTGAAGGCAAGGCCGGTATGGTACTCGAAGCCGCGGTATTCGCAGGCGTCAACGGTGAGACTCAAGCCGGGCAGAGCGGCGCCGACGCTCGCCACCACGCGTTCGAGGTCGGAAATTGCCGGCGCGGCGGCCGCGAAGGCGAGCGCGCGAAGCTCGCGCAAGCCGGTCTCAACCGGCCCGGTCGCGGCCATCAGCGCCGCGAACAGCGGCCGCGCGGTTCCCGCCGCCGCGGCGACCGCGGCCGCGTCTTTGCGATCGAGCGCGGCGCGCAGCGCCTCGCCGCGGGCGGACTCGAGCCCGAGTGCAGCAATAATCGTCGGTACGAGCCCCGGCAGCACGAGATCGACCGAAAGCTCGCGCACCCCGACGCCGAGCAGCGCTTCGGCGGCGACCGTTACGACCTCGGCGTCGGCCTCGGGCGTCGCCGCGCCGACCAATTCGGCGCCGACCTGCCCGATCTCCCGCTCGGGCCGGAGCTGCGTGCCTTTGACGCGAAGCACCTGGCCGGCATAGGAGAGCCGCGCTGGCCGCGCTATGTACTTGAGCCGGGTCGCGGCGATACGCGCGACCTGGAGCGTCATGTCGGGACGAACGCCCATCATCCGCTGCGAGACCGGATCCATCAGCCGGAACGTTTGCCCGGCAAGCGCGGCGCCGGGGCCGGTCAGGAGCGTCTCTTCAAACTCGACCAGCGGCGGCTTGATACGCTCGTAGCCGTTGGCATCGAGCGTGCGCATGAGCGCTTCCGTGACGGCGGCCTCGAATCCGGCCTGCGGCGGTAATTCGTCGCGGAGCCCTTCGGGCAGCAGCCCGTTATCTTTGTAGGCGTTCATGGCGGCCGCGGAGTGTAGCCGAGAGCCCCCTCCCCCGCTTCAGAAACAGCACAGGGCGGTCGCTTCCTTGACGTGGGGCAGGTCGCGGACGCGGTCGAGCACGGCCGGCGCGATCGCGTCGTCGACCTCGACCAGCGCGATCGCCTCGCCGCCGCGGGAACGCCGGCCCAAGTGGAAAGTCGCGATATTGACGCCGGCATCGCCCAAGACGGTGCCGAGCCGGCCGATGAAGCCGGGCTTGTCGTCGTTGGTGACGAACAGCATGTTGGCGGCGAGTTCGGCCTCGATGGTGATGCCGTTGACTTCGACGATCCGCGGATGCTCATCGGCAAACAGCGTGCCCGATACCGAAAGCCGGCCGCGCCCGGTTTCGGCCGCGACCCGGATCAGGGTGGCGTAGTTGGCGGCGCGCTCGTACTTGGTTTCGCCGACCTCGATACCGCGCTCTTTGGCGATCACCGGCGCGTTCACCATGTTGACCGTCTCCATCGACGGCGCGAGCGCGCCTTCGAGCGCGATCGCGGTCAAGGGCCGGGTGTTGAGCTGGGCGACCGCGCCTTCGAACTCGATCGCGATCCGCTTCATGGGTGCGGCGGCGGCGAGCTGGCCGATGAAATTGCCGAGCTGGCGGGCGAGCCGCATGTAAGGGCGGAGCTTGGGCGCGTCCTCGGCGCTCACGGCCGGCATGTTGACGGCGTTGGCGACCGCGCCGACCTCGAGATAGTCGGCCATCTGCTCGGCGATCTGGATCGCGACCTTTTCCTGGGCCTCGGTGGTCGAGGCTCCGAGATGCGGCGTCGCCACTACCTGTTCCATACCGAATAGCGGGTTCGCTTTAGCCGGCTCCTCGGCGAAGACATCGAGCGCGGCGCCGGCGACGCGGCCCGACTCGAGCGCCGCCTTCAAGTCGGCCTCGACCACCAACCCGCCGCGGGCGCAATTGACGATGAACACGCCCTTTTTCATTTTGGCGATCGAGCCGCGGTTGACGATGGCGCGGGTCGCGTCGGTCAGGGGGGTGTGGAGCGTGATGAAGTCGGCGCGGGCGAAGAGTTCGTCGAGTTCGACCTTTTCGACCCCGAGCGCCTTGGCCCGCTCGGGCGAGAGGTAGGGATCGTAGGCCGCGACCTTCATGTGCAGTCCGATGGCGCGGTCGGCGACGATCGCGCCGATATTGCCGCAGCCGATGATGCCGAGGCATTTGCCGTAGAGCTCGACCCCCATGAAGCGCGCCTTCTCCCACTTGCCGGCGTGGGTCGAAACGTTGGCGGCACCGATCTGGCGCGCGACCGCAAACAGAAGCGCGATCGCGTGCTCGGCGGTGGTAATGGCGTTTCCGAACGGCGCGTTCATGACTACCACGCCCTGCTTGGTCGCAGCGGCGACGTCGATGTTGTCGACGCCGATGCCGGCGCGGCCGATAACGCGAAGCCGGCCCGGGCGGCCGAGAACTTCGGCCGTCACCTTGGTCGCCGAGCGCACCGCGAGGCCGTCATAATCGCCGATCGCCGCGGCGAGATCGGCCTTGGCGAGGCCGATCCGCTCGTCGACCTCGATGCCGCGGGCACGGAAGATTTCGGTCGCACGCGCGCTCAAGGCGTCCGTGATCAGGACTTTCGGCATGGCAATTTCTCCCGAAGCGGGTTAAGCGGCGCGGGCGTGGGCGGCGCGAACTTCGGCGAACGCCCAGTCGAGCCACGGAAGCAGCGCCTCGACGTCGCTCTTCTCGACCGTGGCCCCGGTCCAGATGCGCAGGCCGGCCGGAGCTTCGCGGTGGCCGTTGATGTCGAACGCGGCATTCTCGCGTTCGAGCAGCGCCGCCATGTCCTGGATCGCTTTCCAGCGCCGGTCATTGTCGAGCGCCAAGAACCACGGCTCGACGATCTTCAAACACACC
>CAMDOQ010000045.1 GCA_945903685.1 Rhizobium sp. Q54
CGGCCCTTTTCTTTTGGTCGCGGGCGGAGCGCGGGCGCCAGCGCCCCCAGCGCAGCGGGGCGGGGCCGTACCAATTTTCGGAGTTGCGCGTAGCGCCGCGGCGCTCCGGCCTAGGCCGTGCGGGAAACTCCTAGGAAAATATTTCCGCACGGCAAGTTGTACCCGCCAGCGTGCTCACGGCTCTTAAGGAAAAATTAGCATTAACAACGGCTTAACATAAGTTAACAAAGGGTGAATCCTGGCATACGGATTGCTTGCCACTGTAGTGGGAAAATCCTGCCCGAGAGAGCGGGGCCCGAGGACGAGGGAACTGAAGAAATGGTTTCATCGGTTAACGTCAATACCGGCGCGTTGATTGCGCTGCAGAACCTCAACAAGACCACGAAGTTGCTCGAGGTCTCGCAGCTCCGCATCACGACCGGGCTCAAGGTCAACGGGCCGAAGGACAATGCCGCGAGCTTCGCGATCGCCCAGCGCTTGCGCGGCGACATCAAGGGCATCGAGTCGGTCAAGATCGCGCTCGCGACCGGCGAATCGATCGCCAACGTCGCCGTCACCGCCGGTCAGTCGATCAGCGACCTCTTGGTCGAAATGAAGGCCAAGGCCGTGCAAGCCAACCAGGCCGGTCTCGATTCGGCGTCACGCTCGGCGCTGCACTCCGATTTCACGGCGCTGCGCGACCAGATCACGACCATCGTTTCGAGCGCGAGCTTCAACAACAAGAATCTGATCACCTCGGGCGCGACCGCGCTGAGCGTGCTGTCGTCGATCGATGGCTCGACCATCACGGTATCGGCGCAGTCCTTGGACGTCACCGCACTCGGCATCTCGTCGTCGTCGCTCGCCAACAGCTCAGCCGCGGCCACCGCGTTGACCTCGATCAACAGCGCCATTAGCTTGGCCGCGAACAAGCTGGCGGCGCTCGGGTCGGCGGTCAAGCAGATCGAAATCCAGACCGAATTCACGACCTCGCTCATCGACATCCTCAAGGAAGGCGTGGGCAATCTCGTGGACGCCGACCTCGCCGAGGAAAGCGCGAATCTGCAATCGCTGCAGATCAAGCAACAACTCGGCGTTCAAGCGCTGGCGATTGCCAACGCGAGCCCAACCAGCATCCTGGCCCTGTTCAGGCCGTAAAGGGAGTGAGGCGGGCGAAAACCGGCTTCAATAAACGGAGATGCCGCTCAAAGTAACGCTTAAACCCGGCGAAAAGTTCGTAATCAACGGTGCGGTAGTCATCAACGGCGATCGGAGGGCGAATTTACTGATCCAGAACAAGGTGTCGATCCTGCGGGAGAAAGACGTGCTGCTGCCCGAACAGGCCACCACCCCGGTCAAGCGGATCTACTTCGCGGTGATGATGATGTACTTGGACGACAAAGCGTATCGCACCTACTACGACGAGTTCGTCGATCGCACGACCGAGTTCATCAACGCGATCTCGAACAAGGATGCGCTCGAGATGTGCATCTCGATCATCGAGGACGTCAACGAGCGCCAGTTCTACCGGGCGCTGATCACGTGCAAGAAGTTGCTGCCGTTCGAGGAGTCGCGGCTCAAGTTCAAGGCTAAGGACGACTGAACGGCGGATCGTTTTGTAGACGGGCGTAGTGCCAATTGTGGCGGGTTTGAAGGAGACAATGATTGGGTAAGGAGCGAAAGGGACCTGGGAACCGAAGCAGAAGCCGAAGGGACTCGGGCATCAGAAGATGGTTCAGAGCATATCGACAGTATCAGGGTTAGTTTCGGCGACGTTCGAACGGACGTCGACGGCCGATGAACGTCGGCCGACGACACCGGGGACCGTGCCGGCACCGGAGCGCGCGCCGCGTCCGGCCGACAACGAGAATCGGGTCGGTCAGGTCGAGCGCGAGGAGCGGCCGGAGGCGGAAGCGCGCGGCGGTGAGTCGCGTTCGCTCACGCGCCCCGGGGTCCGCTTCAACGACGACGCCGGACGGTTCGTCTATGTCGGGATCGATCCCGGCACGACCGAGGTCGTTCGGCAGTTTCCGTCGGAGCAGGTGCTGCGCCAGCTCGCCTACTTCCGCGACACACGCGGCGAGTTGGTCGACGAAACGACGTAACCACGGTCCGCACCGGTTCGGTGCGGACCGGCTAGATGACTTGGTTGAGCGCGAGCGAGACCGGCCGTGCGGCGCGTTGAGGCGCGGTGCGGATCGTTGCGTTGCGTGTATAGCCGCCGAGCGGACGCTCGCGGCGCGCGACTTCCTCGGTGATGGCGCCGATCAGACGCTCGGTCAGGATCTTGGCCGCGAACACGGCGCGGCGATGTTCGTTCAAGAGGTCGTGGAACCGCGCCATCGCCTGCTTCAATTTGGTGACAGTGCCGGCCTCGGCACCCTTCAATAGCGACGGATTGGCTTTGACGTACTCGATCTCGCGCTCGTAGGCCGCGGTCAGCTGTTCGCGTTCCTGTTTGAAGCGCTCGATCTCGTTGGGACGCTTGGTCATGATCAGTTTGGTCTCGCGGTTGACCGCGTCGCCGAGCCTGGCGACCAAGACCGCCAGCTTCTCGGCATAGGCTTCCGATTGGGCGGCGTCGCTCATGGCGTTACCTGCTGCAAGCGCAAAATCTGCTGGTAGATCGAGTCGGCGATGCCGAGGCCGCCGCGGACCGCGACCGACTTGCCAATTTGGTCGACGAACATCGAGCGATAGATCTCTTCGCTCGGGCCGCCGCTGAACGGACCCTTGCTGTCGATACCGGTGAACATCGAATTGAGCATGCTCGAGAGGAAGACCGCCTCGAACTCCTCCGCGACTTCGCGGGCCTTGGCTTTGGTGATCGGCCCGCCCGGCGCCTGCGGCGGGCGCCGCACCGCGAGCTGGCCGTAATCGGGGGTAGCGATCGGGAGTTCCATGGTTACATCACCTGGAGTTCGGCCTGGAGCGCGCCCGAGGCCTTGATCGCCTGGAGGATCGAAATCATGTCGCGCGGCCCGATCCCGAGCGCGTTCAAGCCGTCGACCAGGTCTTGAAGCGTAACGCCGGGTTTCATCACCGCGAGCTTGTTGCCGGCGCCCTCGTCGACCTGAATGTCGGTGCGGCCGACGGTCGTGGTCTGGCCGGTGGCCGAGAACGGAGCCGGTTGCGATACCTGCGGCGTCTCGGTGATGCGGATCGTCAGGCTGCCTTGCGCGATCGCGACGGTGTCGATGCGGACTTCCTTGCCCATGACGATGACGCCGGTGTGTTCGTCGATGACGACGCGCGCCGGCAGGTCGGGTTCGACCTTGAGCTGCTCGATATCGGTCATCAGCGAAACCATGTCGACGTTCGCATTGGGCGGGACGTCGACCTGAACCGTGGTCGAATCGATCGAGCGCGCTTGGCGCGCTCCCATGAAAGCGTTGATCGCCTGGCTGACGCGCCGGGCCGTCGTGAGATCGGGATTGCGGAGTTGCAGGCGGAGCCGGCTCAACTGCTGGAGCTCGAATGGGACCTCGCGCTCGACCACGGAGCCGTTGGGAATGCGGCCCGATGTCGGAACGCCCTTGGTGACCGAGGCAGCGGCGCCTTGGGCCTGGAAGCCGCCAACCAGAACGTTACCTTGCGCAACCGCATAGACCTCGCCGTCGGCGCCCATGAGCGGTGTCACCAGGAGGGTGCCGCCCAACAGGCTCTTGGCGTCGCCGAGCGCGCTCACCACCACGTCGACCCGCCCGCCTTGGCGCGCGAACGCCGGCAGGTTGGCCGAGACCATCACCGCCGCGACGTTCAGCGTGCGCAGATTCTGGTCCTTGGTGTTGACGCCCAGCCGCTCCAACATGCCGCGCAAGCTCTGGAGCGTGAAAGGGGAGTTGGTGAGCGAGTCGCCGGTGCCGTTCAAGCCGACGACGAGGCCGTAGCCGACCAGCAAGTTCTCGCGGATGCCTTCGAAGTTGGCGATGTCCTTGATGCGTGAGGCGGCCTCGGCCACCGGGGCCACGACCAACGCGAACAGCACCGCAAGTACGGTGCGGTGCAACCAGAAACCTAGGCGGGACGCGGTCATGGACGTGGGGCTACCCGGAATATGTTGGCACACGGCGGACGAAATCCAGGACTGACAAAGCGAAAAGCGTGCCACGGGCTATCCACCTAACCTTCTGATACAAAATAGATATTTAGAGGCAGTCCGGTCGGGAAACAGCCCCGTGGGTCTGGCGCCCGATCTGCCCGGGCAGTTTCTGCCGGCCGCCGCGCGCTTGTCTGGCGGTGGCAGGCTTGCCATTTATGGTCTACGGTCTGGCCGTCCGAACGCGTGGGGGAGCGGCGCAAACGATATGAAAGTTGAAGGTCCCGGGCGGGTACGGCCGGGCACGGTTGTCAACAAGAAAGAGCGTGCCCGCGGCGCGAGCGGCGACTTCGCCCAGACCGTGCGCGACAGCAACGAGCCCAACGAACCTTCATCGGCCGCGGTCACCGGGGTCAGCCCGCTGAGCGCCATCGACGCATTGTTGCCGCTGCAAGAGGTCAACACCGCCACCGACGGCCGCTCGAAGGGGCTGCAACGGGGCGAAGATATCCTCGATCGGCTTGAAGAGGTTCGCATGGGCCTGCTGCTGGGGCGGGTCCCGCTCGACCGTTTGAAGGATCTCTTGAAGGTGGTCGACAGCCGACGCACGGCCTTCACCGACCCCAAACTGACCGCGATCCTCGACGAAATCGAGCTGCGCGCCAAGGTCGAACTCGCCAAGCTCGGTCAGATTTGACGCCCTAGCGGTATTTATTTAGCCAATTCAAAGACTTGTGATCGGCGTCGGCGCCCTTGGCGCAGCCTTCGACCGTTGCTATAAACGCGGCGCTTTTTGCTACCAGGGGAGTCGTGCTTTGGGAATTGTGGTGATGGCAAAGCGTGCCCGTCGTTTGCCGAAGAACTATCGTCCGTCTGACAGCGAACAGTTCATGAATCCGCGCCAACGCGAGTACTTCCGGCGCAAGCTCACGGAGTGGCGCGACGATCTGGTGCGGGAGTCGACCCAGACGCTCCGCCACCTGCAACAGGACACGCACCAAGAGATCGACATCGCCGACCGCGCCTCGACCGAAACCGAGCGCGCGCTCGAACTGCGCACCCGCGATCGCGAACGCAAGTTGCTCCAGAAGATCGACCAGGCGTTACGCCGGATCGACGACAGCACCTACGGCTATTGTGAAGAATCCGGGGAGCCGATCAGTCTGAAGCGGCTCGAGGCGCGGCCGATCGCCACGCTCTCGATCGAGGCGCAGGAGCGCCACGAGCGGCGCGAGAAGGTTTACCGCGACGACGCCTAACGCCGCTGCCTTCGCCAAACGAAAAGGCCGGTCGTGGGGACCGGCCTTGTCGTTTGCGGATCGCGTCCGCCGGCTTAGAAGGGCAGGATGATGTCGAGCAGCTGCTGTCCGAAGCGCGGCTGCTGCACGTCGCTCAATTGACCGCGGCCACCGTAGGAGACCCGCAACTCGGCGATCTGGGTGTGGCGGATCGTGTTGGCGGAGCTGATGTCTTCGGGCCGCACCACGCCGGCGACCAGGAGTTCGCGGATCTCGAAGTTCACGCGAATCTCTTGTCGTCCGAATACGACGAGGTTGCCGTTCGGAAGCACCTGAGTAACGACGGCGGCGAGCGTGACGGTAATTTCTTCCTCGCGATCGATCGTGCCGGTGCCTTGCGAGTTCGAGGTTGAATTGAGCTCGAGGAGATCGGTATTGCTGACTGCTTGCGGCAACACGCGATTGAGGCTGGCTTCATAACCAAACAAGCGGGGCAAGCCGGCGTCCTCGGAGTTGGTGCGGCTCCGGCGCGTCGTGTTCGAGACTTCGGCCTTTTCGTCGATCGTGACCTGTACCGTCACGAGATCGCCGATCCGCGCTGCGCGTTGATCCTTGAAGAAGGCTTTGGCGCCCGGGCGCCACAACGAGTTGGGCAGATGCTCGCGCGGCTCGGGCGCAGGCATCGGCATGCTGACGGTCCGGTAGCCGGGCTGCTGGACCGGGTTCTGCACTTCGCTCATCGGCGGCGGCGAACCGATCTGCTGCATCCGCTGGACGACGTTGCAGCCGCCGACGAGGGCGGCGAGCGCTGCCACGACGGTGAAGCGAAGGCCGGACGCGAGGAGGGGGGCGGTCATTCTGGATACTTCCTTCGTACGCATCGAATAAGTCTTTACGGCTTGTCGGCGGTGAGCACGGTTTGGTTGAGGGCGACGACGACCCGGTTGGGCCCGGTGACGATGCCGAAAACGGTCCGCTTGCTCTTGGGATTGGTGATGCGAATGGTGTCGCCCTTGGCACCGGCTTCGATCGCCTGGCCGGAGGTGGAAAGCAGCATCGGCCCGGACGTCACCTCCATGATGACGTTGGCGCCCTTCGCCACCAGGACCGGCGGTTCGATGTCGGACAGGCGAATCGGTTCGCCGGCCTGGACCGGACGCTTGACCGCCATGCCGACCAACTGATCCTGGCCAAACGCGAAGTCGCCGCGAACGCGGTCGCTGCGGACCGAAATCCACTCGACGTCTTTCTTGTGAATGTTATTGCCGACGCTGACCGGACGGGTCAGCACCGGAACCTTGACCATGGTAAAGGCCTGGCCGGCGGCGCGGATCGCGCTCCCGCTCGCATCGTCGGCGGGCGCCTGCACCGTCACCGCGAACTGACCGGTGGTCGGGTCGTAGTCGACGTCGCGTACGGCGACGCTGATAGCAGCACCGGTCGGGACGTGAAGTTCCGGGGTGCCGCGGAACTGGATGTCGATCGGCCCCCGCATGCCCTCGCGCTGCAACGCCTTAGCGACCGCGTCTTCGAGCACGGCTTGGGACACCAGGCGGCCCGCACGGCGTACGACGATGTGGCTGAAGGGCGGCATGCCGCGCCAGGCGATGCCGTTGGCGCGTGCCACCTGCGCGACGTACGCGACCGGCAGGAGCGTGCGCTGGCCGGGGCGCGGCGCTTGGCCGACGATGGCGGTTGCCTTTTCGCCGACGCCTTCGAGGACGTCGCCCAAGGTGATCTGCGCGAAGTCGATGGTGACGTGCGGTTTTATCATCACGCTCGCCGCCGCCGGGGCAAACGTCGCCGCCGCGAGGACGGCGCCGGCGCCAAAAAGGGAGGAAAGGGTGCGGTTCACGGGTTACCTCTAGGCGCGAAGGTTGGCAACGGCGGCCAGCATCTCGTCGGAGGCGGTGATGACGCGCGAGTTCATTTCGTAGGCGCGCTGGGCGGTGATGAGCGAGGTGATTTCCGAAACCGCGTTGACGTTCGAGGTCTCGAGGAAACCCTGCTGGATCGCGCCGAAACCGGCGTCGCCCGGATTGGCGACGTTGGCCGCGCCCGACGCCGGGGTTTCGACGAACAGGTTGTCGCCGAGCGCTTCAAGCCCGGCTTCGTTGAAGAAGATCGCGAGCTGGATCTGGCCGACGGTTTGCGGCGTGGTCTGATCGGCGAGCTTGACCTGGACCTGGCCGACATTGTTGATCGTGACGTCGACCGCGGCCTGCGGCACCGTGATGCCGGGCTGCAGCGTGTAGCCGTCGAGGGTAACGATCTGGCCGGCCGGGCTCAGCTGGAACGCGCCGGCGCGGGTATAGCCGGTATCGCCGTTGGGCAGCGTGATGCGGAAGAACCCGCGGCCCTTGACCGCCAGGTCGTACATGTTGTCGGTCTTGTTGAGATTGCCCTGCTCGGTGATGCGGTAGACCGATCCGGTCTTGACGCCGACGCCGATCTGAATGCCCGACGGCACGACGGTGCCGGCGTCCGAGGACTGGGCGCCGACGCGCCGGAGGTTTTGATAGAGCAGGTCCTGGAACTCGGCACGCTGCCGCTTGAACGCGGTCGTGTTCAGGTTGGCGATGTTGTTCGAGATGACCTCGACGTTGAGCTGTTGGGCCAACATACCGGTCGAAGAAATGCTGAGAGCTCTCATGGCACGCGTTCCTTAGGTTTCGATGCGCACGTCAGGTCGGGCGGCTGATCTTTTCGACCGCCTTGCGTTGCAGATCGTGGTTGGTGTCGACCAGACGCTGCGTCGACTGGTAGTTGCGCAAGACTTCGATCATTTGGGTCATTTCGACGATCGGCTGCACATTCGATTTCTCGAGCGCGCCTTGCACGATCCTTGGGTTCTTGACCGGCGTCGGCGGCTCTGCCGACGAGTAGACCGTGCCGCCTTGCTTTTTCAGGCGCTGCTCGTTGCCGAAGCTCACCACCTGGAGGCGGGCGATCGGCCCGCTCGCCGCGGTGATCGAGCCGTCGCCGGCAATCGTGACATCGGAGTCGGTCGCTTCGATCTTGATCGTCCGGTTGTCTTCGTCGAGCAGCGGCCGGCCATCGGCGGTTACCAGCACGCCCTTGTCATTGACCGTAAAGTTGCCGTTCCGCGTGTAGCGCGGCCCGACCGGTGTTTCGACCACGAAGAAGCCTTTGCCGGCGATTGCGACGTCGAGCGGGTTGCCGGTGGTGAGAAGCTGCCCTTCGTTCAGGTCGCGGACCAAGCCGACGTCCTGGACGTAGGAGATCTTGCGGCCTTCGGAGGTCGGGATCAGGAATTCCTCGAACAGTACCCGCTCGCCGCGGAACGCGGTCGTGTTGATGTTGGCAATGTTGTTGGCGATGATGTCCATTTGACGGCGCAGCGCCATCTGATGGGACAGTCCGACGAAATTGGAGTTCTCGATCATGTCGCGGCACTCGAAATAGGGACGCCCCACGCGTCCAGGCCGATGAGTGCATCCCGCATGCCAAACAAATTTACTTTTTAGTTCAACGTGTTATCATGCGTTCGTGACACGGGCGGTTTCGACTCTTGCCGGTCTTGGCAGCGCTTGCCGGGCAGAAGTTGCCGTTGACGGCGGGGCGGATGCCGCCACCACCGCGGACCCAGCGGATGACTAGGAACAAGTTTCCTAGTAAACGCGTTGTTAACTATCCCGGGGTAGGTTTTTCAACGACTTGGCGCAGCCCTCAGGGGTGGGGATGCGCTGCCAGATCGCCCCGGCGAACTGGGAAGGTGCCATGAGCGACAAAAAAGAAGCCGATGCCGGTGGCGAAGAAGATGTCGACGTCCCGGAGGCGGGCGGCGAAGACGGACAACCTAAGCGCAGGCTTAGTACCAAGAAGCTCATTCTCTACATCGGGGCGCCGCTGCTCTTGATCATCATCGGCGGCACCGCAGCCTTCTTCTTGGTCGACTTCAGCGGCGGCTACAAGCCGTCGCAGGAAGCCAAGAAGGGCGAGGAGCCGGCGAAGCCGCCGGCGCAGGTCGCGTTCTTCGATTTGCCGGAAATGTTGGTCAATCTCAATACCGGGTCGAAACAGGCGAGCTACTTGAAGATCAAGATTTCGCTCGAGCTAGCCGATGCGGCGACGCAGCCGCAGATCCAGGCGATGATGCCGCGGGTGCTCGACAGTTTTCAGACGTATTTGCGCGAACTTAGGCACGAAGACCTAAGCGGTTCGGCGGGGACCTACCGCCTCAAGGAGGAGTTGCTTACGCGGGTCAATGCGACGGTGAAACCGGCCAAGGTCACCGACGTGTTGTTCAGGGAAATGCTGGTGCAATAACCCTCAAGGCGAAACGAATGTCCGACCCTAAGCAAGACGACTCCGCGATCGCCGACGAGTGGGCGAAGATGGCCGATGGCGGCGGGGAGGCTGCACCGGCGGCTGAAGCGCCGGCGGCGGCCGGCGATGCAGCGGTCAACCGCGTCCTCAATCAGGACGAAATCGACAGCCTGCTCGGGTTTGACGCAGGCGATGACGATACCGAGCGCTCGGGCATCAAGGCCATCATCAACAGCGCGTTGGTGTCCTACGAGCGTCTGCCGATGCTCGAGGTCGTGTTCGACCGTCTGGTCCGCATGATGACGACCTCGCTCCGCAACTTCACCTCCGACAACGTCGAGGTCTCGCTCGACAACATCACGTCGATCCGGTTCGGCGACTACCTGAATTCGATCCCGCTCCCCGCCATGCTCGCGGTCTTTCGCGCGGTCGAGTGGGACAACTACGGCCTGCTCACGGTCGAAAGCGGCTTGATCTATTCGATCGTCGATGTGCTCTTGGGCGGCCGGCGCGGAACCGCGGCGATGCGGATCGAAGGCCGGCCCTACACCACGATCGAGCGCGAGTTGGTCGAGCGCATGATCCAGGTCGTGTTGGCCGACATGAGCGCCGCGTTCGAGCCGCTGAGCCCGGTCACGTTCTCGTTCGACCGGCTGGAGACCAACCCGCGCTTCGCGACCATCGCGCGGCCGGCCAACGCCGCGATTCTGGTCAAACTTCGCGTCGATATGGAAGACCGCGGCGGCCGCATCGAAATGATGTTGCCGTATGCCACTCTCGAGCCGGTCCGCGAACTTCTGCTGCAGATGTTCATGGGCGAGAAGTTCGGCCGCGACTCGATCTGGGAAGGCCACTTGGCGACCGAGTTGTGGTCGACCACGGTCGAACTCGAGGCGGTGCTGGAGGACAAGCCGATGACCTTGGGCGAGGTCATGGACCTCAAGGTCGGCGATACCGTGCTGTTCAACGCGACGCCCGAGGATCCGGTGACGCTGCGCTGCGGCGATGTCGGCTTGCTGATGGGCAGCATGGGCCGGATCGGCAGCCAGATGGCGATCCGTGTGCTCGGCCCGATGCCCCAGGAAGAGGAAGAGGCCCAATGACGTTCGGCCTCGTGCTCGATGTCGTGGTGGCGACACTCCTGGTCGCGACCATCGCGTATTGCGCGGTCCTGCATCGGCGCTTGAACGAGTTTCGCGCCGCCAGCGGCGAAATGAAGAACGCGATGGCGGCGTTCACGCAAGCCATGTTACGCGCCGAAGCCTCGACCGCCGGCCTCAAGAAGGCAGCGCTCGATGTCGGCGAGGAGCTGCAGGCGCGGATCGACGCGGCGCGCGCGATCTCGAACGAGTTGCAATTTTTGAGCGAGGACGCGCACGTGCCGGCGGCCGGCACCGCCCCGCGGCGGCCCGTGCCCGAACTCGCCGGCGGCCTCGCCGACAGCGGGTTGCTGGCCGAAGAAGCCGCGCGGTCGGAAGCCGAGCGCGAACTCCTCCAGGCCATGCGTCAAGTGCGCTGATCGAACCGAAGGTCACCCAAAAGATGCCCACTCGTCCGACCCACGCCATGCCCGCCAAGGCCCTGCCTAATCGGGCCAAACCCGCTTCGCCGGCCCGAAAAGCCCCGCGCTGGTTGACCCTGCTCACGGGCAAGCGGATCGGCCTGCTCCCGGTCGTGATGGTCGCCGCGGTCGCCTTGTTCGGGCTCAAGCTCGCAGAGGTGTGGACCGGCGAAACCACCGCCATCGGCGTCGCCATCAAACCCGCGGTCGCGCAGCAGCAGCAGCCGTCCGCGGCCAAGCCGACCGATGCCTCGAAGCCCGCGGACGCCGCCAAAACCGACGCCGCCAAGGACGCCAAGCCCGAAGAAGCCGACGCCAAACCGACGCCGCCGGTGACGTTCGGGCAAACCGAAGTCGAGATGCTGCAGAGCCTGGCCGCGCGGCGCGTCGAGCTCGAAGCACGTACGCGCGAACTCGATCTGCGCGACAACCTGCTCAAGGCGGCCGAGGACCGGCTCGAGAAGAAAGTTGCGGAGCTCAAGAAGATCGAAGCCACCATCAACGGGCTCCTGAAAAAGCATGACGAGGAGCAGGAAGCGAAGCTCAAGCGTCTGATCAAGGTCTACGAGACGATGAAGCCTAAAGAGGCAGCGCCGATCTTCAATTCGCTCGACATGCCGCTTTTGCTCGACATCGCCGAGCGGATGAAGGAGGCGAAGATCGCACCAATCGTCGCCTTGATGGAAACCGACAAGGCGAAAGAACTTTCGACGAGACTTGTGTCGCGGCGTAAGCTGCCGACCACGGGAAGCTAAGGGGCGCGCGGCGAAAGGGAGCCCGGATTGCAGCGCGACACGAACGATCGGTGTGGAACGCTCGCCCTTGGGCGAACGTCGTTGCTGGCGTTGGCCGCGTTTCTGGCAGCGAGTTCCGCTGCGGCCGCCCCGCTCGGATGGCCGGCCCGCCCGGCGGGCGACACTAACATCGTTCGCATCCAGAGCGAGGCCGCGACCATCGGCGTTCGCGCCGGCAGTCACGAGGGCTATACGCGGCTCGTCTTCGACTGGACCCAGAACGTCGACTATAAGGCCGCCAAGGATGGCGCGCGGGTCGTGGTTGACTTCGCGCGCGGCGCGACCTTCGACTTCACCGCCGTCAAGCGCAAGTTGCCGCCCGGGGTCGCCGCGATCGATCAGACGCTCGATGGCGGGCGCGCGCGGGTGACGGTTCAACTGACGGGCGATGCCCGGCTCCGGCATTTCCGCTCGGGAACGAAGGTCGTCATCGACTTCTTGGTCGGTCCCGAAACCGCGGCCGCGACACCGACCGACGCCAAGCCGGCGGCCAAGGAAACCGCAGCCAAGACCGCGCCCGAATCGCCCAAGACGCCCGCCGAATCGGCCAAACCGCCGGCTGAAGCAGCGAAACCCGCGGCCGAACCGGCCAAGGCGGCGACCAAACCGGCAGTAGAAAAGGCGCCGAGCGCGGCGGTCGAAGCCGCCGCCAAAGTCCTCGCCGCCGCCAAAGCGCCGCCGTCCCCGGCCGCGCAAGCGCCGCCGGCAAGCGCCGCGCCGACCTCAATCGTGCCGCCGGCCCTCGACAAACCCGGGGCTGAGAAGACCGCGGCCAGACCCGCTCCCGCTGCCTCCCCGCCGGCCTCGGCTCCCGACGCAGCCAAGAAGGGACCGACTTCTGTAACGTTCGCTGGCACGCCCGAGCGGCCGCGGATCGTGTTCTCGTTCAAGGCGCCGGGGGCGATCTCGGTATTTCAACGCGCCGGCTTCCTATGGGTGGTCACCGACGAGGCGCTGCCAGTGCAAATCGCGCCGGTGCCCGAGCACCTCGCAAGCGCGATCCCGCTCGCCGAACGCATCGCGGTCGAGCGCGCGACCGCGTTCCGCTTCCGCGTCCGCGACGGGCTGTTCGCGACCATCGCGCCCGGTGGCGATGGTTGGGGCCTCGATTTCGGAACGCGGCCGGTGCCGGCGCGCGGCTCGGCGCTGGTCTCGCGCGAGCCCGATTCGCCGTTGGGTGCGCGCGTGCTGATCGCGGTCGACGAGCCCGGCAGCCGGATCGTCGTCAAAGATCCCGAGGTCGGCGATTCGCTGTTCGTGGTCCCGGTGCGGGTTCCGGTCGGCGTCGTTGTCGAACGCGAATTTCTGCAGTTCCGGCTGCTCGCCTCGATCCAAGGCGTGGTGGTGAGCCCGACCGCCGACGACGTTGCGGTCAAACTCGTGCGCAACGGCGTCGAAGTGACGGGCAAGGGCGGCCTCATCATTTCGAACCAGGCCGCACTCACCAAACCACCGGCCGACGGCCAAGGCGAACCGGCCAAGGACGGCGCTGCGCCGGCGAGCGAAGCGGCACCGGGGGAAGCCAAGCCCGCGCCGATCCCGGTCCCGGCCGGCCCGATCTTCAAATACGACCGCTTCCAGGTCGCCGGCGCCAAGAACGATATCGAGGCCGAACGGAGCCTATTTTCCGCTCTGATCGAGACCCCGCCGCCGCTCCGTACCGAAAAGCGCTGGGCGATCGCCAAGTTCTATTTCGGTAACGGTCGCTATCCCGACGCGCTCGGCGCGATGCAGGTGATCGCCGAAAACGATCCGCTGCTGCTCGAGAACGCCGAGTTCCGGGCGCTTCGGGGTGCCACCCTGGCGCAACTCGGGCGCTATGAGGACGCGTTGATCGACCTCACTTTCGCACCGCTCGATGCCGATGCCGGGGCGCGGCTGTGGCGCGGCCTCGCCAAAGCCGGGCTCAAGGACTGGCCCGGCGCGTCCGCCGACCTCCTGGGCGCCCTCGATGCGCTCGATCTGTTCCCGCCGCGCGAGAAGGCGGCGTTCCGGATCGCTACCGCGCGCGCGGCGTTCGAGAAGCAGGACTTCGCCCGGATTCCGGCCTCGCTCAACCCGGTGCTCAAGGAACCGCCGTCGGTTCGGGCGCAGGCCCACGCCGAGCTGTTGATGGCTAAGGCCAAGGCCGAACTCGGCGACGTCGATGGCGCGCTCGAAGGGTTCGACAAGGTGATTGCGCTCGATGACCGCTTGACCCGGACCGAGGCGCGCTACGCCAAGGCCAACCTCGAGCTCAAAGAGGGCAAGATCGATACCGCGACCGCGATTGGCACGCTCGACAAGATGCGCCACGCTTGGCGGGGCGATGAGCTCGAGTACCGCATCCTCCACCGCGCCGCGACCATGCACCTCGAGGTCAAGCAGTACCGCGACGGCCTGACTGCGCTCCGCGAGATCGCGCTCTATTTCCCGGAGACGCCGCAGGCCAAGGACGTCGCCAAGGAGATGGAAGAGGTCTTCCGCAAGCTCTTTCTCGAGGGCGCCGCCGACAACCTCGCGCCCTACAGCGCGATTGCGCTCTATTACGACTTCCGCGAACTGACGCCGGCCGGTACCGACGGCGACGTCATGATCCGCAAGCTCGCCGATCGCCTCGCCGCAGTGGAGCTATTCGACCGCGCCGCGCAACTCCTGGATCACCAAGTCCGCTTCCGCCTGAACGGCGAAGACAAGTCCCGGATCGGCGCCAAGCTCGCGGTGGTCTACCTGCTCGATCGCAAGCCGCAGGACGCGATCCGCATCATCCGCATCTCGCGGCCGACCAGCTACAAGATTCCGCCCGAACTGCAGACCGAGCGCGATCTCTTGGAAGCGCGTGCGTTGCTCGACCTGGATCGCACCGAGGAAGCCTTGAAGCTGATCGAGAAGGACGTGAGCCGCAACGCCGAGATCCTGCGCACCGAAGTTGCCTGGCGGGCCGGCAACTGGAACCGGGTGGTGCAGGGGATCGAGCAGGTTCTCGCCGAGCGCTGGAAGGACACGAGGCCGCTTGACCCGATCGAAGAAGTGCAAGTGTTGCGGCTCGCGGTTGCGCTCACGCTCTTGGATAACCGCATCGGACTCGATTCGGTCCGCCGCCGCTACGCCGAAAAGATGGCGGCCGGCGCCCGCGCCAAATCGTTCGACTT
>CAMDOQ010000046.1 GCA_945903685.1 Rhizobium sp. Q54
CTTCCCGACGGCTCGGTGCGCGTGATCGGCGTGACGCGGCTTCACCTCGAGCAGGACGCGGGCAAGAGCCTGCATGACCAACATCCCGACCACTCCTACGTCGATTTGAACCGCGCCGGCATCGCGCTGATGGAGATCGTCTCCGAACCCGACCTCCGCTCGCCCGAAGAAGCCGGGCTCTATTTGCGCAAGCTCCGCACCATCCTCCGCTATTTGGGCACCTGCGACGGCAACATGGAGGAGGGCAGCATGCGGGCCGACGTCAACGTCTCGGTCCGGCGTCCAGGCGAGGGGTTCGGCACGCGCTGCGAGATCAAGAACGTCAACTCGATTCGCTTCGTCCAGCAGGCGGTCATCTACGAGGCGCGTCGCCAGGTCGACCTGATCGAGGCCGGCGGCGCCGTGCGCCTGGCGACACGGCTGTTCGATTCCGGGAAGGGCGTGACGCGCGAGATGCGCTCGAAGGAAGAGGCACATGATTACCGCTATTTCCCCGATCCCGATCTCCTCCCGCTCGAACTCGATGCGGCGTGGGTCGAAAACCTGAAGCGCGATCTGCCCGAACTTCCCGACGCGAAGAAGGCGCGTTACGTCGCCACCCTCGGTCTCTCGCCCTACGACGCGAGCGTGCTGGTGGCCGAGAAGGAAGCGGCCGCCTACTACGAAGCGGTTGCCAAGGGGCGCGACGCCAAGCTTACCGCCAATTGGGTGATGGGCGACCTGTTCGGGTTCCTGAACAAGGGCGGGCTCGACATCACCCGCTCGCCGATCGGCCCCGATCAGTTGGGCGGGCTCCTCGACCTGATCGCGAACGGAACCATCTCGGGCCGCATCGCCAAGGAAGTGTTCGAGGAGATGTTCGCGACCGGCAAGGACGCCGGCGCGATCGTCGAAGCCAAGGGGCTTCGTCAGGTGACCGACACCGGCGCGATCGAGCAAGTGATCGATCAGGTCCTGGCCGCGAATGCCGACAAGCTCGCCGAGTACCGCGCCGGCAAGGACAAGCTGTTCGGCTTCTTTGTCGGCCAGACCATGAAGGCGAGCCACGGCAAGGCCAATCCGGCGCTGGTCAACGAGATCTTGAAGAAAAAGCTGCCGGGGTGACCGCTGGCGATCACCAACGGACCGGCACGTGATCTCGCGGTGCGGCGGACGCTTCGAACCTTAAACGCACGCTCGGGCGGCCGCTGGAAGCGGGGTAGGCGGTGAGCGAATTGTTTCGCGACGCGGTCGGGACCGTTCACGCGCCGGCGGGACCGGCGGCGCGGATCGTCTCGCTCGTCCCCTCGATCACCGAGCTCTTGTTCGACTTAGGCCTCGGCCCGCAAGTGGTGGGCCGCACCCATTTTTGCGTTCACCCGGCGGAGCGGCTGGCCGCGGTGCCGAGCGTCGGCGGCACCAAGAAAGTCAGCCTGCGAAAAGTCACGGCGCTTGCACCAACGCACGCGATCCTGAACGTCGAGGAGAACACCCGCGAGATGGCCGATGCGCTCGCCGGCGTGGTGCCCCATCTGATCGTAACCTTCCCGCAAGCGCCTGCGGACAACGTTGCACTTTACCGCTTGATCGGCGGCGTCTTCGGGCGCGAGGCCGCGGCGGACACGCTGGTCGCGCGGTTCGAAGCGGCGCTCGCTGCGCTCACCGCGGCAGCGTCGGCGAGACCGACGCGCCGCGTGCTCTACCTGATTTGGCGGGATCCGTGGATGGCGGCCGGGCCCGATACCTAGATCGCGCGCTTCTTGGCCCTCGCCAACCTGATGACGGTCCCCGCCGCGAGTTCCGAGCGCTACCCGACCGTCGCGCTCGATTCGAAGCTGTTGGCGCAGGCCGACCGCATCCTCTTGTCGAGCGAACCTTACGAATTCGGCGAGTCCGATCTCCGCGACTTTCGCGCGCGCTTCCCCGACACGCCGCCGGTGCACTTGATCGATGGCCAGATGACGTCGTGGTACGGGAGCCGCGCCATCCCCGCGCTCGACTACTTGCGCGCGTTCGCGGCGCAGTTGTTGCCGTAAAGTCGTTATGGTATCAAGTTACGTATGAAGCTCGAAACCACGAAGATCACCGCCCATGTACCGGCCGATCTGCTCAAGCGTGCCCGCGTCGCGAGCGGCAAAGGCATCACCGAAACCATATGCCTCGGGCTGGGGCTGGTAGCCTCGCGCCGGGCGGCCGCCGAGCTGTTGCGTCTCCGCGGTCAAGTGCGCCTCTCGCTCGATCTCAAATCCCTCCGCCGTGACCGGCGGTGATCGCGGTCGACACCAGCACGCTCGTCGCCTTTCTCGGCGGCGAAGAAGGCGGCGATGTGACCGCATTCATGCGGGCCCTGGCGCGGGATCAAGTTTGCCTCCCGCCTGTCGTCGTATCCGAACTGTTGAGCGCGCCGGAAGCGCCCCGCATCGAGCGCTGGATCGTGAACTTGCCGATACTTGTCGTGACCGACGGCTTTTGGCAACGTGCGGGCTTGTTGCGGCGGAAGATTCTCGCGCGCCGGCTCGCGGCGCCGCTGGCCGATACCCTCATCGCGCAGACATGTATCGATCACGACGTGTCGCTCGTGACGCGTGACAATGACTTCCGGCGCTACGTGAAGCACGGCGGCCTTGTCCTCGCCGCTGTTTGAGCCGAGGCTTAGCTCCGTCCCAACGCCTGCTGCTTTTCCGCCGCCGCGACCGCGGCGTCGTCGGTCAAGAACGTGAGCAGTACGAAGCGCTGCCCGCGCGTTACTTCGGTCACCTCGTGGAGCAGCGAGCAAGAGAACACCAGCGCCTCGCCGGCCTCGGGCTTGAACGCCTCGGGCCCGTACTCGGGGAAGTGGAGCGCGCCACCGGCGTAGTCGGCGGCCGGGTTCAACAGGAGCGACACCGCAAAGCGCCGGTGCGCCGAAATCGCTGCGATATTGTCGCGGTGCGCGCGAAAGTAGCCGCCCTCGGCCTGCGGATCGAGATAGCAGGCGATCTTGTAGCCGGTGGCGCGGGTGGCGCGGTACTGGAAGGTCTTAAGCACCTCGGGGAACACGCGCCGCTGCATGACATCGTTCAAACGTCCGATCAGCGCCGGGTCGGCGACGTCGTGGTCGCGCCGCTTCTTCGAGGCCTCGGAGTAACCGGACTCGATCGACCGGTTGGCGAACGCATCGATCGTGCCCGAGCGGTGGGTGCCGCGCTCGTGCCACCAGCGGATCAATTCCTCGCACATCGCCCGTTCGATCACGCGCGGGATCGTGAGCACCGGGACGACGCCGCGGCGTTCGACCAGCGGCGGCGGCGGCGCCACTTCGGCGATGGCGGCGAGCGCGTTGGCAAGATGCGTCCGCGGGTCGCCGCCGCGATCGACGTGCAGGACGCGCAAGCCCGGATCGAGCGTATAGGTGGTGAGCGCCGGTACCGGCTGGCCCAGGCCGGCGAAGCCATAGCGCGCGCCGACCGCGCCGGTGGCATCGGCGAGTACGCCCCACGGGATGCGGGCGCGCTGGGCCAATGCGAGGTTCGCGTCGGGCGCAAGGCGCGTGATCACGAACGGATCGGCGATCGCGAGCCCGGCGGCCGCAGCGACGAACGGCGCGATGTTCAAGTCGTGGTCGCGCTCGCAAAAGACGAGCACCAGCGGCTTGCCGCGCGAATGGACCAGCAGGCTAGTCGGCTGGCCGATCGCATCGGGCAGGACGAAATCGGGCACGGCGTCGCCGCGCGCGAACGGGAATGGGACAGGTGCGATGGCGCGGTCCTCTTCGTTAGACCGCGTAGGTTTAGCCCAAGCGCCCGACCCGCGCACGTCGCCGCGTGGTCGGGTATCGCCGGGATCAGGGGAGGACTCGGGCCGGCTCTGCCGGATAAGATCGGCATCCGCTTCGCTCAAGGAGGAGCCGATGATCGATCTCTACACGTGGCCGACGCCCAACGGGCACAAGGTCCACATCATGCTCGAGGAGACCGCGCTTCGTTACAACGTTCACCCGATCAACATCGGCAAGGGCGATCAATTCAAGCCCGAATTCCTCAACATCAGCCCCAACAACAAGATGCCGGCGCTGGTCGATTCCGACGGGCCCGACGGCAAGCCGATCTCGCTATTCGAATCGGGCGCCATGCTGATGTATCTCGGCGACAAGACCGGGAAGTTCTACCCGTCGGATAAACGCACCCGCTACCTCGTGCTTCAGTGGCTGATGTGGCAGATGGGCGGCGTCGGGCCGATGCTGGGCCAGTCCCATCACTTCCGGAACTACGCGCCGGAGAAGCTCGCCTACGCCATCGACCGTTACACCAACGAGGCCAACCGACTCTACGGCGTGCTCGACAAGCGTTTGACCGAAACCGCCTACGTCGCCGGCGAATACTCGATCGCCGACATGGCGATCATGCCGTGGCTCCGCTACCCCGACCGCCAGGGCGTCGACATGGAAAAGTATCCGAACGTCAAACGCTGGTTCGCGGCGATCGCGGCGCGGCCCGCGGTCCAGCGCGCGCTCAAGGTGCTCGAGGAGCACGTCAAGCCGACGCCGGGCTTCTCGGCCGAGGAGCGCGAGAACCTGTTCGGGACGACGCAATACGCGCGGAGATGAGCGTGATCGACCTTTACACCTTCATGACGCCGAACGGGCGTAAGGCCTCGGTGATGCTCGAGGAGGTCGGTCTCGCTTACAACGTCCACAAGATCGACATCACCAAGGACGAGCAATTCGCGCCGGCGTTCTTGAAGATCAGCCCCAACAACAAGATTCCGGCGATCGTCGATTCCGAAGGGCCGGGCGGCGCCCCGCTCGTGCTGTTCGAATCGGGCGCGATCCTGATCTACCTCGCGGAAAAGACCGGACGGTTCCTGCCGACCGCGCCCCGTGCCCACTGGGAGACGATCCAATGGCTGATGTTCCAGATGGGGGGCGTCGGCCCGATGCTCGGCCAGGCGCACCACTTCCGCAAGTTCGCGCCGCAGCCGATCCCGTACGCGATCAATCGCTATACCAACGAAGCCAAACGTCTCTACGGTGTGATCGACCGCCGGCTCAAAGACCACGAGTGGCTCGCGGCCGATACCTACACCATCGCCGACATCGCGACGTATCCGTGGATCGCTCGCTGGGAGTGGCAGGGAATCGACTGGGCCGACTACCCGAATGCCAGGCGCTGGTTCGACGCGAACGCGGCGCGCCCGGCGGTCCAGCGCGGTTTCACCATTCCGTCCTAGCAAAATCGCCCAACGAAATCAGAGAGTTAAGGCGCGAGACCTGCCTACGTAATAAACCGGGGTGTTAGCGCCCTACGATCAACCCTTTATTAACCTTAACGCGTCGAGAATTGCTTTCACGACAGGCCCGCACCGGGCCGGACGCGAAAGAGGGGTTGGTCATCATGCTGGCAGTTCAGACAGAGACTTCGTCGCCGGCGACGGATTCCGGCGTTGAGTCCCTATTCGACCTGGGTTTGCGTTACGCCAACGGCTTGGGCGTCGCCCAGAACTTCATCGAAGCGCACAAGTGGTTCAACATCGCCGCGGCGCGCGGGTTCGCCGAGGCGCGTTCGATGCGGGCCGAGATTTCCGAAGACATGTCGCGCGGGGAGATCGAAGAGGCCCAGCGCCAGGCGCGCGAGTGGCTCCGGCTCCACTGAGCCGACGTCGCAGCAATTCTCGAAAACGAGAACGGCGGCCCCTCCGGGCCGCCGATTTTTTTTGCCGATCGCTGTCGTCCAACTTGTCGATTGCGATCGTCCAATTTGTCGATCGCTGTCGTCCAGCGCGAGCGACCGCATAACGAGTGCTCCGGGCCGGCGGCGTACGCCGGCTACGGTGGGGCCCGGCCTTAGGTCTCGCGCTTAGAGCGTCGCCTGCGGCTTGGCGTCGGTGCCGATGGCGTGCCAGCCCTCGCCGTGGGCGATGAGGCACGTGGTGCCGCTCGGCGTCGTTATCAGGATCGTGAAGTTGCCGTCCCGCGAGGCCAGCACCTCGATCACCGAACCGCTTGCCGACAGTCCGATCGCGATCGGCGCCTCGGCGTGGGTTTGGGCGAGCCGAATCAGAAAAGCCTCGCGCTGTCCGCACATGGATTGTGCCGCCGCGGGGTCCGCGGCGGTCGCTAGCGCGGCCGCGACGGCGACGCCTGCGAGAGCCTTTACGCGCACCATGGCTACCTCCTATCGGCGGAGCCGCGGCGCCCGAAGGGACGCAGCCTGGCTACGCCTCGAAGCTTGCATTGGACCGCGCTCGGGATGAAAACAAGGTTAACGCCGATTTACCTTACGCGTCATAAGGTTATGGCCTGGTTTGCGCCCGGCCGGCCGCTCGCCAGCGTCAGAACGTGAACTTGGCGGGCGGCTTGGCTAGCGGGGCGGCAGCAGGCGGCGGCGCGCCCGGCTGATCGATGAAGCGGCAATAGACGTCAAAGAGAAGAAGCCAGCGGTTGCGATCGACGCATACCACCGGCTCGACGCCGTGGAACGAATTGTGGGTCTTCACGAACGCGAACAGCGTGTTGGGAAGGAAGGGGAGCGTCCGCACGCGGCCGAACTTGTCGAACGGGTAGTGCGGGCCGCCGGGGCAAGTGAAATTCTGATCGTTGGGCACGTAGATCGAGGTGCCGTAGGCGGCTTGGCTTTCGTCGGCCGGAAGATAGAACAGCATGGTAACGACTTTCTTGGGCGCGTCGCTGTGCGGCCCGAGGCTATAGCCGGTGTGGTCCTCGACCAGGAGCGCTTCGCTATAGAAGTCGATCTTGCGGGTTTCCTTCTTGAATCGGTCCTTTACGATGGGGCTGAACTTTTCGAGCACGAGCTGACCGAAGCGCTGGCCCAAGAGCCAGGAGGCCAAGCCCTCCCAGAACGCGCGCTTCGCGGGCGGCAGCCGCCCGACCGCGTCGGGACCGAGCGGGAATACGAAGCGCTCCTTGTAGCCGGTGACCGGGCGCGCCTCGGCGATCGGCACCATCTCGCGCGACTCAGGCAGCGCCTGATGCAGGTCGCGGTAGAAATCGGCCGGCCACGCCTCGCGCACGTAGATGTGCGGGTAGGGGAACTTGGCGATCTCGGCGTTGGCGATCTGGTAGGCCAGGTGCAGCTCAGCGTGCGAATACATACTCCGCCATTCCCTTGAACGGTCCCTCGGCCCGGGTCGCGCGCGCAACTTGGGCCGGATCGTAGCCGAAGCCCAGCGTCTTCAGCGTCTCGATCATGGCGCGGTGGTCGGCGCGGGCCGGGTTGGTCTCGATCAGCACCGAGCGCACCGTCGGCTGCGCCAGGGTCGCGCGCGCGCCGGCGATGACCTTGGGCTCGATGCCGTCGACGTCGATCTTGATGTGGGTCGGCGCTGGCACCGCGCCGGATGCGACCAGCGTATCGAGCGCGAAGACGATGCCGCCCTGGACGAACTGGGCGGCGAGCGGATCGTCCTTGAAGTCGCGGGCCGCGCCCAACGCGTGGTTCGAGCCGCCGATCCGCAAGTCGGCCATGTGCAAGTCGACCAAGCCCGCCTCGTCGGAGAGCCCGGCGCAATAGGCTTTGACCCGGCCGTCCAGGCGGTTGAGCCGAATGTTGCGGGTGAGGAGCGCGAAGTTCTGCGCCTCAGGCTCGAACGCGGTCACGCGCACGCGGCGCGTCGCTGCCGCCCAGATCGTGTACATGCCGACGTTGGCGCCGACGTCGAGGAACACGGCCTCGGGCGGAAACGTCGCGATCCACTCGAGCGTCCACGGCTCTTTCTCGTGGAGCGTGTCGACCCGCCAGCGCGTGAACGCGGAAGGCGTCGCGAACACCATGGTGACGCCCGCGTGCGTCACCTCGCAGCGCGGGTTCAGGCGCTCATAGTCTTCGAGGGTGAGGGGCGGGGATGCGGCGGTCATGGACAGGCGCGGGTGAGGATCGACGGTAGTACTAACATTTTTGGCGCGGAGGCGGGATTGTGGCGAGATCGGGCGGGGCGAAGGGGATGGACGCTCGCGCCTGCCGGCGCTAGAACGTGGGCAAGCCCATCGACCCGCTGCGCGCGCGGGCGGGCAAGGAGAGGTGGCCGAGTGGCCTAAGGCGGCGGTTTGCTAAACCGTTGTACGGTTGAAAAGCCGTACCGAGGGTTCGAATCCCTCCCTCTCCGCCATACGCCGCGCGGGGCTTTTATTTTTGCGGTATAATTCGCCGCCTGTACGCGGGCGCGGCAGCGGCGCCCGTACTCACTGATGAAGGAAACAATCATGCCGATCGGAACAGTTAAGTGGTTTAACGCGACCAAAGGCTTCGGATTTATTCAGCCGGAAAGCGGCGGCGCCGACGTCTTCGTGCACATTTCCGCCGTCGAACGCGCGGGAATGAACGATCTCAAGGAAGGGCAGAAAGTCTCTTACGAGGAAAAAACCGACCCGAAGCGAGGCAAGAGCGCAGCGGAAAACCTCAAGGCTCTCTAATCGGTAGGATCATTGACTGTTACAAAGCCCCGCTTCGGCGGGGCTTTTCTTTTTGGGGGTTCGCGGCGGCAAGATGGTCGATGCTGGCCATCGCGCCGCCCGATGCCGACGCGGAGATCGAACCCGCACCCACCAGCGGAATGATGTTGCGCCGCCCTGATCCCGTGGTACTGCAGTGACGAGGCAGGGCAAGGGACACGCGTCATGAGTCAAAGCGCCGAAAAAATCGCGCCGTTCGCGAGCGAATTCGTCGACGCCGGCGGCATCCGCACCCACTATCTCGCCGCCGGCGCCGGGCCGCCGGTGATCCTCGTCCACGGCGGCGGCGCGGGGGCCGACGCGTTCGGCAACTGGAAGGACTGCATTCCGCTCCTGGCGACCCGCTTTCGCGTGCTGGCGGTGGACATGGTCGGCTTTGGCAAGTCGGCGAAGCCGGCACCGGCGACCTACACCTATTCGCAGAAAAACCGCAATGCGCACTTGGCGGCGTTCATCGAGACGATCGGGTCAAGGCCGGTCGCGCTCATTGGCAACTCGATGGGCGGCGCGACCGCGCTCGGCGTCTGTATGGAGCGGCCGGAGCTGGTGTCGCGGCTGGTGTTGATGGGGAGCGCCGGCATCCGCACTGCCGATCAGCCGACCGCGGCGCTGAAAACGCTGAGCGAATATGACTTCACGATCGAAGGCATGCGGCGCCTGATTGCGGCCCTGACCGGCCCCCGCTACCGGCCGGACGACGACACCGTCCGCTATCGGCATCAGCTGACGCTCGATCCCGAGATCAAGGCGGCCCTCCAGGCGATCAATGGGATCGCGCGCCAGGGCGGACTGCTCTACGACGAAGCCGCGATCCGCGCGGTCAAAACGCCGACGCTCGTCGTCAACGGCAAGGTCGACCAGATCTCGCCGCTCGCGCGCGGCCTCAAATTCCTGGAGCTGCTCGAGAACTCGTCCGGCTATTTCGTGCCGCACTGCGGGCACTGGGTCATGATCGAGGCGCCGCGCGAATTCTGCGGCGTCGTGACCGCGTTCCTCACGACCTGAACCGATGCGACCGCCGCCGCTTGCCGTGCACCGCCTGATCGAACGGCTGATGGCCGACCCCGAAGCCCGGGCGGCGTTCCGCGCGGCGCCTGAACCGCTGTTCGAGGAGTTCGCCATCGCCGCCGACCTGCGCCCGCTCCTGGTCGAGGGCTCGCGCGCGGCGCTCGACGCGATCGGCGTCCACCCGAGCATGCAGTTCAAGTTCCTGATCGCGACCGGGCGCTCGCCAGTCAAGCCCAGTTCGATCCGCTACTACCTCGACCGGGTGTGACATGGGGCGGATCGTCGGCGCTTTTGCGACGTCGCACGTGCTGATGTCGCCCGATGGGATCGAAGCGCAGGCCGAGCGCGTGTTCGCCGGCATGAAGGAAATCGGCCGGCGGCTGCGCGCCGCCCGGCCCGACGTCATCGTCCTCATCACGAGCGATCACCTCAACAACTTCAAGCTCGATCTCCAGGTGCCGTTCATCGTCGCCACCGCATCGATGTTCACGCCGTTCGGCGACATGGGCGTGCCGAAAACGCCATTTCGCGGCTACCGCGAGTTCGCCGAAGCGTTGATCGAGCACGCCGCCGCGCACGGCCTCGACCTGGCGCGGGCCGAGGAGGCGCGCCCCGATCACGGCGTCGCTATCCCGGTCGCGATCGTCAATCCGAACGGCGCCATTCCGGTGGTCCCGCTCTACATCAACGTGGCGATGGAGCCGGTGCCGGCGCCCCGGCGGGTGTGGGCTCTGGGGCAGGCGCTCCGCGACACAGTCGAACGGCACCGCCCGGCCGCCGAGCGCGTCGTCGTCCTGGCGACCGGCGGCTTGTCGCACTGGATCTGCATGGCGCGCCAGGGCGACGTCAACGAAGCGTTCGATCGCGAGGTGCTCGACCGGTTGGTGCGCGGCGAAGGCGATCGTCTCGCCGCGTTGACGGCCGCCGACATCCTCGATCGCGCCGGCAATGGCGGGCTCGAGATCCTCAATTGGATCGCGATGGCCGGGGCCGTGGCGGGCGCTCGCGGCGAGACGATCTACTATGAGCCGATCCCGAGCTGGCTCACGGGCATGGGCGGGGTCGCGATGGACCTCGGCGGGGCCGCGTGAAGCGCGATCGCTGCCGCCCCTGATCGGCTTCCGCTCTAGCCGAGCGCGGGTTCGATCGCGCTCGGGCGGGTCAGGCGGGCCAATCCCAGCGGCGACAAGTCGAGAGCACGATAACCGCCATGAACCACGAGCTCGGCGATGCCGCGGCCGACTGCCGGCGACTGCTGGAGGCCGTGGCCGCTGAAACCGCAGGCGAGGTAAAAATTGTCCCACCCCGGGACCACCCCGACGATTGCGTTGTGGTCGACGGTGTTGAGGTCGAAGTGTCCGGCCCACGCCGGGCCGGGCTTGATTTCGGCGAACGCCGCCACCCGCTCCGCCAGGCGCGGCCAGATGTCGGCCTCGAACGAGGCGTAGTCGACCTCGAAGTCGGTCGCTTCTTGGTCGCATTCGTGCGGCGGGGCGGCGCCGCAAATGAAGCCGCTGCCTTCGGGCCGCACGTTGAGGCCGCCGGGCGCGATGAGGATCGGAAACTCCTCGATCGCTGCCTTACACGCGAAGGGGAACATCGTCCGCTTCCTGATTGCAATCGGAAGATCGATGCCGGCCGAGCGCGCGAGCGCCGGCGCGCCGGTACCGGCAGCGTTGACCAAGGCGCCGCAGGCGATGGCGCCGCCATCATCGAGTCGGACCCGCGCGACGGTCCGGCCGGTCCGCTCGAGGGCGATCGCTTTGGCGCGGCGGTATTCGACCCCGAGTGCGCGCGCTTTGCGACGGAACGCCTGCATCAGCGAATAGCCGTCGAACCAGCCTTCGTCGGACAAGCCGAGGCAGCCGGCGGCGAGATCGGCGGTGGTGAGCCAGGGAAACTCGCGTGCGAGCTCACGCCGCGTCATCCAGCGAACCGCGACTTCCAACCCCCGTTGCAGGGCATAGTTGACGGCAAGCTCCGCGCTGGCCGCCTCCGTCGCCAGGAACAGGTAGCCACGCAGGTGAAAACCGAGATCGGGGCGCTCGTCACCGATCGCCAGGAGGTTGGGCGCGCGCCGAAGGAAGTCGATCCCGTAGCGCGAGATCTGGATATTGATGGCGGTCGCGAATTGCTGCCGGATCGATCCGGCCGACAACGCGCTCGCGGCATGGCGGTAGCTCGGGTCCTGTTCGACCACGAGGACCGTGCCCCGGAAATCGGGGTCGTTCGCCAGGTGATAGGCGATCGAGCTTCCCGTGACCGCGCCGCCGACGATGACGACGTCATAATGTTCATCGCGTACGGTCATACGTTTTCCGCCTCAAAACCAAGGCGGCCGCTCACTTGTCGCCGCCAGGAGCGACGCCTAAAGTAACCGCCCGCGATCGAGCAACCGAGCGAAAAAGAGGCCGGCCCATGTTTACGCCCGAGGACAACGAGACACTGACGCGCGTCGGCCCGGGCACGCCGATGGGCGAGTTGCTCCGCCGGTTCTGGCTGCCGGTGCTGCTGCCCGAGGAACTGCCGGCTCCGGACTGCCCGCCCAAGCGGGTCACGTTATTGAACGAAGAGCTGGTCGCGTTTCGCGATACCCGGGGACGGCTCGGCCTACTCGACCGCTATTGCCGGCATCGCCGGGTCGATCTGTTCTTCGGCCGCAACGAAGAATGCGGCCTGCGCTGCATCTATCACGGGTGGAAATACGACGTCGACGGCAACGTCGTCGACATGCCCGCGGAACCCGCGGAATCGGCGCTCCGCCACGAGGTCAAGATCGCGTCTTACCCGATGATGGAATGGGGCGGGGTGATCTGGGCCTACCTCGGCGACCGCCGCCGGCAGCCGCCGCGCCCGCCGGAAATGGAGTGGGGCCTGGTCGGCGCCAGCCATCGCCACGTCACCAAGCGGCTGCAGGAGACCAATTTCGCGCAAGGCGTCGAGGGCGGTATCGATTCGAGCCACGTCTCGATCCTGCACAGCCGCCTCGATCCGGCCAAGATCGACCGCCCGTTCCGCGAGCGGCAGTTGTCGGTAGTGGCGACGGTGCCCTATCTCGCCAATGACACGGCGCCGAAGTTCTTCGTCCGGCCGACCGACTACGGCTTCGTGATCGGCGCCCGTCGCAACGCCGGCGCCGACGAGTTCTACTGGCGCATCACCCAATTCCTGCTGCCGTTCTACACGATGATCGCGCCCGCGACCGAAACGGGCCCGCTCCTGGGTCATGCCTGGACCCCGATCGACGACCACAACACTTGGGTGTTCACGATGTCGTGGGACCGCTTCAAGCCGGTCGATGAGGCGAGTGTCGATCCGACCCTGGTCCATGCCGACGTGATCGACGACGGCTCGTATCGTCCCAAGCTCAACAAAGCGAACGACTACCTGCTCGACCGCGAGGTGCAGCGGACGCGCAGCTCGAGCGGCATCGTCGGGATCGGCATGCAGGATGCCGCTCTTCAGGAGAGCATGGGGCCGATCATTGACCGCAGCCGCGAAGTGCTGGCGTCGGGCGATACCGCGATCGTTGCCTTTCGCCGCACCCTGCTCAAACTCGCGCGCGGGCTGGAAAACGGCGTCGAACCGGAGATGGCGATGCATCCTGCGTCGTACCGCGTGCGTTCGGCTGGCGTGGTCCTCAAAAAGGACGTCGACTTCCAGCAGGGCGCGGCCACCATGATGTCCGTCGCTTAGGCTCTGGCGCGCCCGACCAGGGGCATCCCGCGTCGTACCGCGAGTTGATGATGCACGCGCCGACCATTAAAGCTTAGAGAATCCTCGTCCTGAGCTTGTCGAAGGACGATGGCGGCCTGAAGGCCTTGTGGAGGAACCGTTGCGCGCCATATGCCTCGATCAAGTCGGACCGCCGGAAAATTTAAAGCTCGTCGATCGCGACATTCCCGCGGTCGGCGATGATGACATCCTCATCCGCACCGAGTTGGCCGGATTGATCTACGCCGATACCGAGGCCCGCCGCGGTACCTACTACGCGAAAACCGAGGTTCCTTGGTACCCCGGTCGCGAGGTCGCCGGCGTGGTGGAAAAAGTCGGCAAGAACGTCGCCTCGCCGCGCCCCGGCGCACGGGTCCTCGCGCTGGTCTTGACCGGCGGCTGCTACGCCGAGTACGTCCTCACCTCGACCCGCCTGCACCGCTTTCCGGGCGGAACCACCGCGCCAGCCGGCGAGATCATCGCGCTGCCCGACCATGTCACGGCCGATCAGGCGCTGCCGTACGCCGTCAACTTCCGGCTCGCGCATGTGGTCGTCCACGCCTACAGCCCGGCGGCGCGCGCCAAGCGGGTCATCATCCATGGCGCGAGCGGCGGCATGGGTTCGATGGTGACGCAAGTCGCGCATGCGCTCGGATGTGAGATCTTCGCCCTCTGCCGCAATCCGGCCGAAGCCGAATTTTGCCGCCTCAACGGCGCCGACCACTGCATCGACACGACCCAAGTCGACTATGTCGCCGAGGTTCAGCGGCTCACCGGCGGCGCCGGTGCGCACATTTCCTACAACGGCGTCGGCGGCAAGACGCTCGACACCGATCCACACGCGCTCGCCCCGTTCGGCGAACTCATCCTCTACGGCTATGTCGCCGGCAAGACCATGTTCAATCCGTTCGGCTTCTCGAAAAGCCTGACGTTCAAGACCTTTTCCGCCGACGACTTCGTCGGCGCGGCGCCGTTCGCCGCGGCGACTGTGGCCATGAACGAGTGGTTCATGACCAAGCCGCTGACGAGCGCGAGCCGTATCTTCGATCTCGCCGACGCCCCGGCCGCGCACCGGTGGATCGAGGAGGGCCGCGCGCTCGGCAAAATCGCGCTCCGGCCGTAGCGGGGCGAGCCACCGCTGCCCCTCCGCCGCCGTCCGGGGCTCGCGCCTCCCCGACCTCGCTGGGGAGGGGTATACTCGTCCGGACACGACTGTAGCGAGTACCGAGAAACCAATTCACGAGGGGAGAGACAGCCATGAAGGTCGGTCATCGGGTGTTGTTAGCGGCAGTCCTGGCGCTCGGCGCCACGACGCCGGCTTGGGCTCAGGTCAAGATCGGCGTCACCATTCCGCTCACCGGTTTCGCGGCGAGCTACGGCGAAGACGCCAAGCGCGGCATCGACCTCGCGGTTGCCTGTCCGTCGTCAGAGTATTTGAGACAGAAGGCGGCGTGATTTAGTGGAGGACGCGGCTCATCTGGCGTTCAAGCTTATGCGGCGTTTCTTTGGTGTTGCAAGCGACGATTTTGGATTGTGTTTTTTTTGATCCTTTTCCGTTGTAGCA
>CAMDOQ010000047.1 GCA_945903685.1 Rhizobium sp. Q54
GCCACGCGCGGCGGCGGGCAGGTCAGGCAACCGCTCGAGCAAGCGATGGATCAGACGCCCGCGCAGAAACGGCGTCGGCGCAGCCGGGTCGAGCGGCGAGCGCACCGGCGGCTCGATGTCAGCCGGGCGCGAGGGCGCGAGCGGGCGCGGGGGGATCGGCTCGGCGGGTGCCGGGTTCCTAAGCCACGCCGGGGCAGCGAGTGGCCGGGCGGGCCCAAGATTCGCCTCGCCGTGATCGGGCGTCGCGGTCTGTTGGGTCGCATAGCGCGCGACCGTGCCGCCCTGCGGACTAGGCACTTCAACCAGCCAACCGGCGAGACCTTGTCGGATCAGGTTGTACCAGCAGCCCGCTTCCGGCGCTTGCGTGCCGCGCCAGCCGCAGACATAGAGACGGTCCTCGGCCCGCGTCATTGCGACATAGAGCAGGCGCCGATACTCGTCGTTGCGCCTCGCCGCATACGCCGCGCGCGCGGCCGTCGCCAGCGCCTCCTCGTGTTCGCGCTTTGGCGGCCACAGCGCGAGCGGACCGCCGCGATCGTCGATCCAAACCAGGTCCGGTTCCTCGCGCGGTACCCGCACGGTATCGGCCAGGAACACGATCGGTGCTTCGAGCCCCTTGGCGCCATGCACCGTCATGACGCGGACCTCGTTGCGGCCATGCTCGTGGTCACGTTTGACCTGAACCGCGCCGGCCTCGATCCAGTGCAGGAATCCTTCGAGCGAGGGCACGTGGCTCCGCTCGAACGCGAGCGCGAGCGCCAGGAACTCGTCGATCGGATCATTCGCCTGCGGTCCTAGTCGCCGGACCAGTTCGCGCCGGCCGCCTTTCTCGGATAACACCTCGGCGAAAAAGGCGTACGGCGGCACGCGGTCGGCGTGGGCCAATCGCTCGGCGAGATAGCGACGAGCGGCGGCGAACTCGAGGCGCTCGACCGCGCGCTCGCCGAGCGCCTGCCACAGCGGCTTCCCGCCCCGGTTCCAGGCCACCTCGAACAAGGCGTCCTCGCTCATGCCGACCAGCGGCGATTTCAAGACCACCGCCAGCGTCAAGTCGTCGGTCGGCATCAAGACGAACCGGCCGAGGGCGATCAGGTCTCGCACCGCGAGCTGCTCGGTCAGGATCATGCGATCGCTGCCGGCAACTGCGACATTTCGCTTTTTTAGCGCCCGCACCAGCTCGGCGACGAAGCCCGAACGCTGGCGCACCAGCACCATGATGTCGCCGGGTGCGACCGTACGACCGCGCGATTCGAGACGCTCGCCGCCGACAAGCCAGTGCTCGATCTGGCGCGCGATCCGGTTGGCGAGCTCGGCGCGCGGGCTCCGGTAGCTCTCGCGCGCGATCGGCGGCGTCCACGGCTGGATGTCGCCGGCGTCGGCCGGCTCCTCGAGCGGCCAGACCTCGATCGACCCGGCTTGCCCGCGCCGGCGCGCCTTGTGCTCGATCGGCTGCCCGTCAAAATCGAGTCCATCCTTGGCCGGGCTCGCCGCGAAGACGCGGTCGACCGCAGCCAGGATCGGCTCGGTCGACCGATACGATTGCACCAGGCGCACCGGGACCAGGTGCTGGCGGGCGCCGGCGACGCGCTCGGCAAACGTGCGCTGCCACGCCGAGAACGCCGCCGGGTCGGCGCGCTGGAACGAAAAGATCGACTGTTTGGGATCGCCGACCGCGAAGATAGTGCGGGCAGTGTCGGCGCGCGCGCCGAGCCCGGCGAAGAACTCCTCGGCCAGTGCTGCGACGATCCGCCACTGATCGGGATTGGTGTCTTGCGCCTCGTCGATCAGGATGTGGTCGATGCCGCCGTCGAGTTTGTAGAGAACCCACGGCGCGACATCGGGCCGCTCGAGCAAGCGCCGCGCGTAGGCGATGAGATCGTCGTAGTCGAGCCGCGCGCGGCGCCGCTTGGCTTGATCGTAGGCGGCGAGCAGCGCCTCCCCGACCGTGAGCGCTGCCGCGGTGGCGCGATAAAGACGGATCGCGCGGCGCCGCGCGCGCACGCGCTCGAGCCGGTCAGCTTCGGCTTCGAACGCCGCCATCGCCGCTGGCGCACGTTCGTAGACGGCCTTGGTCGCGAGGCGGGCAAGCCGGTCGCCGCTGCCGCGCCCCTTGAAAAAGAGTTCGAGGTAGGCATCGAAGCCGCGGACGCGTGCGGCCGGCGCGCCGAGCCACGCCGCGAGCCCAAGCCCGCGCTCGGCATCGCTCTTGCTCCCGCGCCCCAGCGCCCGGGCGGCGGCGTTGAGCCCGGCGCCGTCGAACGCCGTGTCCGCGCACGCCGCCGCGATCACCGCGGTCTCGTCCGTCTCCGGCTCAAGGTCGAGCCGGTCCCTGATGCGGGCAAGGGTCGCGTCGAGCCCACCATGGGCGGTCAACGAATCGCGGAGCAGCCCGCGCTCCTTGACGAACTCGGCCATGAGCACGAAAAAATCGTTCTCGCGCCGGTGAGTGCTGAGCTCGCGAATCGCCGCTGCGAGGTCGCCCGCGCCGGCCGCCGCCCCGCGCACCAGCACTGCATCCTGCGCTTCGCGGAACAGCTCGAGTGCGGTGCGCTCGTCCATGACGGTGAAGGCCGGCGCCAGTCCGGCTTCGAGCGGAAACCGCGCCAGCAGCGACTGACAGAAGGCATGAATGGTCTGGATGCGAATGCCATCGGGCGCATCGAGCACGCGCGCGAACAATTGACGGGCGAGAAGCTTTTGGTGCGCGGCCGGCGCGCCGCCGACGAGATCGGCGAGCGACGCCACGAGCGCAGCGTCGGAGACCGTCGCCCAGTCGGCCAGCCGCTCGTTGATCCGGTTCGCCATCTCGGCGGCGGCGGCGTTGGTGAAGGTAAGGCAAAGGATGCGCCCGGGCGGGGTGCCCTCGAGCAGGAGCCGCAACACGCGATCGGTGAGAACCCGCGTTTTTCCGGTTCCGGCGGAGGCCGCCACCCACACTGAGGTCGCGGGATCAGCTGCCCGCTGCTGCGGACTCCGCAGCAGTGCCGAGGGCGCAGACGCGGCAGTGGCAGTCATAGATGCCCGTCCTCGAGGGCGAGGTCCGACCACTCTTCGACCCGCGCCAGATGGTCGTAGTCGGTGAACAGACTTTCGACGATCTTGGGGTGCGGCCGCGGCAGCGCGTGATAGGCGGTATCGGCGCGCGCGAACGCGGCAATCAACCGGTCGAGTGCGTTGCGGGTGGCGGCGAACAAGGCGCGCAGGTCGCCCGGGATCTCTTTCGCCTCGCCCGGCGGATCGGCACCGGTCAGCCGCCAGTAGGCGAGCACCCCGACCCGCGCCGCTGCGACATGCTCGAACCCGCCGGCTTCGGCGATCAACGCTTCGAGCGGAAGCTGGGGCGACCACCCCGCGTGAACTTGGGCTGCGGTCGGGGTCTGGCCGGTCTTGTAATCGATGATCTCGAGGCTGGCGTCGCGAAGAATGTCGATGCGGTCAGCCTTGGCCGTCAGCGTGAACGGGCCGGCCGGGCTCGATAGCGTGAGCTTGCCGATCGCCTCCGGCGTGATGGCGCGAACCGTCGCGAACCGCGCCTGCTCGCGATCGATGAACCACCGGGCGATCCGCTCGAAGCGCGGCCACCAGAACGCAACCACCGCCGGCGGAACCCGATGCTCGGCGAAAACCGCCGCGCCGAGCGCGAGCAGCCGATCGAGCGTTGCTGCGGTCGGATCTGCGGCAACGGCCACGAGGAAACGCTCGAGCACCATGTGGATCACGCGTCCGCGTTCGGCGCCGCCCGGGCTGGCGTCGATCGGGTCGAGCTTGCGCAAGTCGAGCACGTAGCGCGCGTAGATCGAATACGGATCGCGCAGCCAGGTTTCGATGCGGGTGACGGAGAGGCCCTTCGGCCGGGCTGCAAGCGGCGGCCGCGGCGCCGGCGCCGGCCGCGGCTCGATCCGGGCGGGCGTGTCGAGATCGAGGGCCCAGCGTTGTGGCTCGGCCTCGGCGATCGGTCCCCAATCGAGGCCGGTTGCTTTCGCGACCGTCTTCAGCCGCAACAGCCACCGCGCCGGTACCGTCGGCATACCATCGACCTTGGTGGCGCGGCTCACGATCACCGACGGGGCGGCCGCGAGCGCGGTAAAATCGTGAGCCGATTGACCGATCCGGCGTTCGAGCGGCGCCAATCCCATGGTCACGCGCATCGGTCGGCTGAGCCAGGGATCGGGCAGCGCATCCGGCGGCCAGGTCCCCTCATTCAACCCGCCAAGCACGAGAAGATCGGCGCTCTGCAGGCGCGCTTCGAGCGGTCCCCAAATCGAAAGGCGCGGGTGCGTGCCATACGTTGGCCGCACCACCGTCCCCGCGAGCAGCGCCTCGAAGATCGCCGTGTAGTCGGTGCCGGCGAACGGCGCACACGCGTCGGCACCGGCAAGTAAGTCGGCGGCCAGATCGGCCGCGACGCTCCCGGCCTCATCGGCCCACAGCCGCGTCGCGCCGGGTTCGACGTCATCGGCCGCCAGGCGCTCGGCCAATGCCAGGTGCGCGGCCAGCGCGGATGCGAGCGTTGTCTCGGGCACAGCCAGCGCCTCGATCAGCGGCGCAAATGCGGCAGCCAGGTCCTCCACGAAGCCGGGCAACGCGGGGTCGCGGCGCTTGGACGCGGCGACCGCCACGGCTGCGCGCAACCCGGCGAAGCCCGGGGCCGGGCGCGGTCCGCGCAGCGCCGCCCGCTCGAGCGCCCGGGCGCGGGCGCGGAAGGCGCCACTCGCCATGCCGCCGGCGGCGAGCGGATGCTTGAGCAGCGCGAGCAGCGGGATCGGCGCGACCGCACTCACCGCGGCCTCGGCGATCAAGCGGAGAAACGTGCCGGGGCGCGTGGCCGCGAGCGGTACACCGCCGGAATCGTCGACCGCGACGCTCCAGCGCTTGAGCTCCGCCACTACCCTTCGCGCGAGCGCGCGATCGGGGGTGACCAGGGCGGCGGTACGGCCCGGCGTTTCCAACGCTTCGCGCAGCACGACCGCGATCGTCGCCGCCTCTTCCTGGGGGCTCGCACTTTCGATCCAGCGCAAATCGCCGAACGCGCCGCCGTCGGGAACGGCCGGCGTGGCGATGGCATCGGCAGGGCGCAGCGCTTCGCGCAAGAGCGGCGCGCGGTCGGCAGCCGGGCGCGCCTCGCTCCACATGGAGACCGCCGTTCGCGCGACCCCGATACGCTCGAGGAGCTGCTTGAGGCCGTGCTGCGGATGGCTCGGCGCGAGCGCATCCCATGCGCCGTCGTCGAGGTCGCGGTCGAGCCCCGGGAGCACGACGGCGCCGGCGGGAAGGCGGCTTACCGCCGCCAGGAGTGCGGCGGTGGCGGGAATCGAGCCGGTCGACCCGGCGGCGATCACGGGCGTCGGCGGCGGTGCGCTACGCCAGCGCTCGGTCCGCGCCGCCAACAAACGATTGCGGCGATCAGCGCGGTCGATCGCGCCCAGGCGCTCGAGTTCGCGCGGCCAGTCCTTGGTCAATACCGCCAGGAAGTCGAGCGTCACTTGCCAATGCTGGGCGAAATCCTCGGGCACCAACGTCGCCAGCGCGGCCAGATCCGCCTGTTCGGTCGCGACCTGGTCGAGCAAACGACCCAGTGCGTCGGCAAGCGCGAGCGCTTGCGCCGGCGGAACCGCTTGATCCGGCGGTGCGCGTTCTTGGATCAGCCGCGCTAACGTCAGCTGGCGCCGGATCGGATCGATCCCCGGCGGCGTCTCCAGCCACGGCTGCGCGTCGGTGCCAACGAGCGCGGCATCGGCGATGGCTTCATCGTCATCGACATCGCCGAGCGGCTGAATGCGCGGCAACAGCAGCGCGGCGCCCTCGGCGCGGCGAAGGAACGCGTCGCGGAGCGCCCGACAGGCGCGACGGGTCGGCAGCAGGACGATCGCTTCGCTGAGCGCAAGCGGCGACGCCGCGCACCGCGCCAGGATGCCGTCGGCGAGGACGTCGAGAAACGGGAGGCCCGCCGCGATTGAGAAGACCTTGGGTGCGGCGGTTTCGGTCACAACGTCGCCACCACGCGCTCGGCCACGAGGGCGTTGGTCGGCGTGCCGACCTCGATCCACAGACCGTCGTGGCGGAGACCGAAAAGGCGACCGGCGGCAAGGGCGCGGTCATAGAGCCGGTTGAGCGAGAACGCGCCGGCCGGCGCGTTGTCGAACAGGCGCGGATGGAGGAGTTGAATACCGGTAAAGACGAATGGCGCGACCCGCGCCTCGACGCGGCGCTCGATCTGCCCGTCCGGCGCCATCGTGAAGTCGCCCGGGCCGTCATAGCCGACCGCGGTCGGGGTCGGGTGCACGAGGAGGAGCGCGTCCATCACGGCCGGATCGAAACGCTCAGCCAGGCGCTGGAACAGATCGCGCGCACCGTTGAACCAAATCATGTCGGAATTGACTGCGATGAACGGTCCGCCGCCCAGGAGCGGCAGCGCTTTGGCGATGCCGCCGCCGGTATCGAGCAGGGCGTCGGTCTCGTCGCTCACGACGATCCGCGGGCGCGCGCGCGCCGCCAGGTGTTGGCGGAGCACCGCGGCCTTGTAGTGGACGTTGACGACCGCCGTTTCGACCCCGGCGTCCACGAGCCGGTCGAGGGCGCGGTCGATCAAGGTGCGACCGCCGATCGCGATCATCGCCTTGGGCCGATCGTGGGTCAGCGGCCGCATGCGAAAGCCCATGCCTGCCGCCAGGACCATCGCGATCGTCGGAAGCGGAATCATGGTGTCGCCCCGGCGGCGGCGTAAACGCCGCGTCCGTCGGGCCGCTGCCGCCGGAGCGCCGGCGGCACCGCGCCGTCATACCAGGCCGCGACCGGCGCGAGCGCCGGGTGGGAAAGATCGCGCTCGAGATAGGCGAACACCCGCGGAATCAAATCGAGGTAAACGAGCTTGCCGTCGCGGCGAAACAGACGCGTGAAGATCCCGACGATCTTGGTGTTGCGCTGCGCGCCGAGTATGGCGTAAGCGGCGCGGAAGCCGACGGGATCGTCGCCGCTCGCGGCGAGGTAACGCGCGATCATGCGCTCGGCCAGGGCCGGCGCGACGTCGCGCCGCGCATCTTCCAGCAACGAAACCAGATCGTAGGCCGGGTGGCCGGCGACCGCGTCCTGAAAATCGAGCAGTCCGACCCGAGCCGAACCGGCGCGCTCGGCCAGCCACATCAGATTGTCGGCGTGGTAGTCGCGAAGAACGAGCGTATCGTGGACCGCGGCGACCGGCGCGAGCGTCTGCCGCCACCCATCGACGAAGGCGGCCGCTGTTGCTTCCGCGGTCGCGCGCCCGGTCACCGCCGGCAGATACCAGTCGATCAGAAGGCGCGCTTCGGCGAGCAGCCGATCTTCATCGTAGAGCGGCAGTCGTGTCGGGAGCGGGGCGCGGCGCAGGGCGATCAGGAGATCGACCGCGGCGTCGTAGAGTTCGATCGGGTCGTGACCCGCGGCGAGGAGTGGTGTGAATTTACGATCGCCCAGATCCTCGAGCAGGACGAGCCCGGCGGACTCCGCGCAGGCGAGAACGGCGGGCGCGCTGAATCGATGCGCGGACAAATGGCGCGCGATCGCGACGAACGGACGGACGTCCTCTTTGTCCGGCGGCGCGTCCATCAGCACCGCTCCGGCACCGTTCCGCTCGATCCGCCAGTAGCGCCGGAACGACGCGTCGGCCGCCAGCGGTTTGATGCCGGCGCCGCCCCAGCCCCAAGCGGCGAGCCGCGCTTCGATCGCGGTGCGGCGGGCCGGATCGAGCCCGGCCGTCATGGCGCCGCCACCGCAGCCAGCCGCGCCCGCCAGGCGCCAAAGCCTTCGAGCGTCGCGTGGCGGGCATCGGCCGTGCCGCCGAACCCGAACGCGATCGCCAGGCGATCCGGCGGCAGAAGCGGCCCGAGCCGGTCGGGCCACTCGATCAAGCTGATCGCGGTCGCAAACGCTTCCTCAATTCCGAGCTCGATCGCCTCGCCCGGCGCGTTTAGCCGATAAAGGTCGAAGTGCCAGACCTCGCACGCCGCCGCCGCATAGACCTGGACCAAGGTGAAGGTCGGGCTGGGAACGTCGCCGCGCACGCCGCGCGCGGCCAGGAAAAAGCGCGCAAACGTGGTCTTGCCGGCGCCAAGGTCGCCGATCAAGGCGATTGCGTCGCCCGGTCGGGCGAGGCCGGCGACCGCGGACGCCAATCGTTCGGTTGCGTGAATATCCGGAAGCACGATCTCGCGCCGCGCCGGTTCCGAGGGCGGGAGCATGGCTTGTTGTAGCGGGGCGATTTCGCGCTCGCAACCGGCTTTGCCGACGCGCACGCCTTGCCGCGCCGCGCGCCCGTACGCATCTTAAGGTCGACCCTCAACGTCCGCCGTCAATTCGCCGCCATGGCCCCCGAAACCCTTCGAACCGACATCCTCGTCATCGGCGCCGGCCCGGTCGGGCTGTTCGCGGTGTTCGAGGCCGGCATGCTCGGGATGAAGTGCCACGTCGTCGACGTGCTCGACGAAGTCGGCGGCCAATGCGCGGCGCTCTACCCAGAAAAGCCGATCTACGACATTCCGGGCTACCCCGAAATCTTGGCCGGCGACCTGATCGACAAGCTCGCGCGGCAAGTGGCGCCCTTCAACCCGGTCTACCATTTGGGCCGTCAGGTCACGGCCCTCACCCCGCGCCCGGACAGCGGCTGGCGTGCGAGCGCGGGCGCCGGCCTCGAGATCGAAGCCGCCGCCATCGTCATCGCCGCTGGGGTCGGTGCGTTCGGGCCCAACCGGCCGCCGATCCCCGGGATCGAGGCCTACGAAGGGAGGTCGGTGTTCTATTACGTCAAGCGGCGTGAGGATCTGCGCGGCCGCCGCGTCGTTATCGCCGGCGGCGGCGATTCGGCGGTCGATTGGGCGATCGCCTTGAGCGATGTTGCCGCGAGCATCACCGTTGTCCACCGCCGCGCCAAGTTCCGCGCCGCCCCGGCGAGCGAGCGGCGCCTCAAGGAATTGGCGGCAGCGGGCACGATCGACTTCGCGATTCCCTATCAGCTCGCCGGACTGGACGGACGAGACGGGCGCCTTACCGCCGTCCGCATCGCCACCCTCGACGGCACGGAGCGCGTCGTTCCGGCCGATGCGCTGCTCGCGTTCTTCGGGCTGGCGATGAACCTTGGCCCGATCGCCGCCTGGGAGCTCAATCTCGACCGCAACCGCATCGTCGTCGACCCGGCGACGTGCGCAACCGGCCGCGCCGGACTCTACGCGATCGGCGACATCGCCCACTACCCGGGCAAGCTCAAGCTGATCGTGACCGGCTTCGCCGAAGCGGCGATGGCGATGCACGCGGCCTACGCGTTGGCGCGGCCGGGCCAAGCGCTCCACGTCGAGTATTCGACGCTCCGCGGCGTGGTCGGCCTGGCTTGAGGTCGGGGCGCGGCGGCGGCGACCGCTAATAGCGGTAGTAGTCGGGCTTATACGGTCCGCTCTGCTTGACGCCGATATAGGTCGCCTGCTTGTCGCTGAGCTTGGTGAGCTTGACGCCGAGCTTGTCCAAATGCAGGGCCGCGACCTTCTCGTCCAGGTGCTTGGGCAGGACGTAGACTTTGCGCTCGTACTTGGTCGTGTTGTTCCAAAGCTCGATCTGGGCCAGCACCTGGTTGGTGAACGAAGCGCTCATGACGAAGCTCGGGTGCCCGGTGGCGCAGCCCAGGTTCACGAGCCGGCCCTCAGCCAGAACGATCAGGCGCTTGCCGTCAGGAAACTCGACCTCGTCGACTTGATCCTTGACCCGGTGCCAGCGGTAGTTGCGAAGCGCCGCGATCTCGATCTCGGAATCGAAGTGGCCGATGTTGCAGACGATGGCGCGATCTTTCATCCGCCGCATGTGCTCGACGGTGATGACGTCGACGTTACCGGTGGCGGTGACGAAAATGTCGCCCACCGCCGCGGCTTCGTCCATGGTCGTGACCTGGTAGCCCTCCATCGCCGCCTGCAGCGCACAGATCGGATCGATCTCGGTGACGAGCACGCGCGCGCCCTGGCCGCGCAAGGACTCGGCCGAACCCTTGCCGACATCGCCGAAGCCGGCGACCACCGCGATCTTGCCCGCAATCATCACCGAGGTCGCGCGCTTGATGCCGTCGACCAGGCTTTCGCGGCAGCCGTAGAGATTGTCGAATTTCGACTTAGTGACCGAGTCGTTGACGTTGATCGCCGGGACCTTGAGTCGGCCGTCCTTCGCCATTTCATAGAGGCGATGGACGCCGGTGGTGGTTTCCTCGGAGATGCCTTTCACCTCGGCCAATATTTTCGGGTACTTGGCGTGCATGACCTGAGTGAGATCGCCGCCGTCGTCGAGGATCATGTTGATGCGCCAGCCGCCCGGACCTTCGATGGTCTGATCGATGCACCACCAAAACTCTTCTTCGTTCATTCCCTTCCAGGCGAACACCGGTACGCCCCGCGCGGCGATCGCCGAGGCGGCGTGATCCTGGGTCGAGAAGATGTTGCAGCTCGACCACCGCACCGAGGCGCCGAGCTCCATCAGGGTCTCGATCAAGACCGCGGTCTGGATCGTCATATGCAGGCAGCCGGCGATGCGCGCGCCCTTCAACGGCTTGCTGGTGCCGAACTCCTTGCGGAGCGCCATCAAGCCCGGCATTTCGGTCTCCGCGATCGCGATCTCGCGGCGGCCCCAATCGGCGAGGCCAATGTCTTTCACCTTGTAGTCGCTGACTGCGGGCATGGCGATCCTGAATAGGGGGTTGGCGCGGGCGAGGTATAGCAGCGCCCGTTCGGGGTCTACAACCCGAATTGCGCGCGCGCCCACCGGGCGGCGGCGCTCACAGATCGGCGTCGTCGGTCGCGCGGCGATTGGCGCCGCTGGCGTCGAGGTCGCGGTGGCGGACCAGGACCGCATGGCCGGCGGCGCCGAGATCGGCGGCGATGCGCTCGGCGACGTACACCGACCGGTGCCGGCCGCCGGTGCAGCCGATGGCGATGGTGAGGTAGGTCTTACCTTCGCGGATATAGTTGGGAAGCAGGAGTTTGAGCAGATCGGCGAGCCGGGCGTAGAACGCGGCGAACACCGGATCGGCGGCGACATAGTCTTTAACGCCGGCGTCGAGCCCTGAGAGCGGGCGCAGCTCCTCGACATAGTGTGGGTTGGCGAGAAAGCGCACGTCGAACACGAGGTCGGCTTCGCGGGGCAGGCCACGCCGGTAGGCGAACGAGGTGACGGCGAGGGCCAGGGTCGGGCCGCGGTCGGGCCGGAAATGGCCGGTCATGAAATCGCGGAGCGCGGTCAGGCTGAGGTTCGAGGTATCGACCGTCAGGTCGGCGGTATCGCGCAAGCCCGACATCAGTTCGCGCTCGTGGCGGATACCGTCCATCAGCGGGCGATCGGCCGCGAGCGGATGGCGCCGGCGGGTTTCGGTGAAGCGCCGTCGCAAGATGTGATCGTCGCAATCGAAGAACACCAGGCTGACGTCGAGATCGTCGCGCTGGCGGAGCGGCGCGATCTCCGCGGCGAACGTCTCGGCGCGGAATCCGCGGCTGCGGATGTCGAGATCGATCGCGAACGGCTTGGCGTCGCGTTCGGGCGCGAGCGCATCGGCCGCGAGCAGGCGGCCGAGCAGCGCGACCGGTAGGTTGTCGATCGCCTCGTAACCGAGATCCTCGAGGATGCGCAGCCCGCTCGAGCGCCCGGCGCCCGACATGCCGGTGATCAACACGATCCGGGTCCTGGCAGTCGTCATGATCCCGCTCCGCGCCTCGGCAGGCGGACCACGAACCGGGCGCCGGTGACGCGACCCTGGGCGTCGTGCCGATTTTCGGCGCGAATGACGCCGCCGTGCGCGGCGACGATCTGACGCGAGATGCTCAAGCCCAGGCCCGAATGCTGGCCGAACGCCTCGCCGCTCGGCCGTGCCGAATAGAAGCGATCGAAAATACGCTCGAGCCGGTCGTCGGGAATGCCCGGCCCCTGGTCCTCGACGGCGAGATCCACCACGTCCTCCGCAGCCGCGACGGCGAGGGTGATGACGCCGCCCGGCGGGCTGAACGATACCGCATTGCTGACGAGGTTGCGCACGACTTGGCCCAAGCGGTCCTCGATACCGTCGACGATGAACGGCGGTCCAGCCGCGAGAACGACGGTCACGGTCGGGGCGCTGGGGCCGGCGGTCGCGGCGTGGATCTCGGCCATCACCGTCGCGATCCGACCCAAATCGACCGGGCCGAAGGCAGCACGGGCGAGCTCGGCGTCGAGCCGCGACGCGTCGGAGATGTCGCTGATCAGGCGGTCGAGCCGCTTCAAGTCGGCCTGGATCAGCGCGATCAGGGAGCGCTGGCGGTCGGGGTCGGCGGTGCGGGCGAGCGTCTCGGTCGCGCTCTTGACCGACGTCAGCGGGTTTCTGAGTTCGTGCGCGACGTCGGCGGCGAAAGCCTCGATCGCATCGAGCCGCTGGTAGAGCGCACGCGTCATCGCACCGAGCGAACGCGACAGCGCCCCGATCTCATCGCCCCGCCCGGCGAAATCGGGGATCGTCACCCGCTCGCCGAAGCCGCGCCGGACCCGGTCGGCCGCGGCGGCGAGCGCCCGGATCGGCCGCGCGATGGTGCCGGCCAGATAGAGCGAGAGCAGGATCGTGACGACCAAGCTCACGCCGAAGATACGGAGGATCGCGATTTGCACCTCGCGCACGCTCGCGGCGATTTCGGTCCCCGCGGCCGAAAGCAGCAAGGCGGCAACGACCTGTTTGAAACGCTGTACCGGCACCGCAACCGTCAGGACCAACACGCCATCGTCGTCGATACGGTGCGCGTAGCCGCGCTCGCCGACCAAGGCATCGACCACTTCGCCATAGTCGGCGGCGGTTTGGCCGATCCGTTCCTGGTAGCGCGGCAGATCGGCGGTCGGCGACGACAGCGTCGCCAATCCGTTCTGAAGCCGCAGCCACAACGTCACGAACCACGCATCGTCCGCGGGCGGCGGCAGAATTCGGCTGCCGACCCCGCGTGCCGCGGCGGCAAGTCGTTCGCTATCGGCGACGAGCGCGCCGCCCGGATCGAACAGGCGCGCGCGCGCATCGGTCGGCGCGATGAGGCGCGGCAAGAGTTGGGTGACGGTATCGAGGTCGAGTTCGATCCGGTCACCGGCCTCGATCCGCGCCGCGCCCTCGCCTAGCGCCCCGGCGATCATCTCGGCCTGGGTAAAGAGCGATTCGGTCTTGGCTTCGACCAACCCGCGCTGGAACGCGTCGAGATAGAGGAGGCCGGCCACCAGGATCGCCAATGCCAGCACGTTGACGGCAAGAATTCGGGCAGTGAGGGACGCGAACGGGCGGACGCGAAAACGCACCGGCAGCGCCGGCGCGCCGGCGCGCGCGGTACGGTCGGGATCGGCCCGTGCCGAGGGGCCCTCAGGCTTCGCTATAGCGGTAGCCAAGGCCGTAAAGCGTTTCGATGCTGGTAAAGCTGTCGTCGATCGCCTTGAATTTCTTGCGCAAGCGTTTGATGTGGCTGTCGATGGTGCGGTCGTCGACGTAGACGTCGTCGTCGTAGGCCGAATCCATGAGTTGGTCGCGGGTCTTGACCAGACCGGGGCGGCTGGCGAGCGCCTGCAGAATCAGGAATTCGGTTACGGTGAGACTGACCGCCGTACCCTTCCACGTGCATGCGTGGCGGGCCGGATCGAGCACAAGGCTGCCGCGCACGATCGATTTGGCGGCGTCGCGATCGCCGTTCGGCGACGTATCGGCACGGCGCAGCACGGCACGGACCCGCTCGATCAGCAGCCGCTGCGAAAACGGCTTGCGGATATAGTCGTCGGCACCCATCTTGAGGCCGAGCACTTCGTCGAGCTCATCGTCCTTCGAGGTGAGAAAAATCGCCGGCATGTCGCTGGTGCGCCGGAGCCGGCTCAACAGCTCCAAGCCATCCATGTTCGGCATCTTGATGTCGATGATAGCGAGGTCGGCCGGCTGGGCGGCGAGCGCGCGCAACGCGTCAGCGCCGCTCGAATAAGCAGCGACCTTGAAGCCCTCGGCTTCCAGCGCCATCGTCACCGAGGCGAGGATGTTGCGATCGTCGTCGACGAGGGCGATCGTTGCGGCCATGGGTTCCCCGGAAGATAGAGATGCAGCGGCTCTGGACAAAGTTAAACCAAAAACGCCCGCCATGGGCGCAGGCGCACGAAATAGCGGTGTGTGGCCGTTGCGGAGTTGAGGCATGACGACGACAGAACCGGTCCCGGCGGCCCAGGCGCGCGGACTGATGCGCCGCGCGATGAGTGCGACGTTGGCGACCGCACTGGCCGATCCGCCATGGCCTTACGCGTCGTTGGTCGAGGTCGCTGCCCGGGTCGACGGAACGCCGCTCCTGTTGATTTCGCAGCTGGCCCAGCATACGCAGAACCTGCTTCGCGATCCGCGCGTCTCGCTCTTGTTTGACGGCACCAGCGCCGGTCCGGGTCGCCTCGCCGGCCCGCGCGTCACGGTGCTCGGCCGCGCCGAGGCGAGCGCCGATCCCGCCGAACGCCGGCGCTATCTCGCGCGTCATCCGGGGGCAGCGCGCTACGCCGATTTCGGCGACTTCGCGTTCTATCGCGTGGCGGTCGAGCGCGCCCATCTGGTTGGAGGTTTCGGCCGTATCCACTGGATCGACGCGTCCGAT
>CAMDOQ010000048.1 GCA_945903685.1 Rhizobium sp. Q54
GCGTGGGCGCCTTTCTCGCCAACCTGATCCCGGTCACGCTCGGCAATATCGTCGGCGGCGGCGGGTTCGTGGCGCTGGTTTACTACGTGGTCTACTTGCGCCGGCCGCGGGCGTAGCCGACGCTCACTCGATCACGATCGAGCCCCGCATCCACTGAAAGTTGTCGAGCAAGCTGCTCGTACCGACGAAGTAGCGGCCCTTGCGCACGGCGATGAAATAGACCGTCTTTGCGCGGCCGGCCGGCACTTCGATCAGGCCGGTGCGAACCAACGTCGCGAATTCCTTTTCCGAAAGCTCCTCGACGATTTCGTCGCCTTCGCCGCCGAGCGTCGGCGCGGCCCCTTCGACCGAAGCCGGCCGTTCGCGGGCGAGGTCGCGATCGCGCGCCGGTGTCTTCGGTTTTGCCTTGGCGGGGGCAGATTTTGGAGCCGCATCAGCCGGCGAGCCCCCGATCGACGTATCGGTCGGCGCCGCACCCGAAGGCGGTTTTACCTCCGCCGGCTGCTCAGCGACCGGTGCCGGTTTCTCGGGCGTCGATTTGTGCCCCGGTTGGGGTTCGGTCGGTTGCGTGTCCTCGGCGAGATCGTCGGTCGCGTCGGGGCTCGGCGCCGGCGTGGCCGGCGCGGTCGATTGTGCGACCGCGGTCGGCGCGGGATCGGCGGGCGGGGTGCGCGAGGGCGCCGGTGCCACCGGTGTCGTCGTCGGTCCGGGTGCGGTTGGTGTTACTGGCGCAGTGGTGGTCGGCGGTGGCGCTGCGGCGACCGGTGCCGGGGCGGCCGGTGCCGCTATCGGCGCGGGGGTTGGGTCGGGCGCCTTGGCCTTGAAGCGCGACAGCCGGCGCGGGCCGATCGTGTCATCGTCTTCGACCCCGTGCGGCTCCTGCGCGAAGTCTTCAGCGTCCTCGACCTCGCGGCCTTCGCCGGGAAGTTTGGGACGCGGGGTCGCGACTTTGGCGGGTGCCGGCGTACCGGGGAGCGTCGGGGCATCGTCCTCGATCTCTTCTTCGACTGCGTTCGCCAGCGCGTCCGAGGCTCCGTTGGCGGCCGCACCCGAAGCTCCGTTCGTGGCCTTGGCGCCGGCGCGCTTGCCCGGTGCCGGCCCGCCGTTCCCTGGCGCCTTGGCACCATTGCTGGGCGCCTTGGCGCCGTTGCCTGACCCCGAGTCGCCGTTCCCGCCGTTCTTGGCGGGCGCCGGCGCCGGCGTCCGGCCGACCGGTGTTTGCGGTGCCGCTTTGACGGCCGGGCCAGCGCCCTTGGCGGGCGCAGCGGGCCGGCTCGCTGGGGTCGCGGCGTCTTCGGAGTCGCCCTTGCCCGACTCCTCGTCCTTCCCCTCCTCTTCCGGGTCTTCGTCCGGGTCTTCGCCGGTGAGCGGCGGCGGCGCTTCGATCTCTATGACCGTCAGGCGTTGCAGCCTGCGCGAGGTCTCGAACACGGTCGCCGAGGTATCGCGATGGGCATGCGGGAACGCCTTGTAGTCGCCGCGCGACACCTCGACCTTCTGTACGGCGATCGCGCGGAAGAACTGCGGCGCGTTCATCGCGTGCATCTTGTCGCCGAGATTGAGCAGAACCAGGCGATAGGCGCGGCCTTCGTTCAACACCAGCTCGCGTGGCGTCAGCGAGTACTCGGCCATAACCAGCGAGACCGGCTCAGCATTGACCCAGTCGGCCTTGGAGATCAAATCGGTTGCGTTTTCGACCGGCCGACGATGCGCGGTGAAGGTCTCGGGCTGGTCGAGCGGGAGCGGTGGCGGGAACGCGCACGCGCCCACGGTCAAGAGGCCGGTAAGCCCGAATACCAAGCGAGCCCGTAGCATCCGCGATCGGTCGCTTACGCTGTGAAAGAGCCATAGTCTAACCCATTGATTTAAAAGGGTCCAGGCGTGCCGTCCGGGGCGCGCCCGCGGGTTGCCTGGCGGTCGCGACGTGCGTATTGTCTGCCCGCTGCGGCATTTCGCGCACCAAGAGCGGACCCCATGCCCTTCCTTTCGGCGGTGCTACAACGAATCAAACCGTCCGCCACGATCGCGGTCACCAATCGTGCGCGCGAGCTCAAAGCCGCCGGACGCGATGTGATCGGGCTGGGCGCCGGCGAGCCCGATTTCGACACGCCGGCCCACATTCGCGACGCCGCCAAGGCGGCGCTCGACCGCGGCGAGACCCGCTACACGGCGGTCGACGGCACGCCCGAGCTCAAGCGCGCGATCGTCGCCAAGTTCAAGCGCGAGAACGGCTTAAGCTATGAACCGGCGCAGATTTCGGTCGGAACCGGCGGCAAGCAAGTGCTGTTCAACGCGCTGATGGCGACGCTCGATCCGGGCGATGAAGTCGTTATTCCGGCGCCCTACTGGGTGTCCTACCCGGACATGGTGCACCTGTGCGGCGGCACGCCGGTGATCGTACCGACCAGCCTCGCCACCGGCTTCAAGATGCGGCCGGCCGATCTCGCCCGCGCGATCACGCCGAGGACCAAGTGGATCATCTTCAACTCGCCGAGCAATCCCTCGGGCGCAGCCTACACGCGTGACGAAATCAGGGCAGTGACCGACGTTCTCGTCATGCATCCGCACGTCTGGGTGATGAGCGACGACATGTACGAGCACATCGTCTACGACGACTTCGTGTTCGCCTCGCCGGCGCAGGTCGAACCCCGCCTCTACGAACGCACGCTCACCGTCAACGGCGTCTCCAAGGCTTACGCGATGACCGGCTGGCGCATCGGCTATGGCGGCGGCCCCAAGGCGCTGATCGCGGCGATGGCGACGCTGCAGTCGCAGTCGACCTCGAATCCGGCTGCCGTCAGCCAAGCGGCGGCGGTCGCGGCGCTCAACGGGCCGCAGGATTTCCTGCCGGGCTGGGTCAAAGCGTTCCAGGACCGACGCGATCTCGTGGTGTCGATGCTGAACCAGGCGACCGGCATCGCCTGCCCCTCGCCCGATGGCGCGTTCTACGTTTACCCGAGCTGCGCCGGCACGATCGGAAAACGCACGCCCGACGGCAAGACCATCGCCAGCGACAGCGACTTTGTCACCTACCTGCTCGAAGCGGAGGGGGTCGCAGTGGTGCAAGGCGAGGCGTTCGGCCTCTCGCCGCACTTCCGGATCTCGTACGCGACCTCGACCGAGGAACTGACCCGCGCCTGCGAGCGCATTCAGCGCGCCTGCGCCGCGCTGCGCTGAGGCTGGACGCGGACGGGATGCCGTCCGCCGCCGATCTCGAGCCTCGCTTCGGCTCGAAGTCGATCCGGCGTTCGAGCTTGTGGTTCGCATAGCACGGCAGCGGTTGCCGACGGACCGCTGCGACAATCGCGACGGCCCATCCCTAGCGATCAAACCTCTATGGCCGGTATCGGCGGAGCGGTGCCGGTTTACCCCTTGCGTGTCCTCGGTTCCCTTGAAAACATGGTGGTCCAATAAGGGGTCGGGCGCGACCCGGCTCCGTGGGAGGATCCATGGCCAGCAAGTCGCGTCCCCGCACGATTGCCCTTGTCGGTCCTTACCTGTCCGGTAAGACCACGCTGCTCGAGAACATCCTGTTCGCAACCGGTACGATCCCGCGCAAGGGCTCGACCCGCGAGCGCAACTCGGTCGGCGATGCCTCGGCCGAGGCGCGCGAACGCCAGATGGGGGTCGAGGTCAACATCGCCGCCGCGACTTACCTCGAGGATCGCTTCACCTTCCTCGACTGCCCCGGCTCGATCGAGTTCGCGCAAGAGACGATGAACGCCGCGATCGGCGCCGACCTCGTCGTGTTCGTGCTCGAGCCCCATGCCGAGCGCGCCAAGTCGATCGTGCCGCTGATCCGCTTCGCCGACGAACGCAAGCTGCCGGCGCTGATCTTCTTGAACAAGATCGACAAGTTCCAGGGCTCGATTCCCGACGTGGTGGCGGCGATGCAGGGCCTGACCCAGCGGCGCTTGATGCTACGCCAGATCCCGATCCGCAACGGCGAGGCGGTGATCGGCTACGTCGATCTCGCGAGCGGGCGGGCCTATTCGTACAAAGCTGACGACGCTTCGGAGCGGATCGAACGGCCGGCATCAATCGACGCCGAGTACAAGCAGGCGCGCTTCGCCATGCTCGAACGAATGGCGGACTTCGACGACAAGCTCATGGAGAAACTGCTCGAGGACGTCGACCCTGAGAACAACGAGGTCTATGCCGATATCATCAAGCTGGTCGGCGCCTGCGATATCATGCCGGTGATGATCGGCGCGGGCGACCACGAGCACGGCGTGCGCCGCCTGCTCAAGGCGTTCCGCCACGACACCCCCGGCCCGGAAACGGCGGCGAAGCGGCTCGGCCTTGATCCGGCCGCGGCCGCGCCGATCGCGCAAGTGCTCAAGACCTACAACTTCCCGAGCATCGGCAAGCTCTCGGCGGTGCGCGTCTGGCAAGGCACGCTGGTCGAAGGCGTCAACCTCAACGGCGTGCGTCCGTCCGGCATCTTCGATCTGCACGGTCAGCAGACCAAGAAACGGGCCAGCGCCGGGATCGGCGAGGTGGTCGCGCTCGGCCGGCTCGAAGACATCAAGTCCGGCGAGACGCTGACCGGCGCCAAGGACGGGATCAAGCTGCCGCGAGTCCCGGTTCCGGAGCCGGTCTACGCGCTCTCGGTCCACGCCAAGAACCGTGCCGACGAAGTCAAGCTGTCGAGCGCGCTCGCGAAGCTGCTCGATGAAGACCCGTCGTACCTGATCGAACAAAGCCCGGAAACGCGCGAACTGGTGCTGAAGGGGCAGGGCGAGATCCACCTGCGCGTCGCGGTCGCCCGCCTCAAGAACAAGGGCGGCCTCGAGGTCGCGACCGCGCGGCCCAAGGTTCCCTACAAGGAAGCGATCCAACACTCGGTCAAGCAGCACGGCCGCCACAAGCGCCAGAGCGGTGGCCACGGCCAATTCGGCGACATCCATATCGAGATCAAACCGCTGCCGCGCGGCAGCGGCTTCGCATTCGTCGACGAGATCGTAGGCGGGGTCGTGCCGCGCAACTTCATCCCGGCGGTCGACGACGGCGTGCGCGAGTACCTGGTCAAGGGACCGCTCGGCTTCCCGGTGGTCGATCTATCGGTGACGCTGTTCGACGGTTCCTACCACTCGGTCGACAGTTCGGAAATGGCGTTCAAGACCGCGGCCCAGATCGCGATGCGCGAGGGCATGCCGAAGTGCGGTCCGGTCCTGCTCGAGCCTATCCTGGCGGTCGAAGTGTTCGCGCCTTCGGAGTACACCGCCAAGGTCAATCAGCTGGTGAGCGGCCGGCGCGGCCAGCTGTTGGGCTTCGAGGGCCGCGACGGCTGGCCGGGGTGGGACGTGGTGCGGTCGCTCATCCCGCAATCCGAGATGCAGGACCTGATCATCGAGCTGCGCTCGTTGACCGCCGGGACCGGCACCTATATCGCTACGTTCGACCACCTTCAGGAACTGGTCGGCCGGCTCGCCGATCAGGTCATCCAAGCCCAGGCCCAAGCCGGGAGCGCCGCATGACCCTCGACCTTGCCCGAATCGACCGTGCCGCCACCGCTTTGGCGGCGGCGTGGAACATGAAGACGCAGATCGACGATCTACCCGAGGCCGATCGCCCGACGTCGATCGACGAAGCGTATGCGATCCAGGAGCGGATGGTAGCAGCGCTTCCCGACGTCGTTTCTGGCTGGAAGATCGGCGCGGCGAGCCAGACCGCGCTGCAGAAATACGGTTTCAAGGAACCGTTCATCGCGCGCATTCTCGGCACCCGGGTCTTCGCGAGCCCGGCCACGGTCAGGGCGGCCGACTACGGCATGCGGGGGATCGAGACCGAGTTCGCGTTCCGTATCACCACCGACGACCTGCGCGCCATGTTCGCGCCGTTCACGCGCGACCGGGTGATCGCGGCGGCGGGCGAGATGATTCCGGCGATTGAGCTGATCGATACCCGGCTCAAGGCGTGGCCCAAGGTCGGCCCGTTCTCGTTCATCGCCGACAACGGCATCCACGGTGCGTTCGTCATGGGCCAACCGGTGCGCGACTGGGCCAAGACCGACCTCGGCCGGCAGACCGCCTCGGTCAGCATCAACGGCAAGGAAGCCAACAAGGGGAGCGGCGCCGACGTCCTTGGCGACCCGGTCAACGCGTTGGTGTGGCTCGCGAACGCGCTGCCGCGCATGGGGAAGGAACTGCGCGAGGGCGACCTGGTGACGACCGGAACCGCAGCGGGCGTCGCCTGGGCTAACGCCGGCGACGAAGCGGTGTCGCGCCTCGGCGAGTTCGGGACGGTAACGGTACGGTTCGTTTAGAACGCCCCCGGGCGGCCGTCGATTGACTACCTTTCCGCGGAAGGCGGTCGACCGCGCGCAATCGCGGTCAAGCGTGACCCGTCGCAACCCCACTCGGTCGCCGGCGCCACGAACCACGCATCGGCGATCGGGTTGCCGCGCGTTGGCGGCGCGGCAACCCGCATGCAGCCGCGGACATCGTTCGATGCATAACGAACTCTTGAGTTGTTGTGGCTTGGCGTCCGGCATACGTGATCTGTTGCGTCAACGGAGGTGCGTCCGATGCTGATCAAGATTCCCCGCGGCTGGGAACTGCCCGAGTCGGCTGCGACACCCGAATCGGCCTATTGGAATCGCCGCACGCTGATGAAGGGCCTCGCCGCCGGGACGATCTTCGCCGGCGCCGCGCTGCCGGTCGGGCGCGCGTTCGCCGCCAAGGCGTCCGATGCGCCGGCCGACGATCCTTCGGCCAAGCTTTATCCGTTCAAGAAGAACGAAGCATTCAAGCTCGATCGCGCGCTCACCGATCCCGAGGTCAACGCGACCTACAACAACTTCTACGAGTTCGGGTCGCACAAAGAGATTTGGAAGGACGCGCAAAAGCTGCCGATCCGGCCCTGGATGGTCACGATCGACGGTCTGGTCGACAAAAAAATAGAGATCGCGATCGATGACCTCCTCGCCAAGATGCCGCTCGAGGAGCGCCTCTACCGGCATCGGTGCGTCGAGGCGTGGGCGATGGCGATCCCGTGGAGCGGTTTTCCGCTGAAAGCGTTGGTCGAACTGGCGAAACCGACGGCGGCGGCCAAATTCGTGGTCATGGAAACGTTCATGAACCCCAAGGTCGCCCCGGGCCAGAAGCAATTCTGGTACCCGTGGCCCTATGTCGACGGGTTGACGATCGAGGAAGCGACCAACGATCTTGCCTTCATCGCCACCGGCGCCTATGGCCGGCCGATGGCGAAGCAACATGGTTCGCCGCTCCGGTTGGCGGTGCCGTGGAAGTACGGCTTCAAGCACGTCAAGTCGATCGTCCGCTTCAGCTTTGCCGACAAGCAGCCCAAGACGTTCTGGCAGACGATCCAACCGCAGGAATACGGCTTCTGGGCCAACGTCAACCCGGAGGTGTCGCACCCGCGCTGGAGCCAAAAGACCGAGCGTTTACTCGGCTCCGGCGATCGGGTCCCGACCCAGCTTTACAACGGATATGGCGAGTTCGTGGCGGCGCTCTATGCCGGGCGCGAAAAGGAGCCAATCTTTAAATAGGCGCGGCAATCCGTCGGGGCATAGCGAAAAAAAAGGGGCGGAGAAATTCTCCGCCCCTTGGTCGTTTGGAAGGATCGCGCGCGCGGCTAGAAGTCCATGTCGTCCATGCCGCCGCCCATGCCACCCATGCCGCCCATCCCGCCCATGCCACCACCACCGCCGCCCATCGGCGGGGCTTTCTTCTCGGGCTTCTCGGCGATCATGGCTTCGGTCGTCACCAGGAGCCCGGCGATCGAGGCCGCGTCCTGGAGGGCGATGCGGACGACCTTGGTCGGGTCGATGATGCCGCCCTTGATCATGTCCTTGTATTCGCCGGACTGGGCGTCGAAGCCCCAGTTGACGTCCTTCTGCTCCAACAGCTTGCCGACGATCAACGAACCGTCCTCGCCCGCGTTCTCGGCGATCTGCCGGCACGGGGCCTGGATGGCGCGACGAACGATGTCGATCCCGACGTCCTGGTCGTGGTTGGCGCCCTTCAAGTCCTTGAGCGCTTTGGTCGCGTAGAGCAACGCGACGCCGCCACCGGCGACGACGCCTTCTTGGACCGCGGCGCGGGTCGCGTGCATCGCGTCCTCAACCCGGTCCTTGCGCTCCTTGACTTCGACTTCGGTCGCGCCGCCGACCTTGATCACCGCGACGCCGCCGGCGAGTTTGGCCAAGCGCTCTTGCAACTTCTCGCGGTCGTAGTCCGAGGTGGTCTCCTCGATCTGCGCCCGGATCTGCGCGACCCGCGCCTGAATGTCGGCTTTCTTGCCGGCCCCACCGACGATCGTGGAATTGTCCTTGTCGATCGAAACGCGTTTGGCACGCCCGAGCATGTCGATCTTGACGTTCTCGAGCTTGATGCCGAGGTCCTCGGAAATGACCTGGCCGGCCGTCAGGGTGGCGATGTCTTCGAGCATTGCCTTGCGGCGATCGCCGAAGCCCGGCGCCTTGACCGCCGCGACCTTGAGGCCACCGCGGAGTTTGTTGACGACCAGCGTCGCCAACGCTTCGCCTTCGACATCCTCGGCGACGATCAGCAACGGCTTGCTCGACTGTACCACCGCTTCCAGGAGCGGCAGCATCGCCTGCAGGCCCGAGAGCTTCTTTTCGAAGATCAGGATGTAGGGCTCGTCGAGCTCGACCGACATCTTGTCGGCGTTCGTGATGAAGTAGGGCGACAAATAGCCGCGATCGAACTGCATGCCCTCGACGACATCGAGTTCGGTCTCGAGCGACTTAGCTTCCTCGACCGTGATCACGCCCTCGTTGCCGACCTTTTCCATCGCCTTGGCGATCATCGCGCCGATTTCGACCTCGCCGTTTGCGGAGATGGTCCCGACCTGCGCGATTTCGTCGGAGCTCTTGACCTTTTTCGAGCGCTTTTTTACGTCCTCGACGACCACCTCGACGGCCATGTCGATGCCGCGCCGGATGTCCATCGGGTTCATTTCGGCGGCGACCGCCTTGGCACCCTCGCGGACGATCGACTGCGCCAGCACGCTGGCGGTGGTAGTGCCGTCGCCGGCTTCCTCGCTGCACCGCGAGGCGATTTCGCGCAGGAGCCGGGCGCCCATGTTCTCGAATTTGTCCTGGAGCTCGACTTCCTTGGCGACGGTGACGCCGTCCTTCGACACACGCGGCGCGCCGAAAGACTTCTCGATCAGCACGTTGCGCCCCTTGGGCCCGAGTGTGACTTTAACCGCGTTGGCGCAGATATCTACGCCGCGCAGCATCCGCGAGCGCGCGTCGCCGCCGTATTTGATGTCCTTGGCTGCCATGGTGCTTTCCTCCGTCAGGCCGCTTTGCGGGCCGATTTGGTGGCGCCTTCGACGACGCCCAGGATGTCGCTCTCGAGTACGAGGAGCAGATCCTCGCCCTCGATCTTTACTTCGGTGCCCGACCACTTGCCGAGCAGAATCCGGTCGCCGACCTTGACGTCCATCGGGATGATGTCGCCGGCTTCGCTGCGCGCTCCGGGGCCAACGGCGAGGACCTCGCCCTGAACGGGCTTTTCCCGGGCGGTGTCGGGAATGATGATGCCGCCGGTCGTGCGCTCTTCTTCCTTGGCGCGTCGGACGACGACGTAGTTGCGGAGGGGTTTCAACCTCATAAGGGGGCTCCCGCGTTGATGGGTGTGAACTGGCCGCATGTACTTAACGTTTGGCACTCACTTGTCAAGAGTGCTAGCAGCGAGGTGCGTAGAAGGACGGCGTTGGGGGCAACAACGCATGGCTAGAACGCACTACTGCGGAATGCTATGCAGAAAAAAAGTGCCGGGCCTTACGGCCCGGCAGTTTAAACAGGGAGGTTTCACGTCTGGGAGACGTAATCCGGCTTTCGCCGGAAGACCGGGCCGACTGAGCCCGATCGGGAGGCGGGTGCCATAGAACGGCACCCGTAAATAAAACATATACGTGACGAGGATAACGCGTTCCAATCGATTCTAGACAACCCAGGCATGCAGAATGCGCATGCCCCTCGTCTAAAACTCCCACTCGGCAACCTTTCCAAGGACGAACTCGCGGAAGATCGCGATCCGCTTCGAGTTCCGAAGCTCTTCCGGATAGACGAAATACGCGTCGTTCACGGGGCCCTCGACGTCGGGAAGCACCCGCGTGATGCGCCCCTCCTTGAGGAGCGGCCTAGCCAGATAGTCGGGAAGCGAAGCGATCCCGGCGCCGCTTTCGACCGCCGTCAGCAATCCGTAGGTGCTGTTGACCTTCAACACCGATTGGCGAATCCCGATCGGACCGGCGTCGATGTGCAGCAGCCAGTTGATCTCCGGCACCGGCGCCGGAACGTTGGTGCCCCACACGATCAGGCGGTGGTTGCGGTCGAGGTCGGCCAACCGCAGCGGCGCGCCGAACCGTTGCAGGTAGGCGGTCGATGCATAGAGATGGTGGTGAATGCGAAACAGCCGCCGTTGCACGAGGTCGGGCTGGGTCGAGGCCCGCATCCGAATGCCGACATCGGCCTCGCGCATCGAGAGATCGAGTTCGCGATCGTCGACCAAGACCGTGATCGTGATCTCGGGGTAGTGATCGAGAAACTCGCCTAAGCGCGGCGTCAGCCACAACGACCCGAACCCGACCGTCGTGGTGATACGAAGCTCGCCGGTCGGCTTGTCGCGCGTCTCGCCGACCATTGCTTCGGCCATGGCGAGTTTGGCGGAGACGTCGTGCACGGTCTCGAACAGCGCCTCGCCTTGCTCGGTCAGGATTAGACCGCGGGCGTGGCGGTGGAACAGGGGGACCTTCAGGCTTTCTTCGAGCGCGCTGATCTGGCGGCTGACCGCCGACTGCGACAGCGTCAACATCTCGCCGGCGCGGGTGAACGACCCCGCCTGCGCGACCGCGTGAAAGATGCGGAGCTTGTCCCAGTCCATGGCCGCGCGGACGGGATGCTACTCAGCGGCTTCGGCGTGGTCGACGGCGGCTTCGGCGAGAAATTTCGCCGCCTCGAGCGCGGCCATGCAGCCGGTGCCGGCGGCGGTAACCGCTTGCCGGAAAATCTTGTCCTGGACGTCGCCGGCTGCGAACACGCCGGGGACGTTGGTCGCGGTCGAACCGGGGCGCGTCACGACGTAGCCGTCCTTGTCGATGTCGATCTGGCCGCTGAACAGCTTGGTCTCAGGCGCGTGGCCGATCGCGACAAACAGGCCGTCGACCGTGACCTCGCGGAGCGCGCCGGTCTGGACGTGGCGGATGCGAACGCCGGTCACCGACTTGGGGTTGGCGCCGCCCAACACCTCATCGACGGCGTGGTTCCAGATGACCTCGACCTTGGGATGGGCGAACAACCGCTTCTGCATGATCTTCTCGGCGCGGAACGAATCGCGCCGGTGTACCAGCGTGACTTTGGTCGCGTGATTGGTGAGATACAGCGCTTCCTCGACCGCCGTATTGCCGCCCCCCACCACCATCACTTCCTTGCCGCGAAAGAAGAAACCGTCGCAGGTCGCGCACGCCGAGACGCCGAAGCCCTTGAACGCCTCTTCGCTCGGCAGCCCGAGCCAGCGCGCCTTGGCGCCGGTCGAGACGATCAGCGCGTCGCCTAAGTAGGTCGCACCCGAATCGCCCGTGCACACGAACGGACGGCGGCTTAAGTCGACCTTGACGATCAGGTCGTCGACCAGTTCGGTACCGACGTGGCGGGCCTGGGCCTCCATCTGCTCCATCAGCCACGGACCTTGGATGACTTCGGCAAACCCCGGGTAGTTCTCGACGTCGGTCGTGATGGTCATCTGTCCGCCCGGCTGCATGCCACGCACCAGGATCGGGTTGAGCGCGGCGCGCGCGGTGTAGATCGCGGCGGTGAGCCCCGCCGGGCCGGAGCCGAGAATGAGGATCGGACGATGGTGACGCGCGGACATGGGGTTGGTTCCTCGGGCGGCTAGCGAAGGTCTCTTTCGTTATAGAGCGACGGCGGGTCCAGGCAAAGGGCGCTTAACGAAGGCCGAGGCGGGCCCGAACGATCGCCGCGACGCGCGCGGTTTCATCGAGGCGCGCGGGCGTAAAAGGTTGAATCGGCCCGCGGAACGGACGGGTGCAACCCGCGTCGGCGAGCGCAGCGTGAAAGTCGCGGAACTTGGCCGCGCCGCCCGGAAGTGCGGCCACGTACACCGGCTTTCCCGTCGTGCACGCCTCTGACGTCATCGAGACCGAGTCGGCGGTGACCACGATCGCGTCCGCCAGCGCGAGGTAACCGAAATAGGGGTTGGGCGCGCTCCCGTCCCAGATCACGGCGGACCTGTCGTTGAGCGCCGCACGGAGCGCCTCGACGTTCGCAGGTCCGGTCCGGCGCGAAGCGGTGACGGCGAGACCCGCTCCCGATGCCGTCAACATGCCGAGGCCGCCGATCAGCACGGCCATCGCCGCCGCGGTCAGGCGATAGCTCCGGTTCGACCCGCCGATCAGCACCGCGAACAACGGCCGCGGCAGGTGGGCGAGGCGGGGCGCGAATTCGCGCGCGGCCTCGGCGAGGCGCGCCGGGGTGATCCGGGTGAGCGCGCCCAACGTCGGGACGACGTTCGGTCCGGCGACGCGATCATGGCGTGGCGGCACGACGAGGTCGAACAACGCCGGATCGACGCGCGGATTCTGCACCTGCACGACGAACGTCCGCCCACGTGCTGCCCGCCGCAGCGCGATTGCGTAGGGAACGCTTTGGCGGCCGGATGCGATCACGAGGTCGGGCCACGGTGGATTGAGCCGGTCGGACACAGCGGCGAGCGTGCGTTCGAACGGCGGCATGGTTACCCGGGCGGCGAGGCCCGCCGGGAGGAAGCGCCAAGGCGCCCGCACGGCGAGGCGTTTTGCAACGAACGGGATTCCGACTGCCTCGGCCAATCCGAGGCACTGGTTTTCGGTGCCGGCCTTGCCGTCGCTCAACACCCAGGCGCGGAGCGAATCCGGGTCACGCCGGGGCACGGTTAGCGGATCGCGCATCGCCGGAGTCGGCGTCGAGGGCGCGGGAGTGCCCACCGTGGACGAAATATCATTACTCGTTTTCGCAATAATGTTATAAGATCGGTTCGCGTAACCGTCAAAAAAAGTGTCGCCGCTTGAGGGGAGGGCCTGCCTTTGGCCAGGGTCAAACTCGACTCCATCGACCGAAAAATCCTACGCGACCTGCAAGCGAATGGTCGCATCACCAACGTCGAGTTGGCGCACCGGGTCGGCATTTCGGCGCCACCTTGCCTGCGCCGGGTACGCGCCCTCGAAGAGGCCGGCTACATCCGCGGCTACCACGCCGATTTGAACGCCGGAAAGCTCAGCTTCGGCGTCACCGTTCTCGCCCAAGTCGGCTTGAGCAGCCAAGCCGAGGCCGACCTCACTGCGTTCGAGGACCTGGTGCGATCGTGGCCAATGGTGCGCGAGTGCTACATGCTTGCCGGCGAGACCGACTTCTATCTCAAGCTGGTCTCGCCCGACTGGGATGCCTACCAGGCCTTCCTCACCACCAAACTCACCGCGGCGCCCAACGTTGCGCACGTCAAGAGCGCGCTCGTCATTCGCGCCTCGAAGCTCGAGCCGGGCGTTCCGATCGAAGTCCTGCCCGACGGCCGTTGAGCGCGGTGCCGGGGCGCTACTTATAGGAAACCGCGCGGATTTCGTAGTACTTCTCGCCCTTTGGCGTTCGCACTTCGACCGAGTCGCCCTTGATCTTGCCGATCAGGGCGCGCGCGAGCGGCGACGAGATCGCGAGCTTGCCCGCTTTGATGTCGCCTTCGACCTGGCCGACGATCTGGTAGGTCGCTTTCTCGCCGGTTTCCTCGTCGACCAGTTCGACCGTGGCGCCGAACATGATGCCGCTGCCGGAGAGTTTGCTGGTATCGATGATTTCGGCCCGCGACACCAGGGTTCCGAGCTCCATGACGCGTGTCTCGATGAAGCTCTGCCGCTCCTTGGCGGCGTGATACTCGGCGTTCTCCGACAGGTCGCCATGGCCACGCGCCTCGGCGATCGCTTTGATCACCGCCGGCCGCTCGACCGACTTCAAGCGTTTGAGTTCCTCGACGAGGCGCTGATAGCCCTCGGCGGTCATCGGTTCTTTGTTCATGGAGAACCCAGAAACGAAATCTTTGCCCCTACCGGGCGTTAGGCGCGCGCCGCCGTTTCCGTGAGTCGGCGATACGACGCTGCACTAACATAAGATTGTAATGGGGCAACCTCAAGTGTACCGGCGCTCAACGCCTCGATCGCCGTTACGGCGGCGGTGGCGCCGGCCAGGGTCGTGTAGTAGGGGATGCGGAGCGTCAAGGCCGAGCGCCGGATCGAATAACTGTCGGCGATCGCCGCCGCCCCTTCGGTCGTATTGATAATGAGCTGAATCTCGCCGTTCTTGATCGAGTCGACGATGTGCGGCCGGCCCTCGGCGACTTTGTTGACCACGACCGACTTCAGGCCGCGCGCGCCGAGATACGACGCGGTGCCGCGGGTCGCGACGACCGCGAATCCC
>CAMDOQ010000049.1 GCA_945903685.1 Rhizobium sp. Q54
GTGCCCGGGCATTTCGCCGACCGCGACTCGTCATGACTCCCACCCCACGCCCGCCACGCCTATGTTGTTCTGCTCGTCGAATCCGGGTCGGTCCTCGGTCCTCACGCCGGGTAATATCGGCGTGAACGGCGGCAAATACCATTAGAGAAATACCGTAATTCCCGGGTCTCTTCCGTAAGCCGAGTGACCGGCGTCACGCCGCCATCGCGAAACGCGGGGGCGATTGCAATTATAGCGCGAGCCGTTGCAGTTCGATTCTCGTTTTCAGTGGAGCCGCGGCTTGGACTTGGGGCTCGACACGTCGGCGGCGCGGCCGCTGTCGAACTTGGCGCCGTCGACCCTCGCGCCCTCGAACCGGGTGCGTGTGAGCACGGCGCCGGTGAAGTCGGCGTTGACGAGATTGGCGCCGGAGAGGTCGGCATCGGTCAGGTCGGCACCGGCTAGATTGGCGCCGATAAGATTGACCGGCCACAGCCGCTTGGACGGCTGGTCGGTGCGCGCGCCGAGCGCGATCGGGGTCATCTCGGCGGTGCGGAGCTTGGCGCCCTTCAAGTCGGTGCCGTTGAGAATGGCGCCGCGCAGGTCGGACATCGAGAAGTCGGCGTTGCGGCAATTGGCGCGGGTGAGGTCAGTCAAAATCATCTGGCAGCGCGCCAGCAAGGCCCCTTGCAGGTTGGCGCCGACCAGGAGCGCTCCGCTCAACACGCGGCCGCCAAGGTTGAGGTTGGCGAGATCGCGGGCGGTAAGATCGGCGCGTCGGCCGTCGCGGCCGTTCGTGTCGATCCAACGCTCGTGCTGATCGAGGATCGCTGCGAGCTTGGGATCGAGTGCGGTCGATCTGGCGCCAAGCGCGAACATCGCGCGCGCCGCCTCGGTCGCGATCACGCCGGTCAAATCGATGCCGCGCAAATTGGCGTTCGAGAGGTCGCAGTTCTGCAGGTTGGCGCCGGCGAGGATCGCGCCCGATAGATCGGCGTCCTGGAGCGACGCGTGCTGCAGATCGGCCTTGGTGAGATTGGCGGCGCCGAGGTCGGCCTTGGTCAACACCGCGCGTTTGAGGTTCGTGCCTTTGAGCGAGGCGCCGACCGCGTAAACCGCGTTCATGTTGGCGCCTTCGAGGTCGGCGCTATCGAAGGCGGCTTGGGAAAGGTCGGCGCGGCGGGCGCGCTTGAGCTTGGGACTGTAATCGCCCGAACGTAGGTCGGCCTGACGCAGATTGCTGTTGGTCAGGTTGGCGGCGTGCAGATTGATACCGCGCAGGTTGGCACGCTCGAACTTGACGCCGATCAACTGCGCACCCTCGCAATCGGCCTCAAACAGTTCGGCGCCCGAGAGGTCGGCCTTGCCGAAAACCGCGTGCCGGAGCGTGATATGGCTGAGAATGGCGTCGCGCAGGTCGACCGTCGGCAGTTTGAATCCCGACAGATCGGCGTCGCGCAGCACGGCGCGGGCGCCGCCCGGCAAGGATTTGAGATAGCGCTCGTGCTTGCGCACGATCTCCGCGAACTCGCGGGCGTTGACGACGCGTTCCGTCATGGGTAGGGCGGGTATGGCCTCTCAGTGCTACCGCGAACACCGCGGCCGTGCGCTGCGACGGACGACTGGAGACCCTAAGCCGTGTCCCGTTTCTAATTTATTGCCGTGAATATACGCCGAAACCGCCTAGAATCGCCATCGATTCTCGAAACCGCCCTCGACAACCCTCGGTAGTCATGACGACGTTGGTGGCCCTTCCGCTTTGGCTGGTCGTGCTCGGCGCGCTGTTTGCGGCGTGGGCGCTGTTGGACCGGTTGCTGGTTCCGAGCGTTCGCTGGGTCATCCGCCGGCGCGTCGGGCGCGTGATCGACGAACTCAACGACCGCCTGCAGCTGCAGATTCCGGCGCTCCACCTGACCAAACGCGAGGTCTTGATCGACCGCCTGCTATTCGACGGCGAGGTGATGAAGGCGGTCGACGAGCGGGCTGCCGAGAGCGGTGCGCCGCGCCAGGCGGTGATGGCCGAGGTCGAACGCTACGCCCGCGAAATCGTGCCGTCGTTCAACGCGTATGCCTATTTCCGCATCGGCTATTACTTGGCGCGGCGCTGCGCAGAGTTCCTTTACCGGGTGCGGCTCGGCTACGCCGACGACAAGGCGCTGGCGGCGATCCCGCCGAACGCCAGCGTCGTATTCGTCATGAATCACCGCAGCAATATGGACTACGTCCTGGTCGCCTACCTCGCCGCATCGCGCTCCGCGCTCTCGTACGCGGTCGGCGAGTGGGCGCGGATTTGGCCGCTGCAAGGCCTGATCCGTTCGCTCGGCGCCTATTTCGTCCGCCGTAATTCGGGGAGCCCACTCTACCGGCAGGTCTTGGCGCGCTACGTCCACATGGCGACGCAGGGCGGCGTCGTCCAGGCGGTCTATCCCGAGGGCGGCCTCAGCAAGGACGGGCTACTACGCGCGCCGAAGCTCGGGCTGATCGCCTACATGGTGACGGCGTTCGACCCGAAGGGCGAACGAGACCTCGTGTTCGTCCCGGTCGGCATCAACTACGACCGCGTGCTCGAGGACCGTAGTCTGCTCAAGAGCCTCGATCGCGAGGCACCGAAGCGGGGTGCGACGTTCGCGCTCTCGACCACGTTTCGCTTCGCGTTCCACAACTTCGCGTTGATGGCGCGGCGGCGGTGGTATCGGTTCGGCTACGCTTGCGTCAATTTCGGCGCGCCGCTTTCGATGCGCGAGTACCTGGCCAGGACCGGCGCCGCATTTGGCGGCGACAAGGACGCGCGGTTTGCGGCGGTCGAGACGCTCGGCCGCGAACTGATGGATCGAATCGCCGCCGTCGTCCCCGTGTTGCCGGTCTCGCTGGTAGCGGCGATTTTCGGGGAAGACCCGGCGCGTGAAATCGACGCGCTCCAGCTCAAAAGCCGCGCCCACGAGTTGATCGCCGCCCTCGAAAAGAAGGGCGCGCATGTCTATATCCCACGCACCGACCGCGACTACGCCATCACCGTTGGACTGCGCATGTTGACGCTTCGCCACTTAGTTCTCGAGCGCGACGGACTGTTCCGGATAAATCCCGGCGAGGAGCCCGTCGTTCGCTATTACGCGAACGCGATCGCCCACTTGCTGCCGCCGGTCGCAGCCTGACCGTCATGGTTGGCGGAAACGGCCCGCGCGCGCGGGCGATCCTCTTGCACGGCCTCAACCGCACCGCACGCAGCCTGCGCCGGTTGATGGCGGGCCTCGGCGAAGCCGGGTTCGATGCCGAGGCGTGGTCCTATCCGAGCCGCCGCCATCGCATCGCCGACCTCGTCGGTCGCTTTCGCCACGATCTCGCCGCCCGCCGTGAGACCGGCCCGATCCATCTGGTCGGGCATTCCCTCGGCGCGATCGTGATTCGCGGCGCCGTCGCGACGCCGGCTCCGATCAAGCTGGGACGGATCGTCATGATTGCCGCGCCCAATCAAGGGGTCGTCCTCGACGACCTTGTTGCGCGTACGCCGGGCCTTTCGCTTGCGTACGGTGCCGCGATCCGCGACCTCGCCCGAGACGCCGCCTTCCTCCGCCGGTTGCCGATTCCGGATACCGAGATCGGGGTGATCGCCGGTACCCGTCGCTTTCACCCGCTCAACCCGGCGTCCTACTTAAGTGCTTGGCTCCGGCGCCATGTCGACCACGACGGCACCGTCGCGGTCGAACAGACCAAGCTCGCCGGCATGCGCGATTTCCTGGCGCTGCCGGTCAATCACACCTTCATCTGCGACGAGCCGCGGGTCATCCGCGCGACGATCGCGTTCCTCCGCGACGGCGTTTTCCCCCGTTGAACGCTTAGATCGCAGAGGGTTCGCCCCTGGCACCCTTAGGTGGGCTGCCAATCGGAACAGGGAATCATGAACATCGCTTTGTAATCCAAACGTTTTTTACACTCCGTCTATCCAGCGGGTCGCTCGAGAGATGAGGTGAACCATGACCGAGTATCGCAATGTCGCCAGCCGTGCCGCCTTGGCGCCGGGCCGGCTGACCAAAGTCGAAGTCGATGGCCGTGAGGTCGCACTCGCCAACGTCGACGGCCAGCTCTTTGCTATCGCCAACAAGTGCACCTGCATTGCGCACTTTGCCGGCCATCGCGAAAGCGAGCGGGTCGCGGTTAGGCGACTTGCCACCGGTCGCCTCGCCGGCGCGACCGTCGCCTGCCCCTTGCACGGCACCGTGTTCGATCTGCGCTCGGGGTCGCCGGTTTCGGGCTTCGGCGACGCCCCGATCAGCACCTACGAAGTGCGGGAGGCCGGCGATCGCATCGAGATTGCCACCATGTCCGACTCCGAGCGGCTGTTTTGGCACGATCGCGCCGCGGCGCGCTGACTGTCGGCGGACCCGACTACCCAGACGGGGCGCACCGCTTTGCGCCCCGTTTTTATTTGGCATGGGGATGGGGCCGGCGTTTGTGGTTGAATGCGGCTGTTCGATCGCAGGAGCCCAAGCAGGAGCCCTATGAGTCCCCCATCCGACCTTCGCCCGCTCGCGCCGACCCGGCTGCCGGTCACGGTCCTCACCGGATTTCTCGGTAGCGGCAAGACGACGCTGCTGAATGCCCTGGTCCGCCAGCCGGCGATGGCCGATACCGCCGTCATCATCAACGAATTCGGCGAAATCGGTCTCGATCACCTATTGGTCGAGAAGGTTGACGACAACTTGGTCGAGCTGATGAGCGGCTGCCTCTGCTGCACGGTACGCGGCGATCTTGCCAAGACGCTCGCCGATCTAGCGCGGCGGCGCTATCGCAAGGAGATTCCAGCCTTCAAGCGCGTGGTGATCGAGACCACTGGCCTTGCCGATCCGGCTCCGATCCTCCAGACCTTGATGACCGACGATACGCTGGCACAGCGTTATACGCTCGACAGCGTCGTCACCGTGGTCGACGCCGTGAACGGCGCCGGCACCCTCGATCGCCACCAGGAAGCCGTCAAGCAAGCGGCGGTCGCCGACCGTTTGATCGTTTCCAAGACCGACTGTCTCGAGGGGTCGCGGGCAGCGCTCGCTCCTTTGCTCGCACGGCTCCGCGCTCTCAACCCGGGAGCGTCTGTGACCGAGGCCGTTAAGGGTGGGATCGCTCCCGACGTGCTGTTCGGGGCCGGCGTCTACGACCCGTCGACCAAGGTTCCCGACGTTCAGCGCTGGCTCAATGAAGAGGCCTATCGCGACCGCCACGCCGGTCATGACCATGATCGCCACGAGCACGACCACCGTCACGGCAGTGCCGCTCAGGATCCGCACAACGTCAACCGCCACGACGATCGCATTTCGGCTTTTTGTGTCGCGCGCGACGCACCGATTTCGATGGCGTCGTTCACACTGTTTCTCGAGCTTCTCGCCATGCTTCACGGCGAACGGCTGCTGCGGGTCAAAGGCCTCCTCAACGTCGCCGAGCATCCCGACACGCCGGCCGTGATCCACGGCGTGCAGCACGTATTCCACCCGGCGGTATGGCTCGAACGCTGGCCCGACGACGACCGCCGGTCGAAGCTCGTGTTTATCACCCGCGACGTTCCGAAAGCCGATATCGAGCGCGTACTCGATGCGCTTGACGCCGACGATCCGGTGTTGGCGTCGGGGCTGGCCGCGCGCCTTTCAACCGCGAACGAAGCGGCGCCCTAAGGCTACGACGCCCCGGGTACCAAGCATTCGCGGATGGCGGTCGCGAGCGTCCGCATCAGCGACTCGTAGGCCGCCGGTCCCGGCGCCGCCGCGCTACCGAGCGGATCGAGCGTGCCGATCCGCACCGGTGTGCCTTCGACCAGATTGCGGACCAGGCTCGCGTCGTACTGCGGCTCGCCGAACACGCACGCGGCTTTGGCGGCGGTGAGCTTTCGACGAATGTCGAGAACTCGCTTCGACCCCGGCTTCTGCTCGGGCGAAACCGTGATCGAGCCGATCGCGTTCAGGCCGTAGCGCCGCTCGAAATAGGGGAAGGCGTCGTGAAACACGACGAACGGAATCGCGCGGGCCGGGGTCAGCAGCGCTTGTAGATCGCGATCCAGTCGGTCGAGCCGAATTGCCGTCGCCTCGGCGTTGACGACGTAGCGCTCGGCGTTGGCGGGATCGAGGCGTGCGAGCGCCCGGGCGATGTGGGTGACGATCTTCTTGGCATTGTCGGGATCGAGCCAGACATGGTGGTTGTCGTCGTGGTGGCCGTGCTTGTGACCCTTTCGTTGAGCACGCCCGCTGTCGGCGTGCTTGCCGGCCGCCGTGCCGTGATCGTCGTGCGTTTCCCAAAGCCCGCCGGCACGGTTCTTGATGAGCACAATCCCGGTGTCGCGGCTCAACGTGACGACGGTCGTTTTCTTGGGCAGTGTTCGAATCGGCTTGGCGAGTAGCGTTTCGATGCCATCGCCCACCCAGACGACGAGATCGGCGTCGGCGAGCGCCTTGGCCTCCGACGGCTTCAGCGCGGCCGTATGCTCCGAGAAACCCGGAGGCAGCAGCAAAATCGGCTGGCCGACTTCGCCCATGACGCTCGCCACCAATGCGTGTACGGGCAGGATCGTGGCGACGACAACGGGCGCCGAGGCGGCGGGCGTCCAGATCGAAGCGCCGAGTGTGCTGAGGAAGGCCGCGATGCAAGCTCGTATCGTCGTGCCGCTCGTCATGCTGCTTCGGTCGCTCCGTCGCAAAGGTGAAATGTTATAATGTTACATTTCCGCTCATGTTGTCAACCGACCGAGACCAGCCGCCCTCGCACCGCGACGCCCGTCGTCTGCGCAATCGTCTGTCGTCGTTGTGATCCGCGTTCGGGCTAGCGGTGGTAAAATGCCTTTACCTACAAATGTGAACAGGATCGTGTCGCCCATGCTCCGTCATCGGTTTTTTGTCGTCGGCATCGCGGTGCTCACGCTGTTGGCGCCGGCGCCGTCCAGGGCCCACCCGCACGTCTGGATCGCTTCAATCGTGACCTTCGTGTTCGAGAACGGGCGCGTCGTCGCGATCGAGCACGAGTGGAAATTGGACGAGTTTTTCTCGAACTTCCTGGTCGAGTCGTTCGACCGCGACAAGAACCGCCGCTTCGATTCCGCGGAGCTCGCCGAACTGCGCAAGGGTGCCTTCGATACCCTCAAGGAGTTCGGCTACTTCACCTATCTGCAGGTGAACGGCAAGGCGGTGAAGGTCGGAGAAGTCGAGACCTTCGCCGCCGAACTGTTCGCGGACGATACCGTCAGCTACCGGTTCCGTCAGAAACTCGGCGCGGCCCTCGATCCGCGCGCGGCCAAGATCGCGATCAGCGTTCACGACGAAACCTATTTCGTCGAGGCCCGCGTCGATCCCAAGGATCCGGTCCGCTTCAAGGGCATCGCTGATGGCGCCTGCAGCTACCAGGTACGCGACGATCCGACCAAGAAGATCTACATGGGCATGGTACCGACCTCGTTGATCCTTCTCGCATGCGCCAAGTAAGGCAGTTGGCGATCGCCGCACTGGTAGCGGCGGCGGTATGGCTGGGGGTCGCGGCCGCGGGTGCGCAGACCAATCCATTTACCGGCACCAAGCCGACCCCCGCGACGCCAACGACATCGAGCGAACAATCGCTCTCCGGGTTTGGCCCGATCGCCGCGATGGGACGCGCCCTGCTCGACGTCCAGCGCGCAGCCAACCGGGCGATGGCTCAAGGGCTGCGGTCGGTCCGCGATGGCGAGGGGATCGGCACCGCTTTCCTCGCCGCGCTTGCGCTCGCTTTCGCCTATGGCATTTTCCACGCGCTCGGGCCCGGCCACGGCAAGTTCGTGGTCGCGAGCTATTTCCTCTCGCGCGATGCCCGCATTGGCCGGGGCATCCTGATGGGCACCCAGATCGCGACCATGCACGTGGTATCGGCCGTCGCGATCGTCGTGCTTGCCGATTACTTGCTGCGCCAGAGCTTCGGCGGCGCGCCGGCCGAGGTGCCGGCCGTGCGCTATGTGAGCTACGGCGCGATCGCGGCGACCGGTCTGTTCATGGCGGTTCAGGCGCTGCGGCGGTGGCGCTCGGGCGGCCACGATCACGATCACCACCACCACCATCACCACGAAAATGAGCGCGGGCATGCGCCGCAAAGCCTGCTCTCGGTCGCGGTCGGATTGGTACCGTGCTCGGGTGCGGTCCTGGTCCTGCTCTACGCGCTCGCCAACAACGTGATCGTCGCCGGCCTCGTGCTCGCGGCGACGATCGCGATCGGTATGGCGATGACGATGTCTGCGCTGGGGATCTTGTGCGTGATCGCGCGGGCCTGGATGGCGCGGCGGCTCGCGCAGACCGAGCGCCCGGTCCTACGCCGGTTCGGCGTCGCCGCCGAGTTGGCCGGCGCTCTCGTCATCGCCGGGCTCGGCGCGGCCCTGCTCGCGACAGCCTAAAGGCCGCTTAGCCTTTCGGTTTCCAGGCCGCGACTTCGTGCCCCAAGCCGACGATGTCGTCGGGTTTGAGGAACGTTTCGATCCGGCGCTGACCTTTCGAGGCGACCGCGGCGACGTCGCCGGCGCCGCGCCGGGCCGCGAGCGTGTACCAGAAATAGGCGCGCTCGATGCTGCCGCCGGCAAGCGCGCCGCCGGCCTCGTAAATCTGCGCCAGGTTGAGCTGGCCCTTGGCGTTCCCGAGTTGCGCTGCCTGCTCATAGAGCGCGGCGGCTTTGCGCACATCGCGCTCGACGCCGGAACCTTGCTCGTACATGTTGCCGAGATTCGTGAGGGCGTCGGGGTGGCCGGCGGTGGCGGCCTTTTCGAACAATGGCACCGCCTTGGCTTCGTCTTTGCCGACGCCGTGGCCGAACGCATACATAACGCCAAGATTGTTGAGCGCGACGGCGTTGTCGCGCTTGGTCGCTTCCTCGAACAGCGCGCGCGCGCGGCCGAAATCGCGATCGACGCCGACGCCGAAATAGTAGAGCGAGCCGAGTGTCCCCTGCGCCCCAGCGTGGCCCTTGGCGGCCGCATCCTCAAGAAGCGCTCGCGCCTGCTTGAAGTCGCCCGCTTTGACGAGCGCGCGGGCGAGGTGCGCTTTGAGCCGGAGCGATTGCGGGTGCGTCTTGACCGCGTCGTGGCAGGACTGGGTCGCCCTGGCCGCATCCATCTCGTTGAACTCGACGCCGCGGCCGAAGCCGTCAGCCGGCGCCGCGGCTAGGCGGTCGCACTCCTGGGGCGGCGGTTCTTGTGCTCGGGCCGGGACGACGCCGAGGCCGACCCCCAGCGCGACGACGACCCACCATCCAAAGCGCACGGGAGGTGGCCTAATATGTTAATGTCGGCAAAGTGTTAACACGAATTCCGCGGAACGGCCATCGCGCCGCGCACACCCTGGCGGGTGCCGCCTTGCTCGGCTTGGTCGCTTGCCAACAACCGATCCTCGACCCGGTATTGGCCGAGCCGCCCGCCTGCCCGCAAGCCGCCGAACACATCGCGGCGCTCGAGCGCGAGAAAGCAACCACCCAAGAGCGGGCCGCGGCCGGCCTCAAAACGGTCGTGCCGACGTCGCTGGCGGTCCATCTGTTCCGCGGCGAACTCAAGCGCACGGCGGCGATTGCGACCGGCGAATACAACGCGTTGCTCGCCGCGAAGATTGCCGATATCAGGCAGCGCTGCGGGCCGTGACCGGCGTGCCCACTGTCTCGGCGCCGAGAATTCGATTGCCACCGTCCACCTTAGGGCGGTTAAATCGGTCGGCGACGCCTAAACAACTGGCGACGTTCAGCTCGACAAAGCCTGGGCAGGGGGATTCACCATGACGTATTGCGTCGGCATGTTGCTTAAGGAAGGGCTCGTGATGCTCTCGGACTCGCGCACCAACGCGGGTGTCGACAACATCTCGACCTACCGCAAAATGACCATCTGGGAGACGCCCGGCGAGCGGGTGATCGTCGCGATGTCGGCCGGCAATCTCGCGATTACGCAGTCGGCGATCCAACTGATGAACGAGGGCATGCCGCACGGCGAGTCGCGCATCTCGATGAAGAACGTCTCGTCGATGACCGAGGCGGCCCGGCTGGCGGGGTGGGCGCTACGCGAGGTCGATCGCATCGACGGGGCCGCGCTCCGCGCGAGCGGCACCGGCTTCAGCGCCGCGATCATCATCGGCGGCCAGATCAAAGGCCGGCAGATGAGGATGTTCAATCTTTATGCCGAGGGCAATTTCATCCAGGCGATGCCGGAAACACCGTATCTGCAGATCGGCGAATTCAAGTACGGCAAGCCGATCATCGATCGCGTCGTCAAGTTCGACACCCCGCTGGTGACGGCGGCCAAATGCGGCCTGGTGTCGATGGACTCGACCGTCAAAAGCAATCTCACCGTCGCGCCACCGATCGATCTCTTGCTGTACGAGCGCGATCGACTCAAGGTCAAAGTCCATACCGTGATGCAGGATGACGACCCGTACTGGAACTCGGTGCGCCAAGCGTGGGCCGACGGTTTGCGCGACCGCTTCCAGAAGCTCCCCGATCCGCACTGGAAGTGACGCGCCGCCGCGTCACTCGGCCTTGACGTCGACCTTGACGTCCATCCCGACACAGTCGTCGGGAAACCCTTCGAAGGTACCGCTCAGCGGGAGCGCTTGACGCGGATCGCGCGCGACCGCGACGCGGATCAGGTTGACGCCGCCGACCAGTCCGTTGGTCGGATCGAATTCGACCCAGCCGGCGCCGGGCAGAAAGATCTGCACCCATGCATGGGTGGTGCCGGAGCCGACCGTCGCACCGGTCGCGGTCGCGAGCTTGGAATCGTAGACGTAGCCCGTGACGAACCGCGCGGCGAGGCCGAAAGTACGGCTCGCCTCCATCATCAAGAGCGCGAAGTCGCGGCACGAGCCGCTCCGCATGCGCAGCGTCTCGATCGGGGTCTGCGTCCCTTCTTCGTCGCGGCGGATGTAGCGGAATTCTTTCGGAATCGCCCGCGTCATCGCCAGCAGGATGTCCATCGTCGCCGGGTGGCCGTTGCCGTTCTTGATGAACTGGCGCGCCCAGTCGTCGACGATGTGGTGCGGGTCCGGGTAGTGGCGCTCGCGGGTGCGGCCGAGATCCGGGACCTCCTCGGTCGAATAGCTGAACGGGAATTCGCGGGCGTGCGGCTCGAGCGAGAAGTTGGGCTCGGTGTCGACGTAATGTTCGAGCTTGATGTGGCTTTCGATCTTGAGCGTTTCGGATTGGCCGAGGAAGCTCGCCACGGCGATCGAATTGCCGAAGATGTCGTGGTGCCAGCGCACCGTGGCCGGCGGCGACAGCGAGAGCGACGCGTCGATCAGTTTTAAGTCGTGCGAGTCGCGCGGACGGAACATCATCCGATGCTCGCCGAACGAAACGGGTCGACGGTACCGATAAACGGTGCTATGCCGAAGATTGAGGACTAACATTGCGACGCAAGGAATGTGCGTCCCGCCGGGTTCCAAATCAACACAATATTTAGTAGCGGGGCCTCTGCATATAGTGGCGGCGGAAACTGTTTTCCGAAACCGGCACCGCGTCGGAACCTGTGGTGCAACGGGGTCGTTTAAAATAATTATTTAGTATCAATAGCTTAATCGGGACTCGCGCATCGAGGCCATGAGCATTCACGTCGCCCTGCACCACCGAACCAGCTATCGCTACGACCGCGCGATCGTGCTGGCGCCGCAGACCGTCCGGTTGCGGCCGGCGCCGCATTGCCGGACGCCGATCCTGTCGTACGCCCTCAACATCAAACCGAAGACCCACTTCCTGAATTGGGTCCAGGATCCGCACGGCAACTTCCTGGCGCGGCTGGTGTTTCCCGAGCGCGCCCAGCATTTCGAGGTCGAAGTCGACCTCGTCGCCGATATGGCGGTGATCAATCCGTTCGACTTCTTTCTCGAGCCCGCGGCCGAGAAGTATCCGTTCGCCTACGAGCCCGAGATCGCTCGCGAGTTGGTGCCGTTTCTGCACAAGCTCGAACCGACGCCGTTGTTCGCGGCATGGCTCGCCAAAGTCGACCGCACGCCGCGCCGCACGATCGAGTTCCTGGTCGCGCTCAACCAACGCCTCCATCAGGACATTGCCTACATCGTGCGAATGGAGCCCGGCGTGCAGAAGCCGGAGGAGACGCTCGCGCTCGGCAAAGGGTCGTGCCGCGACAGCGGTTGGCTGTTGGTGCAGCTGCTCCGCCACCTCGGCTTCGCCGCGCGCTTCGTCTCGGGCTATCTGATCCAGTTGGTCGCCGACCAGAAGCCGCTCGAGGGACCCGAAGGCCCGATCAAAGACTTCACCGACCTCCACGCCTGGGCCGAAGTTTACATGCCGGGGTCGGGATGGGTCGGTCTCGACCCGACCTCGGGCCTGTTCGCCGCCGAAGGGCACATCCCGCTGGCCTGCACGCCCGAGCCTTCGGGCGCGGCGCCGATCTCGGGCATGCTCGAGCCTGCCAACGTCACCTTCGATTTCGCGATGAACGTCCGGCGCATCCGCGAAACGCCGCGCGTCACCAAACCCTATGGCGAGGAGCAGTGGAACCGGATCGTGGCGCTGGGTCGCGCGGTCGATCGCGACCTCGCCGCCGGCGACGTCCGCCTTACCATGGGCGGCGAGCCGACTTTCGTCTCGATCGACGACATGGACGGCGACGAGTGGAACTTCACCGCGCTCAGCCCGGCGAAACGCAAGCTCGCCGGCGAGCTCTTGCGCCGTCTGACTAAGCGTTTCTCGTCCGGCGCGCTGCTCCACTACGGCCAGGGTAAGTGGTATCCCGGCGAGCCGCTACCGCGGTGGGCGCTGTCTTGCTATTGGCGCAAGGACGGCGAGCCGATCTGGCGCGATCCTGCGCTGTTGATCGATCCGCCCGAGGATCGTCGTGGCAACGCGACCATCCAGGAGGCCAAGCGCTTCGCCACCGCGCTCGCCGCCCGGCTCGGCGTAACGGCCAAGTTCCTGGTCCCGGCGTTCGAAGACACCGCCTACTATCTGTGGCGGGAGGGCCGCTTGCCGGTGAACGTCGATCCGCGCCGTGCCGAGATCGACGATCCACTCGAACGCGCGCGACTGGCGCGGTTGTTCGACGACGTGCTCGCCGAGCCGGTCGGCTACGTGATGCCGATCGTCCGCACCCGGCCGGAAAGCGGAACCCCGCGCTGGCGGACAGCGCCATGGTACCTCCGTCACGGTACGCTCTACCTGTTGCCGGGCGATTCGCCGATCGGCCTGAGGCTCCCGCTCGAGTCGCTGCCGTGGGTGAAGAAGAAGGATCGCGTGGCGATCGTCGAGGAAGATCCGCTTGCCGAACGCGGTGCGCTGCCGCCGCGCGCCGCGCTCGCCGGCGCCGAACCGGTGGGGGGCGAAGTCGGCGACACCTCGCACGTGCTGCGACCGCCGCCGCCCGGCGAAGCGGCGAGCGAATTCGTACGCACCGCGCTCTGCGTCGACCCGCGCCAGGGCTACCTTCATGTGTTCATGCCCCCGGTCGAAGCGGCCGACGACTATCTCGCGCTGATCGCGGCGGTCGAGGACACCGCCGCCGACATCGGCCATCCGATCGTGATCGAGGGCTACGTCCCGCCCTACGACCCGCGCATCGAATCCTTCAGCGTGACCCCCGATCCGGGCGTGATCGAGGTCAACATCCATCCGGCCAAGAGTTGGGACGAGTTGGTCGAACGCACGACCATTATCTACGACGAGGCGCGACTGACGCGGCTCGCGGCCGAGAAGTTCATGGTCGACGGCAGCCATACCGGCACCGGCGGCGGCAATCACTTTGTCGTCGGCGGCCCGACCCCGGCCGACTCGCCGCTCCTACGCCGCCCCGATCTCCTTCGCAGCCTGCTCGCCTATTGGAACAATCACCCGGCACTGTCGTATCTCTTTTCCGGTCTGTTCCTCGGCCCCACCAGCCAGCACCCGCGCGTTGACGAAGCGCGCGACGATTCGCTTTACGAGCTCGAGATCGCGTTCGTGCAGCTTACCGACGACGCCCCGGTGACACCGTGGTTGGTCGACCGCCTGTTCCGCAATCTCCTGGTCGACGTTACCGGCAATACGCACCGAGCCGAGTTCTGCATCGACAAGCTTTTTTCGCCCGACTTCGCCAGCGGCCGGCGCGGCCTCCTGGAATTGCGTGCTTTCGAAATGCCGCCGCACAGCCGCATGAGTCTGGCGCAACAGCTTCTGCTGCGCGCGCTGATCGCGTGGCTGTGGCGCCAGCCGTTCAAGCGCCCGTTGGTGCGCTGGGGCACACGGCTGCACGACGAGTTCATGCTGCCGCACTTCGTGTGGCGCGATTTTTTGGCGGTGCTCGACGACCTCGGCCAAGCCGGTTATCCGTTCGACCCGGCGTGGTTT
>CAMDOQ010000050.1 GCA_945903685.1 Rhizobium sp. Q54
CAGGCGTTCCCCGACAATGAGTTGGCGGCCGTTATCAACGAAGCCCATCGCCGCCATCTCAAAGTAACGATTCACTCGCGCGGCTCTGCCTCGACCCGCGCTGCCGTCAAGGCCGGCGTCGACTGGATCATTCACGGCGATTTCGCGACCGAGGCCGACCTCGACTTGATGGCCAAGGCCGGGACGCCGATCATGCCGACATTCACCAGCGCGATCTTGGCTCTGAAACGACCCGGTGGCTTCGGCTTCTATGTCGATGAAGCAGCGGTGCTGACGCGGCACATGGAAGCTTGCATCATGACCTGCCAACGCGCGCACGCGCGCGGCATCCGGCTTCTGAGCGGCAGCGATACCGGCAACTGTACCTGGATGACCTACGGCGACTATCACGCCAAAGAGGCGGAGATTTTCGTCAACGAGGTCGGGCTCAGTCCGATGGAAGCGATTGTCGCCAATACCAGCGGCAACGCCGTAGCGGTCGGGCTCGAACGCGAGGTCGGATCGATCGAAGCCGGCAAACTCGCGGACGTGATCCTCCTCAAAGCCAATCCGCTCGCCGACATACGTGTGCTCCAGAACCGCCAAAACCTCACGGTCATCATCAAAGACGGCAAGCGGGTCGCGCTTGAGGCAACTGACGAACGCTTGCTTCACCCGGTCGCGGCTTAACTGCGGAGGCCTTCGTCATGAGGGGCACGCGCCCGGAGCTCGTCAAGCAGTCCTACAGCGCCTACTTCAACCGCGACATTCCGCGCGAGGACGCGGTCCTCACCCATGTCGGGCCGGGAAAACCGGCGGGCGAGTTGCTGCGCCGATACTGGCAGCCGATCGCCTATAGCCGCGAACTGAAAGATCTGCCGATCCGGCGGCGCATCATGGGCGAGGACCTCGTCGTGTTTCGCGACGGGCGCGGCAAAGTCGGACTGCTGGAACTGCACTGCAGCCATCGCGGCACCTCGCTCGAATACGGCCGTATCGAGGAGCGTGGCATCCGCTGCTGCTATCACGGCTGGCAGTTCGACGTTGACGGACGAATTCTCGACACGCCGCTCGAACCAGCCGACAGCACGCTGAAGGATCGGTTTTTCCACGGTGCCTACCTCGTGCAGGAGCGCGGCGGAATCGTCTGGGGCTACCTGGGGCCGCCGGACAAAGTGCCTGATCTTCCCGCGCTCGATTTGCTTGCGTTCCCGGGCTACACGCTGGAACCCGGCGAACTCACCGGCGCACCGAACTTCAGGCCGTGCAACTGGTTGCAGGTTGTCGACAACTATGTTGACCCGCAGCACGAGGAATACCTGCATGCGCTCCACTCGGGCGTGCAGTTCGTCGCCCGCAACGGCAAATTTGTCGAGGAGCTGAAGATCATCGGCGAGGCCGAATACGTCGAGACCCCGACCGGTATTCTCACCTTGGAAATGCGCCGGCTCGACGACGAAACGGTTTGGGTCCGTAACATCGAGTATATCTGGCCCAATATCGCCACGTTGGGCCTCCTGCCCCAGTGGCCGCCGCGTTTTGGCCCGCGCGACACCGAGCTCCACGATTTTCCGATCACGATGGTCTGGGCGGTGCCGACGGACGACACCAACACCATGGAGATGAGTTTCGTCCTGACGCCGCTCGGCGAAGAAAATCCGCGCACCAAGCACAAGATGCCGGCGCTCGTCGCCAACGGCCCGGGCCGCCCGTACGAGGACATGCAACGGATGCCGGGTGACTTCGAGGCTCAGGTCGGCCAGCGGCCGATCGCCGTCCACGCGCGCGAGCATCTGGGTTCTGTCGACCGCGGCGTCGCCATGATGCGCAAAGGCATCCGCGAGGCGATCGAAGAGGTTCAGGAAGGGCGGGATCCGGTCAACGTTTTTCGTGACGGTAGGACCGTAGCCACCTACGGCGGCGACACGGCGTTGCGCCTTGAGGCCGCCGCCAAAGCGGCGGACGACAAGCGGCTGATGCGACGCGCCGGCCGCGAAATGGCGCAACGCTACATCAAGACACCGCCCCATCTTCATCGTTTGAAGAGCCGCCCGGCCAAGGCAGTTACTGCCGAGTAACGAGACTTGGCTGGCGGCATCGCCGTCGCGTTTGCGGCTTGCGGCTCCGTTGGCAGCCGGTAGCCGAGGCGACAAAGAAAGTCTCGGCGGCCGCTAGCCGGAGATGTCGCGATGCCGGCCGTCGCGAAAGTAGGTGCGAATCGATTCCTGATAGCGCCGAAGAATCGGCTGAAAAGCCTTGATATCGGGAGCCGCCTTGGCAGCCTGCCGCGCCAGCTCGGCTCGGAGCCCGGGATAGTCGACGCCTAGGACGACGCCATCGCGAACGACCGCACGGCCGGCGACGATGACCGACCGCACGTACTGTTGGGTTGCCCGGGCCAGCAAGACATCGATCTCATCGCTCGCGTCGTCGATCACGTCCTCCGCCAACGCCGCGTAGTCGAGCTCGACGAGGTCAGCCGGTCTTCCCGGCGCGATCGTGCCAAAATCGTCGCGGCCCGTCACCGCCCGCGCGCCGGTGGCCATCGCCGCTTCGAACAAGCGTGCCGGCGTCAGAACTTCGTCGAAACTCGTGCCGGCGTGCAGGCGATAGGTCAGCCGCATCTCCCGCAACGCGTCATCGTCGTCATCGAGCGCCAACGTGTCCAAACCGATCCCGATCGGAACGCCCGCGCGGATGAAATCCTTGACCGGTGCGACGCCCGAACGTAGGCGCAAGTTCGAGCCGGTGTTGACCGAAACGATCACCCCCCGCTCCGCCATTCGATCGCATTCCTCGGGCCGCAGCCAAACTCCGTGGCCGATCGCAAGGCGATCGGACAGAAAACCCATCTCGTCCAGATGATTGATGAACCCTTGCGGGTAGCGGGCATCGATCCATTCGCGCTGCAGGCGCGTTTCTTGACAGTGGATGTGGATCCGGCGGCCATGACGCGCGGATTCGGCGGCCACGAGTTCGCGCAAGTGGTCGGTGGTCCACTCGACGCCATAAGGACCATACTGCACGGTGACCAACTCGCTTTCGCACAGGGCGGCGATCTCGTTGGCAGTTTCGACCTGCGCCTCGGGCGAGGGGTTCGTTCGATAGAGGCGGTCAACGACAGCGCTTCGGTCGCTCGGCGACAGCGTGGCAAGGATTCGTTGATCGCCTTCGTAAACGAGGTAATTGCGGTCGCGCATTGGAACGACGAAAGCGATGCGCAGCCCGACGTCGCGGGCAGCCTGGCATGTCGCGATCGCTTCGGTTTTCAGGTCATGAAAAACGTTCGAGTGACAATGGACAACCGCCGTCACCCCGGCGCGCGCCAGCCGGGCGAACGCCACCGCGGCCGTCACGTAAGGATCAACCTTGGGGTGCAGGGCGAAAGTCGCGACCATCCAGGTCTCGAGTGCGTCATCCACGCCGCCAAAAGCGAGGCGGCGCAGGCCGCGGCCGTGGTCGTGCGCGTTAGCGAGGCCAGGAATGATGAGTGAGCCGCGCCCATTGGCTCGGGCGGGAACTTGACCAGCGTTCTCGATCGACCGAATCACGCCATCCGCAATGCCGATCCGGACATTGCGTCGTGCGGGCTCCCGTGCCGGTCGCGCCAGAAGGCGGTCGGCCTCGACGGCATCGACTAGGGGCAGATGAGTGATATGCCGTGCAGTCATCCACGAGGTCCTGTTTGGCACACTCTAGGGTTTACAGCCGCTATCCGCGCGCTGGCCGTTGCCGAACGCAGCGGGCCACCGCGCTCTACCGTCGCGATCGACGTCCGTTGCCCAGGCTAGAATCGACGCAAGAACTCGGTGACAAGCGCGTTGAATTCGTTCGGGTGCTCGAGATAAGGGAGATGCCCGCACTTATCGAAGAGGTGAAGTTCCGCGTGGGGGATTCTGCGAACGCCGGCTTGGGTCGCCTCCCAGTCGGCGCGCTTGTCTTGCTTGCCGGTGATGATGAGCGTTGGGACATGAATTTGCTCGAGTTTCCCGAGAATACGCGCATCGTCTTTTCCGGCCGCTTCGGCGCGGTTGCGGTTGGCGCGAACGTAAAAGTCGAGACGATCGGCTTGCGCATATTGGGTTAGTTGCATGAGCAGCAGACCCTCCGGCACGCACGCCACGTCGTAGACGGCGTTCGCCATGCGCGTGCGGCATGTTTCGAGGGTCGGATTGGCGAGCGCGCTCGTCGCATTGGCATAGGCGCCGGCCAAAGCCTTCCGGTAGACCTCATCGCGGTCGAATACCGAACTCGATCCGATCAGGATCAATTGCTCCAAGCGGTTGGGGTGATCGAAGTACATCAGTCCGGCGATCAAGGCGCCGTACGAACTGCCCGCGGCCGCATACCGTTCGATCCCGAGCGTCTCCATAAACCGAGCGAGGTGACGGGCAGTGTACGGTTGCGGTATACCCGTGCCCAGGTCGATCGCGTCGGTGAACCCGTGGCCGAGATTGTCGGGGGCGTAAACCGCGAACTGTTCGCCGAGCGCATCGATGTTGCGCATCCAGCTTTCGGCGGCGAGACCGCTGCCGTGAATGAGGAGCAGCGCCTTCTTATTGCCGGCGCCAGCATACAAGTACCGCGTCCTCACTCCGGCGACGTCGACGAACTGTGCCCGCATCGATTCGAATACGCACCTAGAGTGGACGTAACCTACGCCGGCACTATAGGCCAGGGTCGTCGCGCCCGAAACGGGGCTGGCACCTTGTTGAGCGCTTTGAGCCGGACGTTCTCATGGCAGGTTCCACAATAAATTGACTCGCACTGCGGCAGGCGGGACTATACCGCTCGTCCGAACGACATTTCCCGCAAACGGGTGACCGGAGGAAGAACATGACGGCGACAAACGGCCGAGTGATTTCCGGCGATTCCCACGTGATGGAGCCGCCCGATCTCTGGTCCAAAACGCTGAGCGCTCGCTTCGGCGACCGCACGCCCAGGCTCATGAGCGAATGGCGTGGGGTCAAGGGCCGGTTTTTCTTCACCGGCAACCAAGTGCGCAATTTGGGTGACATCGAGAAGGACGCCGAAACTCGGGGCGGCGTCGAGGCCGGCTACATCCCGGAAAAGCGCATCGCGTTCCAGGACGAGGCCGGCGTCGCCTGCGAGGTGATGTACACCTCCGCCATGCTGGCGCAGATGCGAAGCAAGGATCCCGAGGTGCTGTTCGAGGCGGCCAAGGTTTACAACGATTGGATTTTCGAGTTCTGCTCCTACGACATCAAGCGGCTGGTGCCGATCGCGATGATCCCGATGCACGATGTCGCCTGGGCGGTCGCCGAATTGAACCGCAACCTTGCGCGCGGTTTCAAGGGCGCGATGATCAACATGGGCGCACCGTCCGGACGGCCGGCTTACCGGGACCCGAGCTACGATCCGTTTTGGGCCCGGGCAAGCGAGGCGGCGGCGCCCATCACCCTCCATAGCGGCACCGGCAGCTTCCCGGATCCGTTCCATTTCCCCACCGCCAAAGAGCGCGAAGAGTCGCCGGGCGTACTGCTCAACGGCTATGGCGAGATCATGATCGTGCTCGCCAACGACTTCATTTATGGCGGGCTCTTGGACCGGTTCCCCAAGCTCGCGGTGGTGTGCTCGGAGTTTGAGTTGTCGTGGATACCGCACTTCCTTTGGCGGCTCGACCAGATGCAGGGCTCGATGAGCCACCGCTTGAATCTGCGCCAGTTGAAGGAACGCGCCTCCGACTACATGAAGAGCCGGGTCTATCATGGCACCATCGACGACGATCACGCCGCCTACACGATCGGCCTCATCGGCGCGAACCAAGTGATCTGGGGCTCGGACTACCCGCACGTGCGCTCGATCAGTCTGAACGCGCCGAAGATCCTCGAACGGCACTTTTCGGCGCTGACCGCCGTCGATCGCGCCAAAGTCGTCGCCGGCAACGCGCGCGCGTTGTACCGTCTGCAAGCGTAGTCCAGGCGTCGTTGCCGCTGCCCCGTCGGGGCCAACAGGGAGGTTCGCCATGATGCGGTTGATTGCGTTCGTGCTCGGGTTGGGGTTGGCGGCGGGACCTGCATTTTCGCAGACCGCCGAGCCGCTGCGACTGCCGTTCCCATACATCTTCAGCGGCCCGCTCATCGAATACGGCGAGCGGGTTTGGAATCACGCATTGATTCCGGCGGTCGAGGAGATCAACCGCAAGGGCGGGATCAAGGGGCGCAAACTCGAGTTCTACAAAGTCGACACTCGTTTCCCCGAAACGGCGCAGTGGGTCGCGGAGTTTCGCCGCCTGTGCGCCGATCCGGCCGTACCGTTGATCTATGGCGTCGGCGCGACCAAGAGCACGCTCGCCATCTACGAAGACACCAATAAGTGCGGGATTACCGTGTTCAACCCGAGTTCGGCCGGGCAATGGCCGCACGCCGATTTTGGGCGCTGGACGTTTCGCTACCAACCGACCGCGAGCAACGTCTACCCGATCATGTTCGCGCGCGTGAAAGAGATCTTCGCCAGCAAGACCGCGATCGTGTCCTACACGATCGACGACGATTATGCCGTCAACAACGTCAAGGTGGTGCGCCAAGTGTTGGGTTCCCTCGGTATCAACGTCCTCGGCGAAACGTCGTTCAAGAGCAAAGAGAGCAACTTCGCCTCCCACGTTGCCACCATTCGCGCCCTCAATCCTGACGTCATCGTGCTCAACCATCAGGCGGGCGACGCCGGCACCTTCCTGCTGCAACTGCGCGAGCGCGGCATCAAGGCTCAAGTGGTATCGGACACCGTGGTCGTGAACGAGGATTTTTGGCGGCTCTCGAAAGGAGAGGGAAAAGGGTCGATCGGCTACGGCATCTACGCCGCCGACGATCCGCGCCCGATCGTTCAAGAATGGGTGGCGACGTGGCGCAAGCTCACCGGCCGCGCCAACGAATCGCCCGACAACATCGTCACCGCCTATTACGACACCATCAAGATCCTGGCCCACGTGTTGAACGATGCGAAGGACCTGTCGCGCGAAGCGGTGCGCGAAGCGTTCCTGCGGCTCAAAGACTTCGAGACCATCAGCGGCCCCGTGACCTGGCCCGCCGTCGGCGACCCGGTTCGGACTCGACCGGTCATGGTCCAGATCGACGAGAACGGCGCGCCGCGGTTCTGGCCGAAACGCTCGTCCTGAGACACGCGGCCGCGGCGTGACTGCCCGGCGCGTCCTGGTCCTCGGGGCGACCGGAAAGCAGGGTGGCACCCTCGCCCGGCTGCTGGTGGCGCGCGGCAAGCGCGTGACCGGACTGGTGCGCAATCCGACCAGTCCAGCGGCGCGTTCGTTGGCGGCCGAAGGAGTAGCACTCGCGACGGGCGATCTCGAAGACGCCGCCCAACTCGGCCGTGCGATGGCGGGCCACGACGCCTGCTTCGCGGTGACGACCCGCTACCAGGACGGCCCCGACGCCGAACGCCGCCAAGCCAAGGCGATCGCCGCCGCCGCCAGGGCCAGCGGGATCGCCCATGTCGTCTTGAGTTCAGGCGCGAGCGCCGATCGCGCCACCGGGCTCGCGCATCTCGACGGCAAGGCGGCTATCGAGGCGGTGCTGCGCGACGCGGGTATTCCGCTGACGATCGTCGCCCCGGTTTCGTTCATGGAAAACGTCGTGACGTTTCCTTGGCTGTGGGCTGGACTCAAGCGCGGCGAGCTCGCCTACCCGCTCTCGCCCGAGCAACGCCACCAATACGTCTGTTGCGCCGACATTGCCGCGTTTGCCGCCTTTGTCCTGGCCGAGCGCGCGCAGTTCTTGGGCCGACGTATCGACATCGCATCGGATGCCGTGACCGGACCCGAGGCTGCGCAAGCGCTGAGCGCAGCCGCCGGGCGGCCGGTCCGTTATCGTTCGATCCCCGCCGACGAAGTCAGACGCGACTTCCCCGACCTCGCACCGCTCTATGCCTGGTACAGCGCCAATCCCGTCCGGGTCGACCTCGCCCAGTTGCACCGCTCCTACCCGGCGATCGGCTGGCGGCGTTTCGCGACATGGGCGGCGGAGCAGGACTGGCGGGCGCTGGGCGCCGCGGCCGACGACCCGCCAACGGTGCAGGCGATGGTCCGGATTTAGGCGTCGGCCAACGACTCCGTGAATGCGGTTCAATTCATAGAGCGCGTTGCGAAGCCGCCCTTGCGCGGGTTACCGCGGAAGCGCGGTCGGTCATGGCTTCACCCCCGTGCGGCCGCCGATCGGCTGGTGAGAAAGATGCCCGCGACGACCAGCGCCAAGCCGAGGACGTGGTAGAGCCGGAGCGGCTCGTCGATCGCCATCACTGCGATCAAAGCGGTCGCGACCGGAATCAGATTGTAGAACACGCCGACCCGGCTCGGTCCGATCACATGGATCGCGATGTTGAGGAGGACTAGGCAGAAGATCCCCGTGACGATGACGATATAGAGCAGGCTCGTCACGGTCGCGGTATTGAGGACGATCGCGCTCTCGACCACGATCGCTTCGACGGCATAGAACGGCGCCACGGCGACCGCCCCCGCCGCGGTCAGCGCAAAGAACAGGACGACCGGGTCGAGTTCGGCCGGCAGGCGCTTGACGAGGACGGTATAGAGCGCCCAGCAAATGGCGGTCACGATCATGAAGAGATCGCCGACCACGAAATCGAGGCCGAGCAGCACCGCGAGGTCGCCGCGTGCGATCGCAACCACCGCCCCCGCCAGCGCGACGACGATGCCGAGCTTCTGGCGGAGATCGAGCCGCTCGCCGACCAGGATCGCCGCGAGCAGGACGATCAACGCCGGCTGCAGCGCCCCGATCAACGAGGCGTTGATCGCGGTGGTCGAGTGGAGGCTCCAGAACGCCATCACCTGGCCGAGCCCGGCCTGCGCGATACCGATCACGGCGATCAGCACCGCATGCTGGCGGATGAGCGGCAAGTCTCTCACGATCGTGCGCCAGACGAACGGCAAGAGCAGCGCACACGACAGCACCGCGCGCCAGAACGCGAACGCGACCGGCGGGAACTGTTCGTAGACCGCGCGGCCGATCACGAAGTAAGAGCCGTAAATAAACATCGTGACCACCAGCAGCCCGTAGGCCAGCCATAGGTGGCGCGCGAGGAACCCGACCGTACTCCCCTGAAAAAGCAAGAAGGCTACCCTCGGGATCCCGCTAGACGTCTACTTCCGGAACAGCGAAATCTGCTTCTGTCGCTTGCTCCTCGCGCCGACGAAACGGACGCGGCACTCGCCGAACGGCTGCAGCCGGCATCGTCTCCGATCGTGACCGAGTGCGGGCCATGCGTGAGAGCTTACCTTGGTCGCCGCGGTCCGCAACCTTCACCGGGGCACCGTAACTGCACCGAGCGCCGCTTGACGGCGCGCATCCACTCGCCGCACCCTAAGGCGATGCACGGCGCGGCCGAATCGATGATTTATCCGCAGACCTGGCGAAAGGTGGACGAATGACGAATGCGCGCTCAGCAGCGACAGCGGTGGCCGTACCGACGGTCCAAGTCGACACCGATTACGTCAAGGTGACCGAGTGGCGATTCGCCCCAGGCGCCGCCACCGGCTATCACCGGCACGCCTACGACTACGTCGTGGTGCCGATGACGACCGGCCGCCTGAAGCTCGTCGGTCCCGACGGTGCCGAGACCTTCGGCGAGCTCAAGAGCGGCATCGCCTACACGCGTCGCGCCGGCGTCGAGCACGACGTCATTAACGCCAATCCGTTCGAGTTCGCCTTCGTCGAGGTCGAGATCAAGCGCTGAGCACGATCGCACCTACTCCCTCCCTCGGCATGCGGGTGTCGCGACGCTGATGCGGGCGGCCGCTCTCGTTAAGCCCTCATGGTGAGCGTGTCGAACCATGAGGGCCTTCGTCCTTCGACGGGCTCAGGACGAGGGCTTCTTCGAACTCACGCTGTGTCATCAATCTGTGATTCCGAGTCCTAGTCTAGCGATGAATCGCACCGACCGCGCTCGAGCGCCGTTTGTTGCCGACCGGGCGCGCTAAACGCTAGTGAACTCGAGTAGCCACGCACCCGTCGGTGGATGAAACGCGGGGTTCAGGTCGCTATCAGTCGCGCCCGTTGGCACCGGCGGCCAACTGTAACCTGTAGTTGACAGTCCGGAAACTGTATCCTACAGATTACAGATAATCGAGGTCCGCCAGACCGCGACTTTTGCCAAGTGGCTTGGCGGCCTCACCGATTCGCGCGCGGCCGAGAAAATCGCACAACGCATTGTGCGCCTGCAGTCCGGCCTAGTGGGCGACGTGAGGCCGGTCGGCCAGGGAATATCCGAACTGCGGGTCGATCATGGCCCGGGCTATCGGGTCTATTTCGTCCAGCGCGGCCGGGTCTTGGTGATCTTGCTGTGTGGCGGCGACAAGCGTACGCAGGCGCAAGATATCAGCAAGGCGAAAGCCTTGGCGGCAGACTTGGAGGACTGACGATGGCTACAAAAACGATCCCCTTTGACGCGGCAGAGCATCTCCGTTCACCTCGGTCGCAGGCGGAACTCCTATCCGACGCCTTGGAAACCGGTGATGCCGGGTATGTCGCCAACGCTCTCGGCGTGATCGCACGGGCGAGAGGAATGACCGATGTTGCACGCGACGCCGGGGTGACGCGAGAGGCGCTCTACAAGGCGCTGAGCCAGGATGGTGATCCCAAGCTGACCACCCTGCTTGGCGTGATCAAGTCGCTCGGCTTCAAGCTCTCGGCGCAGAAGACTTCACCGCCGTCGCCGCGGAAGGCTGCGCCGCGTCGAAGGGTTTATCGGATTGCGGGCTAGTGGTTCGGACCGGTGCCGGCGCGAACGGCGCTGCCGCCGGTTACTCCTCGCTAATTCTGTAGGATGACATCGACGTCCTTGGGATCGAACTCGGTGAAGCCGCGCCCGCCGGCGGCATTCGCGGCTCGGCTGGATGACGCCACAGGCGTACACCGCTACCCTCGATCCGCAATGGGATCGGACCGCTTCGCTCGCTGAGGGCTGTATTTTTTTCCTCACCCTGCCCACTTGGGCTCAACGGAACTGCGGATTCCAGCGCCCCTGGATCAGACTTCGGGGCAACGTCCAGTGCCGCCGGCAGCAACCGCGCAGGGCTCGTTTGTTCGGCCGCGATCCGCCTTGTAGGCTTCGGCCCGCGAAGCTTCGATGAACGCCCGCCCACCCCCAGCCGTGCCGAAGCCGCCCAAGAGCGCCGTCCGCCAGCCGTTCCGGTCGCGGCCGCTCGGTCTCCTGCTGATCGTCGGCGCCGCGGTGCCCTCGGTCGCCGCGCTCGCGAGCGCGGCTTTTTACATTTTCTATCTGGGCGCCGATCCGCACAGTGGCGACATCGTCCTGCTCGCCACGGCCGTCGTTCTTTCGCTGTGGATGGTCAAGCGCGGCCGCAAGCTGATGACGCGGGATGCCGCCGAGGTCCTCGCCGAGGACCCGCGCCCGCCGGTCGTCTACCTGCGGCCGTTCCACGCCGACGAGCGGCAGCGGAGCGGCATGCCGCTCGGCGTCCGCCACGGCGGACGCGCGATCCATCTTTACATCGCAGCCGATCCGACCGAAGCAGCGCTCGCGCGCGAGTTGAATGCGCTGGGTCCATTCGTCGCGATCGGCGCGCCCGGCGAAAAATTCGCGACGCTCGGCGCCGCGCGCATGTACGTCGGCGATGACGAGTGGCAAGCCAGGGTCGACGACATGCTCGCACGCGCCGCGGCGGTCGTGCTGCAGCCCGAAACCAGCGCCGGCACCCGCTGGGAGGTAATGCGCGTCGCCAAGGCGATCGACCCGCGCCGCGTCCTCTTGATCGTCCCCAACCCGGCGCACCGGCCGCTCGGCTACGCCCGCATTCGCGCACTGATTGCCGCGGATTTTCCGGTACCGCTACCGGCCGACTGCGCGGCCGCGGATCTCTTCATGTTCGATGCCGCGGCCCAGCCGGTGCCGATCGTCTTGGGCCGGGGCACGCTCGCGCCCTTCATCGCGCAGGTTCAGACGCGCGCGCGCGCGCATGGAGGCGCCCATGCTTAGGCGGGCGTGGCGGCGCATCCGGCCCTACGCGCTTTGGATCGTGCTCATCGCGCCGGCTTGGCTCTTGGGCGGCCTCTTGGTCGGAACGGCGTGGGGCGATGCCGATGGCGACACGGAAATGGCGCTCGCTGGCGCGATCCTGATCGGTACCACCCTGCCCTGGATCGCGATCCGCGCGGGCTTGCCGGGGCTCTGGCGCAACATCCGCTTTTTCCCACTGGCGATCGGCTTGGCGATCCCCGGCGCGCTGTTCGGGACCCTCTTCCTCTCGCTCGCGCTCGATAGCGGAGACGAGCCGATTCTTACCGGGGTCGCGCTGTTCCTGATCGCCGCCCCGCTGGTTTGGTGCTTGATTCGCGCGGGCCGGCTTTGGCGAGCGCGCCGGCGCATGGTTCGCGACTTGCGATCGGTCGTGGTCGGCGGTCCCGCGATCGACTCGACCGCGTTTGCCGATGTGCCGTTCTTCATCGCCGACAAGCGTTTCTACTACGCGTTGAACAACGTTCTCATGTACCAGGAGCTCGATCGGCTGGTATGGGCTTACGGCGAGCGCGGGGGCTGGTACTGGTGCCAGCTCGCGGTCTGGAACCGCGAAGCGGGCGCGGTGGTCCTGCCGCTGCACGCGCAAACCGTGCCGGAAGCGTTGCGCCGCCTGCGCGCCGCCGCGCCGTGGCTCGCGACCGGCTTCAACCGGGCACTCACCGACAGCTGGAATTTGGATCACGCCGAGTTCCTGGCCCTGATCGAGCGCCACCGCGTGTCCGGCCAGCCGTTCGCGCCGGCGTGGGCGGCGGGCAGCGAAATCGTGCCCGTCCTTCCGCGAACCGGCGGAGATTCGCAGGTCGACAGCGGCGTGGGCGCGCGCCGCGAGCAGCGCGAGATCGAGAAAGCGCTGAAGCTATGGAGCGGGGCCGCTGCCGGGTGAGGCGCGTTTTGCGAGGCCGCGGCGGCAGAGTGGCGTCCCCAAGGGGATTCGAACCCCTGTTACCGCCGTGAAAGGGCGGTGTCCTGGGCCTCTAGACGATGGGGACGAGAACCCGTACGCGGGAGGTCTTAGCGGCCTCGGTTTCGGAAAGCAAGCGCTCCCGCGCTGGGGCCGCGCGCGGCCTCCTCACGGCGCCGCATACGCTGCATCCTCGATCTCGAACTCGATCGAGCGCACGCCCTGCCAGAAATTGGCGCGCAAGTGCCCGACCAGGTGGAGCGGGCGCCCCAACTGCTGCGTCAGCGCATCGCCGAGCGGGCCGTCGCCGACCCGAAACGCGATCGCCTTCAAGCGCCCGCCGTCGCCGCCGGTCAGGATGCAGCGGACATGGTTGGCGCCGACCGGGTCGGCCCGCACCACCCGCACCGCCGGCAGGACGAAGCGCGGCGCCGAATTGCCGGCACCGAACGGTCCGGCCGCTTCGAGGAGATCGAACAGCTCGGGCGTGACGGCGCGGATCGCGAGCGCGCCGTCGATCGCGAGTGCGCCGCTCGGGCTGGCCGTGCCCACACTCCGGGCAATGCGTGCTTTGAGGAACTCGCCCAAGGCCGCGACCTTGTCGGTTTCGACCGTTAGCCCCGCCGCCATCGGGTGGCCGCCGCCGTTCACCAGGAGCCCGGCCGCGCGCGCGGCCGCGACCGCG
>CAMDOQ010000051.1 GCA_945903685.1 Rhizobium sp. Q54
CCGCCACCTCGGCGTCAAGCTCAAGCACAACCCGAACCGCTGGCAGATCGCGGGCAAGCGCGTGGTCCTGGTCGACGATTCGATCGTCCGCGGCACCACCTCGAAGAAGATCGTCGACATGGTGCGGGCGTGCGGCGCGCGCGAAGTCCACATGCGGATCGCGAGCCCGCCGACCACGCATTCCTGCTTCTACGGCGTCGACACCCCGACCCGTAGCGACCTCCTGGCCGCCAACTACGATGTCGAAGGCATGCGCGGCTTCATCGGCGCCGATTCCCTGGCCTTCGTCTCGATCGACGGGCTCTACCGCGCCATGGGCTATGGCGGCGGGCGCGACCTCAAGAGCCCGCAATATTGCGATGCCTGCTTCACCGGCGACTACCCGATCCGGCTGCGCGACATGGAGAACGGGGTCGAGCCGAAGCAGCTTTCGCTGCTGGCCGAAAACGTTTAGATAGCTTAATAATTAGCTAGACAATAAATGATTCAACGCCTAGCCGGCCGTGTGGCCCTGATCACCGGCGCTTCGCGCGGCATCGGTCAGGCGGTAGCCGGGCGCTTCGCCGCCGAGGGCGCCCATGTGATCCTGGTCGCGCGCACCGTGGGCGGGCTCGAGGAGACCGACGATCGCGTCCGCGCGGAAGGTGGCCAGGCAACGCTGGTACCGCTGGACTTGCGCGACGCCGCCGGGATCGATCGCCTGGCGCAAGCCCTTGCCGAACGCCATGGCCGGCTCGATATCCTGGTCGGCAACGCCGGCCAACTCGGAACCCTCACGCCCCTCCCCCACATCCTCGCCAAGGACTGGACCGAGGTGATGGCGGTCAACGTCACCGCGAACTGGCTCCTGCTCCGCGCCTTCGATCCACTTCTGCGCGCCTCGCCGGCCGGCCGCGCGATCTTCGTGACCTCGGGCGTCACCCAAAGCGCCGCCGCCTACTGGGGCACGTACGCGATCAGCAAGGCGGCGCTCGAAGCGATGGTCGCGGTCTACGCCGCCGAGGTCGCGACCACAGCCGTGCGCGTCAATCTGCTGGATCCCGGCCCGGTGCGGACGCGGATGCGGGCGCAGGCATTCCCGGGCGAGGACCCGGCGAAGCTGCCGCCGCCGGCAACCATCGCCGAGCGTTTCGTCGATTTGGCCGAACCGGCGTGCGACCGGAACGGCGCGCGGGTCACGGCATAGCCGCAGACTAGTTGCCCTTGGTCCCGTTTGGGACGAACGGCGGCGGACTCCAGCGCAACAGCGTTCATCGATCCAGCGCGAGATCGTCGCCCATGCGATCGAGGTAGCAGCCGATATAGTGGTGCACCAGCATCTCGCCGGTCGACATCCGTCCCGGCCGGAAGGCGCGCTTGCTCATGTTGCGCTGGAGCGATTCGATCATCGGCCGGTCTTCGTCGATGATCATTCCCATTAATTCTTCGATCGGCTGCATCCGGGCCTCGATATCGTCCTGCTCGAAATAGACCTCGGGCACGGTGCAGTAGACGACGAGATGGCATTGCGACGGCGATAACGGCCACACCACGACGTGGACCAGACCAAATGAGCGTCCGAAGATCGTGAAATTTGGCGTCATGAAACCGGAGCAGCCGGCCAATGCCGGGTCCTTGCCGGCCGGCCAGTTTTCGAGCCAGGGCATCAATCCAAGCTCCTGGAAGGGTTTGGTCCACGACGTCTTGTTCTCGTAAAACGTCGCGTAACCCCCATGCCGGTGGGCGCGGTAATCGTATTTCTCCGGTCCCTGCCAATCGCTGAGCGTGTCCGGATGCAAGGTGAGAAAGTGATAAATATCGACGAAGTTCTCGTGCACCAGCTTCCAGTTGCAATCGAGGGTCTTTTCAACCCGACGGTTCAGGCGAAATTTGTCCTGCTGGTAGGCGCCGAACTCAGCGGCATATTCCGCCACGAAGCGTTCCAGTGGCTCGGCGCCGGGATCGAAATTTACGAAGATCCAGCCCTGCCACACACCGCTGCGCACGGGTTGAAGGCGGCAGTTGTCGAAATCGAAGTTTTTGACATCATCCATGTAAGCCGCACCGACCAGGCGGCCGGAAAGATCGTAGGTCCAGGCGTGATACGGACAGCTGAAGATCTTGCGGTTGCCGTTGCCGGCCGCCACTTCGGTGCCGCGATGAACACACACATTGTAGAACGCGTTGATCTCGCCATCGTTGTTCCGGGCGACGATGATCGGCTCGCCGACGATGTCGAAGGTCATGTAGTCGCCGGCGTTCTCAATCTCCTCGACCCGGGCAACCGCCAGCCAGTCCTTCTTGAAGATCTTCTCCTTCTCCCGTTCGAAGATCGCGGCCGACGTGTAGATGTGGCTGGGAAGGTGGGTTGCTTCGGTTAGCGGCTTGCGAGCCGCTTCGATTCCGGCGCCGAGTGCGGTGTCGCGATGGCGATCAGCATTCTTGAGGATTCGATCCGCGGTCATGGAACACCCACCTCTTAGCCTCGTTTGGACCTCGTCAACCATAGCCCGACATTGCGCAGTTTGAGTTGGTCGGGTCCGGTGCGTCCATTCTAGTACCAGCTATCGCGGAAACGTGAGTCGGGCGGCCGCTCCACGCTAAGCCCACATGGTGAGCGTGTCGAACCATGAGAGCCTCCGTCGTTCGACGGGCTCAGGACGTGGGCTTCATAGTGTAGGCTAGTCACGGACCGAAGAGGAGAATGCGCATGGCAAGAGTCGCAGCCGAGGCGAGCGCAGCCGAGCTCTGGCGCGGTTTTACGCCGATCGCCGGCGCGGCCGACTATGTCGAGAGCCTGCGCGGACGCGGCCTCAAGGTCTTTTTCCTGGGTCAGCGTATCGAAGAGCCGGTCGACCATCCGGTGGTCCGCCCCTCGATCAACGCCATGGCCGAGACCTACTCGCTCGCGGCGCAAGATCCGGCGCTCGGCACGGTCCGTTCGGCGATCGCCGGCAGGCCGATCAATCGCTTTCTCCACGTCGCCGAGCGGCCTGAGGACCTGGTCGGCAAGCACGAAATGCAGCGCGAACTCGGGCGCCGTACAGGCACCTGTTTCCAGCGCTGCGTCGGCTTGGACGCGATCGGCGCGCTCCACAGCGTCACCCACGACATCGACCGCGAGCGCGGCACTCCCTACCACACGCGCTTTCTGGCATTTCTGAAGCAGCTCCAACGCTTTAATCTGGTCTTAGGCGGCGCCATGACTGACCCCAAGGGCGACCGCGCGAAGCCGCCGCACCGCCAAGCCGATCCCGACATCTTCCTTCATGTGACGCGCCGCACCGACCGCGGCCTCTACGTCTCCGGCGCCAAGATGCACCAGACCGGCGCCATCAACTCGCACTGGATCGTATTCATGCCGACGATGCGGCTGCAGACCGCCGACAAGGATTACGCCGTGGTCGGCGCGGTCCGGGTCGAGGCGCCGGGCCTCACCTTCATCTACGGTCGCCAGAGCGGCGATACCCGCGCGCTCGATGGCGGCGCGATCGATGCCGGCAACGCCCAGTTCGCCGGCCAGGAGTCGATGGTCGTGTTCGAGGACGTGTTCGTGCCCTACGAGCACGTTTTCATGGACGGCGAGACCGAGTGGGCAGCGCCGCTGGTCGAGCGCTTCACGAGCTATCACCGCGCGAGTTACGTCTGCAAGACCGGGTTGGGCGACGTCCTGATCGGCGCCGCCGCGACCGCCGCCGATTACAACGGGCTCGCGGAGGTCTCGCATATCAGGGACAAGCTGGTCGAGATGACCCATCTGAACGAAACCATATTCGCCGCTGGCATGGCCTCGGCGCATCGCGCCAAACCGCTCGCCTCGGGCGCTTGGATCAACGACGACATGCTTGCCAACGTCTGCAAGCACAACGTGACGCGGTTTCCGTTCGAGATCGCCCGCCTTGCCCAGGACATCGGCGGCGGCCTGGTCGCGACCATGCCGTCCGAGCGCGACCTCGAGTCGAATGAGGTCGGGCCGCTGGTGAAGAAGTTCCTGACCGGCCGCGAGGGCGTCGCCGCGGTCGATCGCATGAAGATCCTGCGCCTGATCGAGAACCTGACGCTCGGGCGGAACGCGGTCGGCTACTTGACCGAGTCGCTCCACGGCGCCGGGTCGCCCCAGGCGCAGCGTATTCAGATCGCGCGCACCATGGACCTGCCCGGCAAGATGAAGCGCGCCAAGAACCTCGCCGGGATCAAGGAGTAACGCCCTCCCAACCTCCCCTGCTACGCGGGCAAGGGTGCGAGCGTGCGCGTTCAGCGGGAGGGGGCAGGGCGATGCACCTGGAGGAACGCAAATCGCATCTTCGACGATCTAGAGGCTCAAGGCGCGGTGACCGACTTCCTTCTCGTCGCCGTGCGCCCAGCCCGGACAGGGCGTACCAAATCAACCAAACCGCTAGCGGCACGAAGAAGACGGTCAGCGGAAGCGCTACGACGGAATCGCGCGCAAGCCCGATCCACATAGTCGCTCGCGCGTCGACGTCGATCCCCCGGCGCTGCAGTTGCGCGGCGACCGCCGCCGGCAAATTCGGCCCCCGCTCGGCCGCGGCGAAAATCTCGGCATAGTCGAAGTCGCCGTACCGGATGTCGCGGTCGCTGGAATGGGCGATCAAGCCGACGCTCGCCGGCACGGCCGCGTACTCAGCCCAACTCATGACGCCGCTCCGGCACGACTCGCGGAATACAAGCGCAAAGCGAAGGTGGTCGTGCACCGCGCTCACCTCGGCGATCGTGCGCCAGTAGTCGCGCTTGGTCGTGCCCTGGTGGACGACCCAGGCGGGCCGCTCGCCGCTCGCGAGCAGCGGTGCGTCGAGCTGGGCGACAAGGTCGGTGGCGTTGGCGATCGAGAGATCGGCGAAGACGCGCGGCGTCAGCGCGAGATCTTCGGCGCCGTGCGAGTTGGTGATGAGAATCGTCTCGATCGCTGCCGACGGCGGATAAAGCGCGACGACCTCCAGGAGCGCTGCGCGGAGATAATCGGCGCGCGCCAGCGGCGAGAGCGCCAGGATCGTACTCGGCGCGTCGGGCAGGACGGGCCACCGGCGTGTTTCGACCGCATCGGCTGCGTGGCGATAAAACAGATACTGCGCCTCGAGTGCGAGCGTGTTGGTAAAGACAGCGAGATCGAAGCGACCGCGCCGCGCCGCGCCGATCAGCGCGTTCACGTCGGTGTGCACCGCAGCGGGATACTCGGTCGCGTCCTGGACGAGCGCGGCCGCAAGCGCGGCAGCGGACGGCTTCGCGCTCTGCTTTAGCGCCGCCAAGAGCGACGCGTAGTTGGCGGAGCCAGCGACACGCGCTGCGGTCTCGTTGGCGTAGTAGACGACGACTTGGTGGGGGGCGGCCACCACTGCGCCAGAGGCAGTGGCTGAAGCGACGGCCGTTACGAGAACGATGAAAAGTGTTTGCAGCCACTCACGAAAGCGCATGCCGCACGCTCGCACCGCGCACCCGTTCGACGAGCACACGAGTGGCCTGGTCGTGACCGCCAGCCTGCCCGAGATTGGCCAGCGGGCTGACGGCGAGGCCTCGCTCCGGCTGGCCGCGGTGGGAGTCGGTTAGAACCCCAACGCGACGTTCGTGACACCCGTGCAGGTGTCGCACTTAGTCCTGTCCTGGGCTTCCGCCTGAACCACGACCAAACCGATAAGGGCGATCACCACCGCGATCAACCCAAGAATACCGCTCGCTCGCATTTTTGATCTCCACTGTAGACGCGAACCTCGTATACGCCCTGTCCAGCGGCGGCGCAAGGCGGGCCCTTTCGCCTTAGGACCAACCCCGGCGGGTGGCGCCAGCTCGCCGCGCGAATCGGTTAGAAACCCAACCTGACTTCTGTGACACCCGTACAATCGTTGCACTTGCCAGCGGGCTTAATCTTGTACTCGGGGTACACCTGGACAACGATCAGGCCGAGGAGAGCGATCACCACCGCGATCAACCCGAGAATGCCAACCCCTTTCCCGGGGCGCCGCATGATAGGCCTCCATTATAGATGCGTAATTTCCAATACGCCGTCCGCAGTGGCGGCACAACGCGCCCAGCACGGGGTGTCGTTCCGCGGTCGCGGCCGCGGCGCCGGGCTTCTATGATGGAGCCGCGACCATGCTCGCCGGCGTGAAGGTCGAGTTCGACCGTTTCGGCGGCAGGTGCGATCGGAGCGTTGGCCGTGCGTTTTACTCCACTTGACGATGGCTGATCTCCGCCGCGTTTCGGTGTTCATCTCCTCGCCCGCCGACGTAATGGCCGAGCGGGCGCTGGCCGAGCGCGCCGTCGCGCGTATTCACGACGCTTGGAAGGCCTACGTCCGGCTCGAAGCGGTGCGCTGGGAGCGCGGCCACTACGAGGCGGCAAAAGGCTTCCAGGAGTCGATTGGCGAGATGACCGCCTTCGACGTCGTGATCGGCATCGTTTGGAAGCGGGTCGGCAGTGCGCTCAGGCCGGACCTGTTCCAGCGAGCCGACGGCACCGCCTACGAGAGCGGCACCGTGTTCGAGCTCGAGTCGGCGATCGCCTGCAGCGAGAGCCGCGGCACCCCCAGCGTTTATCTGTTCCGCAAAACCGAACCCATCACCTACACCGCGGAAGGAGTGGACGAGGAGCGACGGCAATTCGAGGGGTTGAACCGCTGGTGGAACCGGCTCGTGCGCGACGAAGCCGGGCATTTCGTACGCGGCTACCAAGAGTTCGCGACGCCGGACGAACTCGAACGGCGGATCGAGGCGTTGATCGAGAGTTACCTGCGGGAAAAGGGGCTGATCCCGGCTGGACCGGCATGGGACATCGATGCCAGAGGTTCGCCGTTCCCCGGGTTGCTGCCCTACGACAGCGAGTACGCGGAGGTGTTCTTTGGCCGCTCACTCGCGGCCGCAGCGGCGTTGGAAGAATTGAAGGCGGCCGCGGGGCGCGAGACGCCGGTCGTGTTCGTGGTCGGTCCGAGCGGCTCAGGCAAGTCCTCGCTCGCGCGCGCGGGGCTCGCGCCGCTCCTGGCAGGCAAGCAGATCAAGGGCGTCGATTTCTGGCGCAAGCTCTTGGCCGAGCCGGCTGCGAATCCGTTGATCAGCTTGGCGCAGCGGCTCTATTCCGAGGACGCCCTGCCCGAGCTTGCAGGGAGTCCCATGCCAACACCGGACAGCTTCGCGGCGCTGGCGCGCAGCGCGCCGGAGAGTGCGGCGGCCGCCGTCAAGTGGGCACTCGATCGCGCCGCACAAGCCGAACACGAGCGGATCGGCGGCGGCCGGTTGCCGACAGGGCGCTTGCTCGTTGTGCTCGACCAGCTCGAAAGCGTGCTCGACGGCGATGACAAGGCGGCGCTGACGGGCTTCTTACGCAGGCTGATCGAGAGCGAGACGACCTGGATGGTGGCGACGCTCCGGAGCGACCGCTACGCGGATCTGCAGCTCGATCCCGATCTAATCGAGCTTCGGCGCCGCGGGGCTATGTTCGACCTGCCGCCGCCTGGGCCGAGCGAAATCGCCGACATCATCAAGGGGCCGGCGCGGGCAGCGGATTTGGTTTTCGAGGAACGCGAAGGCGTATCGCTGGCCAAGACGATCAACGCCGACGTGCACGGGGCGGACGCGCTGCCGCTCCTGCAGATGACGCTCGCGCGGCTATTCGACGCGAGAGACGGGCGTACCCTCACCTTTGCCGCCTACGAGGGGATGGGCGGTTTGGAAGGGGCAATTGCGGCGCACGCGGAAGCCGTGTTCGAGCAGGTCTCGGCGGCGGGACAGGCCGCGCTCGACGGTCTGCTACGCGCGCTAGTCGCTGACGTCGATGAGGGGGGCGCACTCACCATCCGCACACCGGCCCTGGCGGCAGTCGCGGCCGATGAGCCCGCCCGGGAGTTAGTCGAGCGGCTGATGCGAGGGCGGCTCCTCGTCAACGCCGAAGGCAGCGTGCGTATCGCGCACGAGGCTTTGTTGCGGCGCTGGCAACGCGCGACGCGAAGCCCGGCGTTGCAGCCTGAGGCAATTCGACTCCGGCACCAGATTGAGCCGAACTTCCAGGTGTGGCGCAAGACCGAGCGCGCGGCCGACCTGCTGCAGCCGGGCACGACCGCGATCACCGCCGCTCAAGCGATCACCCGCGAGTACCCCGGCGCACTGCCGCCCGAGTTGGAGGACTACGTCCGGCGCTCGATCGAAGCGGCAACGGCAGCCGAGCAGGCCAAGCAGGCGCGCGCGTTAGCCGAGGCCCGCCGCACACGGCGTCGTGCCTACGCTGCCATGGTGGCTGCCGCCGCCTTCGCCGGACTTGCGGTGCTGGCATTTCTCACCTATCGCGACGCGCAGGCGAATTTCAGTCTCGCCTTGCTCACCAAGTCCGAGCAATTGCTGCGGGGCGAACACCCGACCCGAGCGCGCGTGCTTGCGACGGCTGCGACAGGCGCAAGCGTGCTGCCGGGCTTCATCGAGCGCGCGATCACGCCGGCGGCGCAACGCGACAAGGATATCCGCGCCCGGACGATCGCGGGCATCGCCGCCCCCGCGAGTCAGGCGCCGGTCGCGAGCCTGATGCTGCCTTACCCGGCAGTCGCGGTCGCTTTCAGCGCCGACCGCAAGCGCTATGCCGTCGGCGATGAAAGCGGCCAAGTCGTCGTCGCGGCGCTCGACGCGGCCGGTCCGCGCTTTCGGCTCCGGGGTCACCAGGGATCGATCAGCAGCGTCAGGTTCAGCCCCTCCGGGCGCTGGCTCGCGACCGCATCCGCCGACCGGACGATCCGATTGTGGAACACCGAGAGTGGGGAAAAGCGGGCGCTGTGCGAACACACCGGCCAGGTGACCGACCTGGCTTTCGATCCGCACGGCCGCTATCTCGCTTCGGCGGCGCGCGACGGACGTGTGATCGTACGCGACGCGGCCAGCTTGGAAACGATCAAGGACCTGTCGTTGCGACGCGACGATGCCCGCGGCCGCGGCTGGGCGCTTGCCGTCGAGTTCAGTCACGACGGCGAGCGGCTCGCAGCGTCGGATGATGACGGCAACGTGTTCGTCCACCGGATCGCCGACTGGACCACGCAGCGCGTGGCAACCGGTCGCAGCGACCTCGTAAGCCTCGCCTTCAGCGCGGACGACAAGCGCATCGCGACCGCCAGCATCGACGGGTCTTTGGACGTGTGGGAGACCGCAACCGGCCGCCACCTCAAGGCGATCGATGAATACCGCAACAAGCTGTGGAAGGTGCGGTTTTCGCCCGATGGGCGGTTCCTCGCGGCGGCGTCGTGGGACGGGACCGTGCGGCTGTGGCAGGCGCAGACCTATCGTTACGCGGGAACGATCGACGGCAACGACCATTGGATCACCGACCTCGCCTTCGCCGCCGATTCGGCCGAGTTGCTGACTGCGAGCCAGTCGGGCGCAGTGCGGCGGTGGCACACCCAGGGCATCGCGCCGATGTTCCACACGGTGGCAGACAACGAGCGCGAAACCCTGGTCGGCAGGTACAACGCGGATGGCACGCGGTTTGCGACCGGCGGACGCGATCGCACGGCGCGGCTCTACGCGGTGGATCGCGACGGCGGCCTGGCGCTGCTTTGCGCCGTGCCGCACGCGGACTGGGTCGTCTCGGTCAATTTCTCGCCCGATGGGCGGGCGGTGGTGAGCGCCGGTACCAAGGACGGGCGGCCGGACAACGCGATCAGGATTTGGGACGCCGACGATTGCCGAACGCTCAAGACGATCGACGTCGGGAACGCGTTCGTTCAACGCGTCGTTTACGCTCCGGACGGCCGGTCCCTGGCCTGGAGCAATCCGGCCGGCGAAATTTGGCTCGAGGCTCTGGGGCCGAAGCCGCAGCGCACCAGGCTCCCGCCGCGCCATGCCGGGGTCGTTTACGCGCTCGATTTCAGTCCGGACGGAAAGTTGCTGGCCTCGGCCGGGCGCGATGCCAAGGTCGTCGTTTGGAATGTCGAATCGCAAACCGTCGAACGCGAGCTCCACGGCCACCAGCAGCCGGTGACGGCTCTGAGGTTCGCCCCCGACGGGCGGCGCCTCGCCTCAAGCGGATCTGACTACGAGGTCATGGTGTGGAACTTGGACCAACCCAACGCGCCCGCCGCCCGCTTGCCCGTGCGGGGCGGAGCGAGCGGCGCTTTAGCCTTCAGCCCCGACGGCGCGCTCTTGGCGAGCGGTTCCGACGCCCGCTACATCTCGATCTGGGCATTGGCGAGCGGTGAGAAGGTGTTCCAGCTCGATGCCCTGGTCGGCGTGCGGGGCGTGTTCGGTTTTCATCCGACGCGCGGCGACCTGGCTTTCGATGGCGAGAATGGAATCGTGCGCATCTTGCCCAAGAACCACACCCCACCTGTGGGCGCGAACCAGATCGCCGCAACCTTGCAGGGCACCGACGTGTTCTTCGATCACGGGAAGAGCACTTACGGAAGCGCGGGAGGCGACGTGATCGAAAGTCCCGCCAAAGCCTGTGTGCCCTAGTCTGTAGCCCTGCTCCGTCCCGCTCGCGCTCGGCGCGCTCGTCCTCTGCCCTGCTTCGCGGGCGAGGAGTTGGGAGCGGGAGCCGGGTCGAACGGGTTCTTACCCTTGCGCGGCAGGATGCGGATCGGCACGCCCGGGAGCTCGAACGCGGATCGGAGCTCGTTCTCGAGATAACGGACGTAGGCGCCGGCCAACTCGGCGCTGCGGCTCAAAAATACGACGAAGGTCGGTGGCCGCGTCTTCACCTGGGTCGCGTATCGGAGCCGGACCGGACGGCCGTCGACCGCGGGCGGCGGATGGCGGGCCTCGACGTAGGCCAGCCAGTTGTTGAGCTTGGCGGTCGCGATCCGCGCATTCCACAGATCGAAGATCGCGAACACCGCGGGCAGCAGCCGCGCGATGCCCTCGCCCGTCAGCGCCGAAACGGTCACCACCGGTACCCCGCGTACCTGGGCGAGCGAGCGCTCAATGCGGTCGTCCAAGGCAGTGCGCGTCTTTTGGCCGTCGTCGATCAAGTCCCATTTGTTGGCTGCAACTACTAGGGCGCGACCCTGCTCGATCGTGTGGCGCGCAATCGTCAGGTCCTGCTTATCGAGCGTCTGGGTCGCGTCGACCACCAACACGACCACGTGCGCCAAGTCGATCGCACGGCGGGCGTCGGCGCTGGCGCGGGCCTCGATCGAATCATCGACTTTGCTGCGCCGGCGCTGGCCGGCGGTGTCGATCAACTGGAGCGGGCGGCCTTCGTACTCCCAGGCGATCGTCACCGCATCGCGCGTGGTGCCGGCTTCCGGGCTCGTCACCATGCGTTCTTCGCCGAGTAGCCGATTGACGAGCGTCGACTTGCCGACGTTGGGGCGGCCGACGATCGCGAGCTTGAGCGGCCCGTCCGGCACCGCCGCCGCGGCCGTGTCGGGCGCGAACGGCGCCAGCGCCTGGTAGAGATCCGCCAGACCTTCGCCGTGCGCCGCCGAGACCGGGATCGCCTCGCCTAGCCCTAACGCGAACGCGTCGAGCAGGCCCGATTCGCCGGCCCCGCCCTCGCACTTGTTGGCGATCAGGATCACCGGCGTCTTGCGCCGGCGGAGTGCGCGGGCGAAAGCGCGGTCCAAGGGCGTGATCCCGGCACGCGCGTCGATCACGAACAGCGCGACATCGGCCTTGTCGATCGCGGTCTCGGTCTGTTTGCGCGAGCGACCAACGAGCGAATCGGGATCGCTCTCTTCGTAGCCGGCGGTGTCGACGGCCGTGAATTCCAGCGGACCGACGGTCGCCGCGCCCTCGCGGCGGTCGCGGGTGACGCCCGGAGTAGGGTCGACGATCGCCGCTGCCCGGCCGACTAGCCGATTGAACAGCGTCGATTTGCCGACGTTCGGGCGCCCGACGATGGCGACGGTGAAGGACATGCGGTCAGCGCCCCAATGGCTCCTCGGTCTCGCGGGAGCGGCAATAGCGCCGCGCCAGGCTCAGCGCAGCGCGAGCAGATCGCCCGAGTCGGTCAAGATCACGAGGTTGCTCTCGGCGATGATCGGCGCGAGGTACGCCCCGGCCGGGATGCGGATCTGGCCGATCGCATCGCCCGAATAGGGCGAGATCGCCAAGGCCTGGCCTTTCGAGGAGACGACGATCAGTCGATCGCCCGCCAGCACCGGGCCGCTCCACTGGATGATATCCTGGCGCTTGGCCGGATCGCCGTAGCGTGCCAGCGGCAGCACCCACCGCACCCGGCCATCGCGGCGCCACAGGCACACGACCTCGGCCTCGTTGGTGATTAAAAAGATGAAATCGCCGGCCAGCCACGGTGTCTCGGTGCCGCCGATCGACTGGTCCCAGACCCGCGCACCGGTGCGCGCATTGAGTGCGACCATGCGGCCGGCGTGGCTGATGGCGTAGACTTGGTTGTCCTGAATGACCGGGCGGCCATTGATGTTGGAAAAAGTCGTGAGCAGCGCCGCGCTCGCCGCGCGCGTCAGCGACTCCGACCACACCACGCGGCCGTTGTCGGTGCGCAATCCGTAGAGTTCGCCCGAGGTATAGGGCGCGACGACGATGCCGCCTTCGACCGCCGGGCTCGACGCGCCGATCAGGCCGGCGTTCTCGGGCAAGCCCTCGTGCTGCCACAACCGGCGGCCGTCCTCGCCATCGAGCGCGAACAGCTTGTTCTCGGCCGTGAGGATGAACACGCGGCCATCGCCGACCGTCGGCGCGGCCCGCACCGGCACGTTCAGGCGCACGCGCCAGAGCTCGTTGCCGTTCTCGGCGACCATTGCCAGCACCTCGCCATAACCGGTCGCGACGTAGAGGATGCCGCGGTCGAACGCCAAGCCGCCGCCGTGGCCGCCTTCCTCCTCGGCCTCGGGCCGCAGGCCCACGCGCCAGAGCGGACGTCCGTTCTTGAGTTCGACCGCAATCACCGAGCCGAGCGCGTCCATGGCGTAGACGACGCCCTCGGCGGCGATCGGCGGCGCCAGCAGGCGTTTGTAGCCGGACGAGCCTTCGCCGATTCCGACCCGCCAGGCGATGCGCGGATCGTCGCCGAGCGTCAGATGTTGCATCGCGTGGTTCGGGCGACCGCCAGCTTGCGGCCAATCGGCGTTTTCGATCGGGCGCGGCAGCCGCACCTGCAGATCCTGGATGCGCGGATCCGGCTCGATCTGGTTCTGCAGCGTCAGCACCGAGATGCGGGTGCCGGGGAGCGGCGGTTCCTGGCTGGCGCCGCCGCCGATCCAATCGAACAAGGGAGAGTTGCACGCGCCGAGCGCGAACGCCGCCGCTAGCGCCGCGAGCCGCGCGCTCGCGTATCCGATCTGCCGGCCGCGGCGCCGCGTCACGTCACTTCCCCGCTTCGAGCGCCGCCAGGAGCTGGGCCGCCCGCCCGCGGATGCCACTCGGTGCCTGCGGATTGTCGACCAATCCCTTCAAGGTTTCGATCGCGGCCTTGTCGTTACCGTCCCTGATCTCGACCAGCGCTTTGAGTTCGCGCGCGAGGAACCGCCATGGACTTGTCTCGCCCAACAGCGGCTCGAGCCGCGGCATCACGTCCTTGGCGTCGGTCGAATCGGCCTGCAGTATCGCCGCCCGCAACGCCGCGAGCGAGCGCAGCAGTTCCGGCAGCGACGAATCCTTGGCGATGCCGTCGTAGATCTCGACCGCCTGCTTGGCATCGGTCG
>CAMDOQ010000052.1 GCA_945903685.1 Rhizobium sp. Q54
GCTCGACGATCTCAAGGCACGTGCCTCCGCGTCGGGTGTCGCCGACCGGATCGAATGGGCGGGGCCCCTCCCGCAGAATGAAGTGCTCGAACGTTACCGGGCGGCCGACCTCTTCGTGCTGCCGAGCCAGATCGCAGCTGATGGCGACCGCGATGGCCTCCCGAACGTTCTGCTCGAAGCGCAGTCGCAGGGCCTCGCCTGTATCGCGAGCGACGTGGCAGCGGTACCCGAGCTGATCCGCCACGGCGAGTCGGGCTGGCTGGTGCCGCCAGCCGACGCCCCGGCCCTCGCCCAAGCGCTCGCCGCCTTGATCGCCGCGCCGGCCATACGCCAGCGCCTGGGCGAAGTCGCGGAGCAAACCGTCCGGCACGATTTCGGTTGCGCCAAAGGGCTCGATCGCTTGGCCGAGAAGTTCGGCGCCGGGGCAGGCTAGATGCGGATCGCGTTTTATGCGCCGCTGAAGCCCCCCGACCACCCGGTGCCATCGGGCGATCGCCGGATGGCCCGGCTGCTGCTCGAGGCGCTGCGCGGCCTCGGTCACGCGCCGGCAGTCGCCTCGACCTTCCGGGCCCGCGCCACGACGGACGATCCGGCCGCGCTCGCCGCCCACCGCGCACGCGGCTTGGACGAAGCGGCCCGCGTCGTCGCCGCGCTCCGCGGCCTCCCGGCGGCCGAGCGGCCGGCGCTTTGGTTCACGTATCACCTCTATTACAAGGCGCCGGACTGGATCGGACCGCAGGCCGCGGCCGCGCTCGACCTCCCCTATGTGGTCGCCGAGGCCTCGCACGCGCCCAAGCGCGCAGCCGGAGTCTGGAGCACCTACCACGCCGATACCGAGACGGCGATCGCCAAGGCTCGTTCGGTGCTCTGCCTGACGCGACACGACGCCCAATGCGTGGCGCCGCTCGTGCACGAACCCGCCCGCATGTTCGCATTGCCGCCATTTCTCGACCCGGAACCCTTGGCCGCCGCGGCCGCACGCCGCGCACCGGTCCGCGCCGCCCTCGCCGCCCGCTACGATCTCGATCCCGCACGCCCCTGGCTCCTCACCGTCGCGATGATGCGGCGCGACGTCAAACTCCAGTCCTATCGCGAGCTTGCCACTGCCCTCGGCTCCTTGGCCGAGCGGCCGTGGACGCTGCTGATCGTGGGCGATGGCGAGGCGCGGGGCGATGTCGAGGCATCGTTCGCCGGCTTCGGCGCAGCGCGCGTTCGTTTCCTCGGCGAGCGCCCGCCCGAGGCGCTGGCCGAACTCTATGCGGCGGCCGACCTTTACCTTTGGCCCGCGGTCGGCGAGGCCTACGGCATGGCGCTCCTCGAAGCGGGCGCGGCAGGGTTGCCGGTCGTCGCCGGCGCGATCGGCGGCGTCCCCGATATCGTGATCGACCGCCGTACCGGCCTGCTGGCCCGCGCCAACGACCCCCGCGATTTCGCGGACCACGTGGCGACGCTGCTGGACGAGCCGGCGCTGCGTCAGGCACTCGGTGCCGCGGCCAGTTCGTTCGTCGCGTCCGAGCGCAGCCTTGGCGCGGCCCAAACGATCCTCGATCGCGCCCTTGCCCACGCGACCGCCGACCGATGACGGTCTCGCTCGCCTTGATCCGCCATTTCCCGACCGCCTGGAACGCCGCCGGGCGGATCCAGGGGCGGACCGACATACCGCTCGCCGACCCCGAACGCCGCGGCGGCACGCTCGGGCGCGACCTCGCCGACCGCACCTGGTACGTGAGCCCACTCGGGCGCGCTCGCGCTACCGCTGCCCTTCTCGGCGTCGCCGCGCCGACCATCGATCCGCGGCTGATCGAAATGGACTGGGGCTCCTACGAAGGGCAAACGCTCGACGGTTTGCGGCGGGGGCTCGGCACTCTGCTCGCCACGAACGAGGCGCGCGGCCTCGATTTTCGTCCCGAGGGCGGTGAAACGCCGCGCGACGTCGCCCTGCGATTCCAGGGGTTTCTGCACGACATCGCCAGCAACCCGCGACCGGTCGGCGCGGTGACGCACAAAGGCGTTATTCGCGCCGCTTTGGCGCTCGCGACCGGATGGGACATGCGCGGCAAAGCCCCCGTTAAACTAACCTGGGATCGCGCCCATTTTTTTGGGGTGGCTGCGGACGGTACCCTTCGCCTCGACCTGCCCAACCGGCCTCTGTTCGAACCCTCGGCCGAGCCATGACGGTGCGGGTCCTCCTGCACGTGCAACATCTTCTCGGCATCGGCCATTTGAAGCGGGCCGCTGCCTTGGCCCGCGCGCTCGCTGCTGCCGGCATCGAAACGATCGTCGCCTCGGGCGGATTCCCGGTGGCGGGCCTCGATCTGGGGGGCGCACGGCTTTCGCAATTGCCGCCCCTTCGCGCGCGCGATTCCGGCTTCAAGACCCTGATCGGCGCGGACGATGCGCCGGTGGACGACGCCTGGTGGGCGGCTCGTCGTGCCCGCCTACTCGACATCGCGTTGCACTTTGCGCCCGATGTGGTCGTGACCGAGCTGTTCCCGTTCGGGCGCCGTCAGCTTCGGCACGAGCTACTGCCGCTGCTCGAAGCCTTGCGGGCGCGGCGGCCGCGTCCGATCGTCGCCGCCTCGGTCCGCGACATCTTGAATGCCCGCCCTGACCCCGAGCGCACCGCCGAGGCCTTGGGCTGGTTCGATCGGTACTACGATTGGCTCCTGGTTCACGGCGATCCTCGTTTTGTTTCGCTCGCCGATTCAGCCCCATTTGTGACCCGCATCACTGATCGTATCTGTCACACCGGCTACATTGTCGAAGGAGTCGCCCCGGAGCGTCCGGCCATCGCCGAGAGCAACGGCGAGGTCGTGGTTTCGGTCGGCGGCGGGGCAGTGGGGGCAGCGCTGCTCGAGGCAGCGCTCGGCGCTCGTCCGCAAACTCCTTACAAAGACCGCACCTGGCATCTCATCGCCGGTCACAACCTGGATGAGGCGGCATTCGGTCGGGTCGCGCGCGAAGCCGGTCCGGGGGTTGAAGTCGAGCGGTCGCGTAGCGACTTTAGAGCGTTGTTGGCGCGGAGCGTATTGTCGATCAGTCAGTGTGGCTACAACACGATGTTGGACGTCTTGCAAGCGGGCACTCGTGCCGTGATCGTCCCCTTCGCGGGCGGCGGCGAAACCGAACAGAGCCTGCGCGCCGCACGCCTCGCCGCGCGCGGCGGCTTCACCGTGGTCACCGAAGCCGCATTGAGCGCGGCGACGTTGGCGGCAGCGGTCGCCCGCGCCGCCCACGGCGGGCCGGCGAGCACGGCTGGGCTCGACCTCGACGGCGCCGCGACCAGCGTTAGCCTGATCGCCGCCTGGGCCACGGCGAGGCCGCGCTAACGCCATGGCATCGTGGGCCGACCTTCGGCGCGAAGCGGCAGCCTGGGCCGCGAACGGCGCGACTGCCGCGCTCTGGCTGCGCGACGACGACGCCGTCCAAGCGACCCCAGCGCTCAGGGCGCTGCTGGCGACTGCCGCGCGCCACCGGGTTCCGGTCGCGCTCGCGGTGGTGCCGGCCGCCTGCCGCGACGACTTAGTCGGTGTGGCGGCCGAGTACGAGACCCAAATCCTCGTGCACGGTTACGCCCACGCCGACCACGCTGTTCGCCCCGAGCGTAAGAGCGAATTCGGCGGCTATCGGGCGATGACCGCGATGGTGGCCGAAGCGGTGGCTGGGCTCAGCCGTTTGCGGACGTTGTTCGGCGTCGCCGCGCTTCCGGTATTCGTGCCGCCGTGGAATCGCGCCGACCAGAGCCTGGTGGCCCGCCTAAGCGATGCCGGCTACCGGGGTTACTCGGCGCTCGGCGATCCGCTGCCGCCGCGCGTCGCCCCCGGGCTCCACCAGGCCAACGTCCACGTCGACTTGATCGACTGGCGGCGGCGCGCCTTTGCCGGCGCCGGTGGCGCCCTCGAGCGCCTCGTTGCGGAACTAAAGGCGCGGCGGTTAGGCGGCTCGGCTTCGAGCGCCCCGGTAGGAGTTCTCACCCACCACCTCGTTCACGACACTGCGCTCACGCGCTTCCTCGAGCGCTTCCTGGCCGAAACGGCGTCCCTCCCCGGACTGCGCTGGCAGCCGGCGACTTCCGTGTTCGCACCCGTGCTATGAGCCGCCATGGCTACCCGCCCCGCGTCCTCGCTCTCGACTATGTCCGCGCAACGACGGGATTGATTCTCACCGTAGGGCCGATAATGTTGGCGGAGCCGCTCGAAATCATTCAATACATCCTGGGGGGGGTTGCGGTTTTGTTCGCAGCGTTCGGCCTGCGCACGCTGTTGCGCCATGTCACGCGCGTCGAGGTCGGCGAAAGCGGCATCCGCACCGAGGGACCGTTCCCGCGAACGGTCGCGTGGCGCGACATGACCGAAGTCGATCTCCGCTACTACTCGACGCGCCGCGACCGCGAGCGCGGCTGGATGCAGCTTCGCATCGACGCCGGTGCGGTACGGCTGGCGTTCGATTCGACGATTTCGAACTTCGCCCAACTTGCCGAGAGCGTCCTCGCCGCCGCCGAACGCCGCGGGCTCGCGCTGGGCGCCGCGACGCTCTCCAATCGCGCCACCTTGCAAGGGCGGCAACCGTCATGACCGCGTCACTTCCGCTCCCGAAGATCACCGCCCATGGCTGACGTCCTCACTGTTCGCGACCTCCGGATTCAATTTCAAGCGCCGGAGGGCTTGATCAAGGCCGTCGACGGCATCTCGTTCCGCATTCCCGAGGGCAAGACCGTAGCCTTGGTCGGCGAATCGGGTTCGGGCAAGTCGGTGGTGTCGCAGGCAATCATGGGCATCTTGCCGCGCAACGGTCGGATCGCCAGCGGCGAAGTCCTGTTCGCCGATCCGGCTCAGCGAGGTTCGGTCGTCGATATCGCCAAGCTCGATCGCGACTCGGCGGCGATGCGCGCGCTCCGCGGCGGGCGCATCTCGATCATTTTCCAGGAGCCGATGACTTCGCTCTCGCCCCTCCACACCATCGGCGACCAGATCGGCGAGGCGTTCATCCTGCATCGCAACGCCGGACCGGCCGAAGCCAAGCGGGTCGTGGTCGAGATGCTGAAGCACGTCGGCTTCCCCGATCCGGACAAGGCCTTCGACACCTATCCGTTCGAGCTGTCGGGCGGCTTGCGCCAACGCGCCATGATCGCGATGGCGTTGGTGTGCCGGCCGCCGATCCTGATCGCGGACGAGCCGACCACCGCGCTCGACGTGACCATCCAAGCGCAGATCCTGAAGCTGATGCAGGACCTCCAGGCCGAGCTCGGCATGGCGATCCTGATCATCACTCACGATCTCGGCGTCGTCGCCAACATGGCCGAAGAAATCATCGTCATGTACCACGGCAAGGTGATGGAGTCGGGCACCCGCGACGACGTCTTCCGCCACGCCGAACATCCTTACCTCAATGCGCTGTTGCGCGCGGTGCCGCGCTTCGACATGGAACCGGGCGAACGGTTGGTGCCGATCCGCGAGATCAAGGCCAAACCCGGCCAGCACCTGTTGAAAAAGGACCCGTGGCCCGCGCATGCCGGCGATGCGCCGCTGCTCGAGGTCAAGCACCTGCGCAAAACGTTCGCGATTCGTAAGCAAGGGTTGCTCGGTCGCAAGAACGCTGCCGTCGCAACCGTCGTCGACGATGTCAGCTTCACCTTGAAGCGCGGCGAGTGCCTCGGACTGGTCGGCGAATCGGGCTGCGGCAAGACGACGACCAGCAAGATCGTGCTGCGGGCGGTCTCGGCCGACGGTGGCACCGTGTCCTACAATGACCACGGCACGATCGTCGACGTGCTCGCCCTCGACGAGAAGGGGCTCAAGAAATACCGCCGCCGCGTCCAGTACATGTTCCAGGACCCGTTCGGCTCGCTCAACCCGCGTATGACGGTATTCGACATCATCAACGAGCCGCTCCTGATCCACGGGATTGGCGACCAGAAAGAGCGCTTCGAGCGGGTCAGCGAATTGATGAACCTGGTCGGGCTCAACGTCCGCTACTTGCGCCGTTATCCGCACAGCTTTTCCGGCGGCCAGCGCCAGCGGATCGGCATCGCCCGCGCGCTCGCGCTCCAGCCCGATCTGTTGATCTGCGATGAGCCGGTATCGGCGCTCGACGTTTCGATCCAGGCGCAGATCTTGAACTTGCTCAAGGATCTGAAGGAGCAGCTCGGCCTCACCTACCTCTTCATCTCGCACAACCTCGCGGTCGTCGACTACGTCTGCGACCGCATCGCCGTCATGTGCGCCGGACGCCTGGTCGAGCTTGCACCGCGCGACGTCCTGTTCAAGAACCCGGTCCATCCCTATACCCGGGCGCTGTTGTCTGCGGTGCCCAAGCCCGATCCCGATGCGCGCCTCGACTTGACCGCGCTCATGGCCGGCAAGGCCTCGAACCCCGGCGATTGGCCCGACCCATTCACGATCAACGAATCGGCCAAGCTCGACTTGGTCCACCTGGGCGATGGTCATTTCGTCCGCGCCCGACCCGATAGCGGTCTGGGATCTGTGCAGAGCGCCGCCCAATGACCGTCGCCCGTCTCCTCGCGATTACCCTCGCCGCCTGCGCGCTGGCCGCTTCCGGCGGCAGCGCACAAACGCTGGTCGAGCCGCCGAGCCTCGCCGCCCAAGTTCAGTCCGGGCGGCTGCCGCCAGTCGGCGAGCGCCTCCCAGCCAACCCGCGCGTCGTCAAGCTCGCCGACTACAAGACACCGGGGAAGCATGGCGGCGCGCTCTCGATGCTGATCGGTACGACCAACGATCTTCGTTTACTCGACGTCTACGGCTATGCGCGCCTCGTCGTCTACGACCCGAAGACCTACGAGTTGGTGCCTGACATTCTCGAGTCCTTCACCGCCGAGGATGGCGGCCGTGTCTTCACCCTGAAATTGCGCAAAGGCCATCGGTGGTCGGACGGCCAGCCGTTCACGGCCGAGGATTTCCGCTACTTCTGGGAGGACATGATCCTCAACAAGGACATTTCGCCCGGTGGTCCGCCGCGCGTGCTGCTGGTCGGGAACCAATCGCCGACGTTCGAGGTCCTCGATCCCCATACGGTCCGCTACTCGTGGACCGAGCCCAACCCGTTCTTCCTGCCCGAACTCGCTTCGGCCGCGCCGCTCTTTATTTATCGGCCTGCCCACTACCTCAAGCAGTTCCACATCAAGTACGCGGACCGCGCCACGCTGCGCAAGCTCGTCGCCGAGGAAGGTCAGCGGAGCTGGGTGCCACTGCATTTCCGCCGCGACCGCCTGCGTAATCTGGACAACCCCGAGATACCGACGCTCGGGCCGTGGCGCCCGACCACCAAACCGCCGGCCAATCGCTTCATCGGCGAGCGCAACCCCTACTTTCACCGCATCGACGAGCGGGGTCAGCAGCTTCCCTACATCGATCGTTTCATCATGGTGCTGGCGAATTCGAAGCTGATCGCCGCCAAGGCCGGTTCGGGCGAAGTCGACCTCCAGAGCCGCAACATCGCCTTCAACAACTATACCTTCCTCAAGAACAACGAGAAGCGCGCCAACTTCAGCGTTCGCCTGTGGCGCGAGGCCAAAGGATCGCATTTTGCGCTGTTTCCGAACCTCAATGCCAGCGACCCGGAGTGGCGCAAGCTCAACCGCGACGCCCGCTACCGGCGCGCGCTCTCCCTCGCCATCGACCGCACGCTGATCAACCGCGTGCTCTACTTCGGGCTCGCGATCGAAGGCAACAACACAGTGCTCAAAGAGAGCCCGTTGTATACCGAAAAATATCGCACGGAGTGGGCGCGTTTCGACGTGCGCGAAGCCAATCGGCTGCTCGATTCGATCGGTCTCAAGCGCCGCGCCGACGGCCTGCGCGAACTCCCGGATGGCCGCACCATGGATATCATCGTCGAGACCGCGGGCGAGGAGTCCGAGCAGAGCGACATCCTCGAACTGATCCGCGAAACCTGGCTGGAGGTCGGCATCCGACTCTTCACCCGGCCGCTCCAACGCGAGGTCTTCCGCAACCGGATCTTTGCCGGCGAGACAGTGATGTCGGTGTGGGGCGGGCTTGAAAACGGCATCATTACGCCCGACATGAGTCCGGAAGAGTTCGCGCCCGTCAATCAGGTGCAGCTGCAATGGCCGAAGTGGGGGCAATACTTCGAGACCAGCGCCAAAGCCGGCGAGCCGCCCGACCTACCTGCGGCGCAAGAACTCATGCGTCTCTACGAGGCATGGATCCGCGCCAGCACACGCGCCGAGCGCGAGCGGATCTGGCATCGCGTGCTGACGATCCATACCGACGAGGTCTTCACCGTTGGCGTGGTTTCGGGCGTACGCCAGCCCGTCATCGTGCGCAACACCCTAAAGAACGTGCCCCAGGAAGCGATTTACAACTGGAACCCTGGCGCGCAGTTCGGCATCTACCAGCCGGACACGTTCTGGTTCGACGAATAATCCGCGTTAGGCCAGCATGCTGACGTACACGATCCGCCGCGTACTGATTATGGTGCCGACGCTGCTCGTCATCAGCGCACTGGTCTTCATCATCATTCAGCTGCCGCCCGGCGACTTCCTCGAAACTCAAATGGCCGAACTTCAGGCCCAGGGCGAGGGTGGCAACGCCGAGAAGCTCGAGTTCCTGCGAAAGCAGTACGGTCTCGATCGCCCCATGATCGAGCAATACGCGATCTGGCTCGGCGTGTGGCCGGGCGAGACTGGCTTCGCCGGCTTGCTGCAGGGCAATCTCGGTTATTCGTTCGAGTTCAACGAGCCCGTTGCCAAGATCGTCGGCGAGGCGATGTGGCTCACGATCGTGGTCTCGGTGGCGACAATCATCTTCACCTGGGTGGTGTCGTTCCCGATCGGGATCTACTCCGCGACCCACCAGTATAGCGCCGGCGACTACACGCTGACGCTGGTCGGGTTCTTAGGCCTCGCCACGCCCAACTTCCTGCTCGCGCTGGTCCTCCTCTACCTCTCCAATGTCTATCTCGGCATCTCGATCGGCGGCCTGATGGATCAGCAGTATATGGACCAGCCGTTCTCATGGGGGAAAGCGTGGTCGGTGCTCGCGCACCTGTGGGTGCCGGTGATCGTGATCGGAACTTCGGGCACCGCCGGCATGATCCGGCGGCTCCGCGCCAACCTCCTGGACGAACTCCAGAAGCAGTACGTCACGACCGCCCGCGCCAAGGGCCTGCATCCGCGTAAGCTTTTGTGGAAATACCCGCTGCGGATGGCGCTGAACCCGTTCATTTCCGACATCGGCAGCCTGCTGCCGGAGGTGATCTCGGGCGCTGTCATCGTCTCGGTCGTGCTGTCGCTCCCGACCACGGGCCCGGTGCTGCTGCGTGCGCTGCAAACGCAGGACCAATACCTGGCCGGGTCGTTCCTGATGCTGCTTGCGCTCCTGACCGTGATCGGCATGTTCATCTCCGATCTCGCGCTCGCCGCGCTCGATCCGCGCATCCGCCTGACCGGGGGCACCCAGCGATGAGCGACGCCGCGCGCAACGCACCGCTCGCGCACTACATCTCGCGCGAGCCGTTCGACCCCTACGCCGTCGAAACGATGACGGCGGAGCAGGAACGCTACTTCATGGCCTCGCAGTGGACCATGATGTGGTGGAAGCTCCGGCGCCACCGCGTCGCGGTGTGGTCGGGCCTCATTCTGTTGGTGTTCTACGTCTCGATCTTCATTTCCGAGATGTTAGCGCCGTACCACGTGCATACGCGCGACCCCTACCATCTGTTCGCGCCGCCACAGTCGATCCGTATGTTTCACGATGGGCAACTGACGGCGCCGTTCGTCTACCGCTACAAGTCCGAGCTCAACCTCGAGAAGATGCAGTGGCTCTATTCCGAGGATCGTACCCAGGTCGACAAGCTGCGTTTTTTCTGCCTCGGCGATAGTTATCGCTTCTGGGGCGCGATCGAGGGCCGGTTCCACTTCGTGTGCCCGGCCGAGGGCGGCACCTTATTCTGGCTCGGCACTGACCGTTTGGGCCGCGACATCTGGTCGCGCATCATCTATGGCGCCCGCATCTCGCTCACCGTCGGCTTGATCGGTGTCGCCGTGAGCTTCGTCTTAGGCTTCGTGCTCGGCGGATTGGCCGGGTATTACGGCGGGATGATCGATGCCGTGGTGCAGCGCTCGATCGAGATCCTGCGCTCGCTCCCCAATCTACCGCTGTGGATGGCGCTCGGCGCCGCGCTCCCCGTCGATTGGAGCCCGATCATCATCTTCTTTGGGATCACGATCATCTTGGGTCTGCTCGACTGGACCGGGCTCGCGCGCTCGGTACGCTCGAAGCTCCTGGCCTTGCGCGAGGAGGATTTCTGCACCGCGGCGATTCTCATGGGTGCGCCGCCGTCCCGCATCATCTTCCGCCATCTGATGCCGAGCTTCATGAGCCATTTGATCGCTTCGGCAACGCTCGCGATTCCCGGCATGATCTTGGGCGAGACCGCTCTCTCTTTCCTCGGCCTCGGCTTAAGGCCGCCGATCACGAGCTGGGGCGTGCTCCTGAACGAAGCCCAGAACATTAACGCGGTCGCCGTCTACCCGTGGCTGCTCTTCCCGGTGGTCCCGGTGATCGTGATCATTCTCGCGCTCAACTTCTTCGGCGATGGCCTGCGCGACGCCGCCGATCCCTACAAGTAACGGCGCCGACCCCGCATCAACGCGCGAGAACGGTGAGGTCGAGGGCCTGGGCGACGCCTTCGACCTTCTCGTGAAGCCGGTGGCTGGGTGGAGCCGGCGCGACGTAGCCCTGGCGTACCGCAGTCGCGTAGGCGTCGGCGGTGGTGAGCGCACGCGTGCCCGCGACCTTGTTATGTTTCTCGATCTTGGCGGCGAGGTTCACGGCATCGCCGATCACCGTGTATTCGAGCCGGGTCTCGTCGCCGACCGCGCCGAACACGATCGCGCCAACCGCGACCGCAAAGTGAATAGCGAGCGGCTCGGCCCCGGCACGCCGCCGTTCGGCCGCCCATTCGTCGGCGGCGATGACCAGCGCATCGATCGCGCGAAACGCGTCAGCCGCGAACGTCTCGGTCCGCAACACCGCGCCGAACGTCGCCATGATGCCGTCGCCCATGAATTTATCGATGCAGCCGCCATGGCGCTGGATCGCCGCTACCATGCGGGCCTCGTAGTCGGCCAAGAGTTTCATCACGTCCGAGGGCGGCAGGCGCTTGGCGAGCGCCGTAAATCCGCGGATGTCGCAGTTCAAGATCGCGGCTTCGCGGATGTCGCCCTCGCCCGCTCGGATCTGCTGCTCGGCTTGGGTGATACGGGCCGCGACTTCGGGCGCGAAAAAGCGCGATAGATCGCGCGCCGCGGCGCTTTCGCGCACCGATTGGATCAGGGTCCGGCGGGCCCGGGTGATGGCGACGGCGAGGATCGCGGTCACCAGCAGGATCGAGACGATCTTGTCGAACTCGGCGCCCAGCAGCACGCTCGCCGAGGTCATGTAGCGGACGTAGTCGCGCGTGATCATGTTGTCGGCCGGGTCCGAGAACACGGCGAACGCCACCAGCATCGACCAGCCGAGCGCGGCGGCTAAACCGGCCAGGATGACGTAGCGCGCGTCGAACCGGAGCGCGCGCAGCGCGATAAAGATGAACACGTAAAGCAGCGTCGGCGCTTTCAAGTAGAACGCCGGCGGCTGCATGTACTGGAGGTGGAAGCTCCAGATCAGCCCGAACAGCAGCGCCATGTCGATCGCGACCGAAAGCGTCAGGAACCATCGCGGCAATCCGCCGCGATAGGACTGCCCGAGGCTAACCAACGTAAAGCCGAGATACGCCGCCAGCACCCATGGAACCGGCGCGAAGGTGCGCTCGGCGACGAAGGTCTTGGGCGAGACGGTGTAAAGAATCCCGAACGTCACGACGACCGCGAGTTGGGCCCAGCCGATCAACCGCTCGCTTGCCGCTTGCTGGCGCTCGATCGCGTCCCGGATGCGCGCCGGCACCGGTTGACGGTCGAGGTCGCTTGCGGCTCCCGACTCCCGACCCATCAACATGGAGTGGCCCGGCTTTTGCGGAGCCACAAGCTCGATTCAAGCGCGCCCGGTACGAGCGGCAGCCGGGCGAGGATACTCGCCTCGATCTCCGGACCGAGGGCGCGCGCGGCATAAGCGCTGGCGAACAACGGCTCGTAAGTACCGCTGCCGAGAAGTGCGGCGATCGCGAGCTGTTCGTTATAGCCGCGCCAACGCCATGCGTCCGGATAAGGCTCTGGTAGAAAAACGTCGTGAACGTGAATGAGGACCCCCGCCGCCAGCCGCGGCAGGATACCGTTCACGATCAGGTCGACATCGCTCCCGGGCATCAGCACGTGGCTCGAATCGACAAACAAGAGGTCGCCCGCACCCAAGCGGTCGAAGGGCGCGAGGTCGGCCGCCTGCAGCGTCGTCGCGATGCGCTCGATCGCCAAGCCTGCAAGCGACGCGCGCGGCTCCGGATCGATACAGACGATCTCGGTCGCGAGCTTGCCGTCGGCGACCGCGCGGGCAAGGAAACGGGTCGAGTGGCCGGAGCCGATCTCGACCGCCCGCACCGGCCGTTCGTTTCGGATCATTGCGTAAAGGGCGGCGGCGTCGAGGCGCGGGAACCAATCCTGATCCCAGCGCGGACCGGGCGGCGACGCCCGCCCGATGTCCGCGAGCTCGACCGCGTAAGCGTCGATCAGCCGAATCACCGCGGCAAAGCGCTCGCGCCGCGCGGCGAACAGCGCCGCGACCCAGCGATAGTCGGGGCGTGCGGCGGCGGCGAAGCGGTCGGAAATGAAGTAGCCCCGCGGTTTCGTCCCCCAGACCGTCGCCAGGGCGTGCGCGGTACGGCGGAGGCGTTTCACGGTGTACCGATCACGGCCTGAGCACCGCGCCCTCGCGTGCGACAACGGCCGCACCCGGACGAAGTTTTTCGAGCTGGTTGGCGATGCCGTCCATGAAGTCGTCGGAATGATCCGGATCATGGTGGAAGACGACGTAGGTCTTGACCCGCGCTTCGTCGCAAAGGCGCAAGCCTTCCTGCCAGGTCGAATGGCCCCAGCCTTCGCGGCCGCGAAACGCCTCGTCGGTGTACATCGCGTCGTAAATGACGATGTCGGCGTCGCGAATGAGGTCGAGGATAACGCGATCGGGCGCCCCCGGCTTGTGCTCGGTATCGGTGAGATAGCAGATTGAGCGGCCGTTGAACTCGACGCGATAGCCGGTCGCATTGTTGGGGTGATTGAGCGCAACCGTCCGTACGAGGATGCCGGGCTTGGGCTCAATCGTTTCGCCGGCATGGAAGTCGTGAAACGAAATATTGGCACGAAAGATCCCGATCGGCACCGGGAACAGCGGCGGCGTCATCATCATGCCGAGGACGTCGCGGATCGTGTACTTCGGCAGCAGATGGCCGGCCCAAATGCGAAACGTGTTGGCCGGGTTGAAGGCCGGGATGAAGAACGGCAGCCCGACGACGTGGTCGAGGTGGGTGTGGGTGAGAAACAGATCGGCTTCGACCGGGGCCTGCTTGAGGAGCGAATTGCCGAGATAGCGAAAGCCGGTGCCGGCATCGAACATCAGGATGTGGGCGCCGCAGCGAATCTCGAGCGATGAGGTGTTG